>CAKTYF010000001.1 GCA_934631995.1 uncultured Eggerthellaceae bacterium
TCGTTCCCTTAACGGGCGAGGCGAACGTTCCCGAGAACTGCGCTCCCGCCACGCTTGCGTTCAACATGTGCCACGAAGCGGCTCATCGTCTGGGCATTGCCGCCGAGGAGGAAGCGAATTTTGCGGCGTTCATGGCGTGCTCGGCAAGCGGTGACCCCAATTTCGCTTATTCCGGGTATTACCGTGCGTTCGTGGCGTGCTTCAACGCGTTGGCGGAAAACTACCCGTCGTTGGTGGAGCAGCTCTTGAGCCCCGATAATGTTACCGCTGAAAAAGCGCTGGTCATTCGCGATATGCTGCAAACGAGCGACCATTACACTGCGTATAGCGGCACGGTTTCCGAGGCGGGTCAGGCGGTAAACGATGCGTACCTGAAAACGTTTGGCCAGCAGCAAGGTACCCAATCGTACGGCGAATGGGTTGATTACCTGATTGCGTGGCGTGCTGCCCTTTCTAACGCAAGCTAACGGGTACAATAAGCACAGTAAAAAAATGCGTGTCGCGCGCTTGGGCGCACGGTAAGTCGATTGTGCGGGCTTTGGAATGCGCGAGCACGACAAAACGAATCTCGCCGCCTTCTGCCAAGGGTTTTGTTGACAAAAGGTGGGGTAATTTGTCACGATTGAAAAAAGGAGAAGCGTTATGGGAAATTGTCACGAAGAGGGTAAAACCGCTGTTGTAGGTGTTATTTTGGGAAGTGAATCCGATCTGCCGGCCATGCGGCCCTGCATGGATCAGCTTGAGGCCTTCGGCGTTCCCTACGAGTTGAAGATTGCGAGCGCGCACCGCAAGCCGCTGGAAGTGCATGAGTGGGCAGCCGGCGCGCACGAGCGCGGTATGAAAGTCATCATCGCTGCTGCGGGTAAGGCGGCACACTTGGGTGGCGTTGTTGCTGCATATACGCCATGCCCCGTTATTACCGTTCCCATGAAGACGAGCGACTTGGGCGGCTTGGACTCTCTGCTGTCTATGGTGCAAATGCCCAGTGGCGTTCCTGTTGCGTGCGTTGCTATCAACGGCGCCAAGAATGCTGCTATTTTGGCTGTTCAAATGCTTGGTACGGGTTGCGATACCGCACGTCAGAAGATCATCGACTTCAAGGCGGACATGGCAAAATAACGCTTGTGAGCCTGCGGGCACGCGGTTGTGCAGCGGCGCGGTGTGCGGCTGCGGCGCAAGTTTCGGCCGCGATTGGGTCGCGCGTCGCGTCACGTGCCTCGGTCGGGGCTCTTCGCCCGCAGACCGTTCGCTCGCAGGACCCTTTGGCTGCTCGCGAGCAAAAAATGTAAACGCGCGAATCGGAAAGAGAAGAGAGAAGCGCAATGAAAAAGTTCTTGATGGGAAACGAGGCGTTTGCCCACGCGGCGCTCGAGGCGGGTGTGCGTGTGGTGGCGGGATATCCCGGAACGCCGTCCTCTGAAGTGGTGGAAACCATCGCCAAGCTTCATGCGCAAGGCGCAGCGGAAGGCGTGCACGTGGAGTGGTCCACGAACGAGAAAGCCGCGCTTGAGCTTTTGGCGGGCGCTTCGTACGCGGGCGCGCGCACGCTGTATACCTGCAAGCAAATGGGTATGAACGTGGCAAGCGACCCGCTGATGTGCGTGAATTACGTGGGCATTAAAGGTGGCATGGTGCTGTACGTGGCCGACGATCCCGGCCCCATCTCTTCCCAGACCGAGCAGGACACGCGTCGTTATGCGGCCTTCGCGAAAGTGCCTGTACTTGATCCCTCGACCCCCGAACAGGGCTTTGCCATGATGAAAGAGGCGTTCGAGCTTTCCGAGCGCTATCACACGCCTGTTATTGTGCGTCCCACCACGCGCATTTGCCACGCATCGGCGTTTTTCGATGTGGCGGATCACACGGTGGCGCGCGCTGTTCCCGAAAAGGGCTTCGTGCGCGATTCCAAGTGGGTTATTTTCCCTGCTCGTGCGTTCGCGGCGCATCACGACATCAATAAGCGCCTGCCCGAAATAGGAGCCGAGTTCTCGCGCGGTCCACTGGCGGCGGCGTTCAACCCCGTGGTGCGCGGCGGCGAAAAAGAGGCGCACGATCCGATTTTGGGTATTGTTGCCGGCGGCGTAAGCGCGGCGTATGTGCGCGAAGCACTGCAGATGGTTGAGAAACGTGCTGCTGAACAGGGTGTATTCGTTCCTGCGTACAAGTTTATGCAGATCGGCTTGCCGTACCCCTTCCCGCAAGATGCGGTGCTGGAGTTCGCGCAGGGCTTGACTGATATTCTGGTGATTGAAGAGCTCGATGGCGTTTTGGAAGACGAGCTTTTGCGCTTGGCAGGCTTGCGTCACTTGGGCTACAACGTGCATGGTCGCGTTACGGATGAAGTTCGTGCAGCCGGCGAAAACGATGTTGATAATCTTGCGGCACGTCTGGCATGCTACCTGGGCGTTCCCGGCTGCGGCCCTGATGAGCCAGCGGTTCTGTACGAATCGGAATCCGATCCGCTGCCGGTGCGTCCGCCGGTGCTGTGCCCTGGCTGCCCGCATCGTGGCAGCTTCTACGCTGTGAAGCGTGCGTTGGGCAAGACGCCTGCCACATACTGCGGCGATATTGGCTGCTACACGTTGGGCAACGCCAAGCCGCTCGATGCTGTGGATACGTGCTTGTGCATGGGTGCGGGCATTACCATGGCGCAGGGGCTTTCCCTTGTTGACCCGGGCAAAAAGGCGCTTGCGTTTATTGGCGACTCCACGTTTTTTGCCAGCGGCATGACGGGCGTGGCAAACGCGGTGTACAACCAGCACGACATTACCATTGTTGTGCTGGACAACGCGACCACCGCTATGACGGGCGCGCAGCCGCATCCGGGCACGGGCCAGACGCTCATGGGACCCAAGAGCGAACCTCTTTCCATTGCTGCCACGTTGGAAACGCTGGGTGTGAAATGCATTGAGACAGCGAACCCTTTGCACTTGGAGGAAAGCATTGCTGCTGTTCAGAAGGCCGTTTCGTTTGAGGGCCCTTCGGCGGTTATTTTTGTTGAGCCATGCATCCAGCTGAAAAAGCCGCTTCCTGCGGTAGTGATCGATGCGGAAAAATGCACGGGATGCAAGAAGTGCATCACTGAAATCGGCTGCCCCGGCATTGGTTTCGATAAGGCGCTGCAAGGTTCGAAGAGCGCCGCGCGTGGCCAGGCGTTCGTGAATGCAGGGCTGTGCAACGGGTGCGGTTTATGCGTGCAGATATGCCCATCATCTGCGATTATGCCGGCGAGTGCGCACGCGGAGAAAGGGGAGAGCAATGATTAACATCCTTTTGGCGGGCGTTGGCGGCCAGGGCACGGTGCTTGCGGCGAAGGTGCTTGCCCAAGCTGCGCAGGATAAAGGCTGGCATGTGCGCACGGCGGAGACGATTGGCATGGCGCAGCGCGGCGGCAACGTAACGTCTCATGTGCGCATGGGCGACTGCGGCGAACAGGTAAGCTCCCCGCTAATTGCGCGTGGAACGGCCCAGGTCATTGTCGCATTCGAGCCAGCCGAGGCGGCAGGTGCGTTGAAGTACCTTGCTCCGAACGGTGTGGTGGTCACGGCATCAACAGGCGTTCAGCCGGTAACGGCGGCGCTTTCCGAGAAACCGTACACGGCTGCGGGCGTGCTTGCAGAGCTTAAGCGCTTGCTGACCGATCGCGTAGTGGTTGTGGACGATGCAGCGCTTACGGCTTCGGTGGGAACTACGAAAGCGCTGAACACGCTGCTGCTTGCAGCGGCGGTGAAAACCGGGCGTCTTCCTATTAGTTTTGACGAGCTGCGCGCCGCAATCCAAGCATGCGTGAAACCGCAGTTCGCTGAACTTAACTTCAAGGCAATTTCCCTGGTGGAAAGCGGAAATTAGCTCTTCAAGAGCGGTAGGCCCACGATACTCGGATAGGGCAACCGACAAGGGTGGCTATTGACATTATTTTGGTGTTGATGGCCGCCCTTGTTTTTTTGTTTTCTCAAAAATCGTTCACAGTTATTGAAAAAAGCGACTTTATTGGCATAAACTCTCAAAAAGCGATAACTGTGAACGATTTTTAAAAGGAGGGATATATATCAATGGAGAATGTCGTTCTTTCGGGGAGTGATGCTGTTTCTTTTTTGACGTCTTCTTTGGTGAAGCAGCTTGATGCCGATAATGAATTTGCAGCATATGTCTCCCGGTCATCGAATAATTTCATGGCCTATCTTTCGGGTTCAATGGATTTTACGCCGCTCCTTTGTTTCGTTGAGGGCCGTCCGAGGATGTCGAAACAAGAGGGTGCTCAGCTTGCGAAGATGCTTTCGGTTTCATTGCCTTTGCATATCATGGTTTCCTCGGCATCGTGCCGTCGAAACTCTAAGAGCATGCGTTGCTCGGTTCAACCTGGCGGCATTCCCGGTGATTTATGCTTTAAGGTGGCAGATGGTCTTTATTGTATTTTGCCCGAGCTTGCTTTGTTGCAGCTTGCTAGAGAATGCACGGATATCCAAATTGTTGTGCTCATGAGCATGTTGTTTGGGGTTTTTGCCAAAGACAGAGAAACGGGCGGTCTTGTGCCTCGCCGAAGCGTAACAACGCCTGCTAAAGTTGCTGCGTTTATTGAATCGTGCGAGCAGAGCTGTTTGAAGGTGCCTAATGGACTCTCGCGTGTTAAAAAGCTTGTTCCCTTAGCTGTTTGCGGGGCGGCAAGCCCAAAGGAAATTGAATGTGCTCTTAGATTGGGATATCCAGTTGAACTGGGAGGATGTGGTCTTGGCATTCCCGAAATGAACTACCGGCTGGATATTCCATCAACAATGCGCGCTCGCTATTGCGATTTGTACTGGCCCGAGCAAAATGTTGCAGTGGAATATCATGGGGCATTCGAGCATGCTTTGCCCGGTTCTCTTGAGGCAGATGCCCGCCATGGTAATGATCTGGCTTCTATTGGTGTTCCTATATTCAATATAACAGCAGGTCAGTTAAGAAATCTATCTTCTTTTAACCATGTTGCACGATTGGTGGAGAAACAAATCTTTGCATATAAAAAACCGCATGCACATAAATGCAACAGGATTCTTTTTCCGTCCACTGCGGTGTTTCATGACAAGCAGCAAGCCTTGAGAGACCAAATTGATGCTGCTTTTGCTCTCTTCGGATTCTAAAATCGTTCACAGTTATTGAAAAAAACGACTTTATTGGAATAAACTCTTAAAAAACGATAACTGTGAACGATTTTACGATAACTTGGATATAAAACAGTTCTCGCTTGTTTGCAAGCGGCTTACGGAAAGGATTGCTTGTGCTTACTATTGGATGTCATTTGTCCTGTTCAAAGGGGTATGCCGCCATGGCAAAACAGGCGGTGTCCATTAATGCGAACACGTTTCAGTTTTTCACGCGCAATCCGCGTGGTGGCAAGGCAAAAGCCATCGATCCAGCGGATATTGCGAAGTTCGAGACTCTGGCGGCGGAAAACGGCATAACCGTGTTCTTAGCGCATGCGCCCTATACGCTTAATCCCGCGTCGAATAAGCCCGAGACCTGCGAGTTTGCTCATCAGGTTCTTGCCGACGACTTGCAACGCATGGAAGCAACGCCCGGCCAGCTTTACAACATGCATCCGGGAAGCCATGTGGGGCAAGGCGTTGACGTGGGCGTCGAAAAGATTTCCGCCATGCTCAATGATGTGCTGCAGCCGCCGCATACCACCACGCTTCTGCTGGAAACCATGGCGGGCAAGGGGAGCGAAGTGGGCGGCTCGTTTCAGGAGATCGCTTCGATTGTTGAGCGTATTGAGCCCGGCTTGCGCGAACAGGTGGGCGTGTGCTTGGATACCTGCCACATTTGGGATGCCGGCTACGACATTGTGGGGGACTTGGATGGCGTGTTGTGCGAGTTCGACCAGGTCATTGGCTTGAATCGCTTGCGTGCCATTCATTTGAACGACAGCATGAACGAGCGCAGCTCCCATAAAGATCGTCATGCCGCTCTTGGAGCTGGTCGTATTGGCTTTGACGCACTGCATGCGGTAACGCGTCATCCGTTGCTTTGCGACTTGCCATTCTTCCTGGAAACGCCCCATGAAAATTTGAGCGGCTGGGCAGAGGAAATTGCTCGCCTGCGCGCATAAAGCAAGCAGCAGCGGAGATTCGGGCTGTGTTCGTGGGCTCACGAGCCCCGCAACTTGCTGAACCCGCAAGCCCGCCGAGCCTGCGCCCGCTGCAAAAAACGGGCGAGTAACAAAAACGGGACCGAACGTGGTCCCTTTTTTTAGTACCGTAGGGGTTTGTTAAAACCGTGCAAGCGCGGCTTTAGCTTGACTTCGCTTTAGTCCCATTTCTCCTGCTCAACAACACATTCAGAGAAAATAGGAACATCGAGTTCCTTTGCGATGTTCTCGCGCGGATGCAGGTATGCCAGTTCCAAAAGGAAGGCAAGGCCGCCCACGCGCGCACCGCATTTTTGGACCAAGTGAATCTGCGCAATGGCGGTGCCGCCCGAAGCAACAAGGTCGTCAACCAGCAGAACAACGTCGTCTTCGGAAAGAGCGTCGGCGTGAATGTGCAGCTCATCGGAGCCGTATTCCAAGCCGTACTTTTCGGAGATGGTGTTGCGCGGCAGCTTGCCCGGCTTGCGTGCAGGCACAAACCCAACGCCCATCTTCAGAGCAACGGGTGCGCCCAAAATGAAGCCGCGCGCTTCAGCGCCCACGACTTTCGTGATGCCGGCGTCTTTAAAGGCTTCTGCAATGTCGTTCACAAGCGACGAAAAAGCTTCTGCATCGGCGAAAACAGGCGTCACATCCTTGAACATAATGCCCGGTTGAGGGTAGTTGGGCAGGCTGATAACAAGGCTTTCGTAATCAATATCGCTCATGGAACGTCCTTTTCGCGGTCTTTGGCACAGATTGCGGGGGCGTGATTTTCTGCTCACGCGACCTGTGCGCGGTCTTGCTGTGGCAAAATCGCCACGCTTTCTTCTAAACACAAACAGCAAATATTGTACTACCATCAGGCATTTTTTCGCCAGATTAAGCAGTGATTTCTTTTTCTTCAAGCGTGTCCGTTTCTTGGGACGCGTAAAATTGTCCAAAGAAGTACAATTATTTGAAGAAGATTCGCACCCAGATGAAAAGTGTGGTCGATTGCGGGCAAAACAAAGGTGCAATGCGGGAAAGGCGGTGATTGCTATGCGTGAAGAGATTGGACGTCGCCATATGCGTCGCGGTTATCGCAACCGCCACGCGCTACGCGAACGCCGTTGGCTCATCGGTTGTCTTGGCGACTGCCGCATTCGTTATGGTCGCTCTAACCGCATTGACCGCCCCGACCATCGCGGTTGTTTTTGTCGCCAGCGCTCGCGCGGACTTTTGGCGAAAGCGTGCCTGGTTGCCGCCTTCGCGTTCGTTGCTTTGGGGATGGCTTCCTGCGCGCTTGCTCCCGGAGCGCCCTCTTCGCAATCATCTTTTGCTGCTTCCAGCGCAAGGGCTTCGAACGAACAAGAAACTAATGTTGACCTGGAGAAACTTGCGCAGAGCCTCCCTGAAGAAGGCTTGCCTGAAAAATATATCGACGAAACATTTTTGGGATGCAGCGATAAAGTGGAAAGAAAAGGCAGCTGCACCTTTTACACGTGGTATGCCAAAAACGGCTCGAAAGACGAAATCTTCTATGCTGGTTGTGCGAACGGGGTCGTTGTCGTAACGCTCAAGCTTGGATACCAGTTTGGAACTGTTTACTGGCCCGATTCAGACGGACTTCCCAATTTATATGCGGAATCCCCCTCCAAAAAAGAAAGTGGCAAAGCTCCTGCGAAAAGCCGTGGGTCATCCGATGCTTCGGCGGACAGCGCTGCAGGTAGTGGCGGCGGTTCATCGAGCTCTTCGGGCACGTCGAAAAAACCGAACAAGTACAGCCCGCGCGATTACGATTCCGCCGAAGATTGGGAGGCCGATACCGGTGGCTCCCTTGACGAATGGGACCGTCAGTAGAGCAGTGCACATGCGTCCGCTACGATGCTCGATCAGCCCTGCAGTGTGTAGTGTCCGCGCGATCGCCTGCGACATTCGCTGTGTCGCTCGGGTTGCCCTGTCAGCGCGCCCTCCGCGCAACTATATGCGACACTCAAGCCGCATTGGCGGTACGCGCCCTCCGCTCTTACTGCATTGTGTCGCTACGTAAAGCCGTTAGTAAAAAATCTGCAAATCCAAAAAGTTTTTCTTCAAAAAAAGTTAACGTCTGCTAACATGCTCTACGTATGTTAGCTATAGGTAACATTGCGCAGTTCGCATTGGCAAGGCAGCTGGATGGGTTGCCCATTGCGTGAAGTGCTCGGATGGCTGGTGACTCGTCTTGAAGTGCGAGGTAGCTGGGCGGGTGCCGGTTATGCGAAGTAGTTGGCGCTCAGAACAAATAAGGCGCTCAATGCATTCGTGATTGCCTTGCGCGCTTTCTGCCCTTGCCGCAGTGCGAATGCAATGTAGCAAAGGTGCAGCCCAGCAAGTTGATGCACTGTAAACAAGCAATGTGCCTGTAAAAAAGAAAGGAGAACTATGCGAAATGCCCCATTTCGAAAAAACCTGGGAGCTTTGACCAACAAAGCGTTTCGGGTTTTTTTGACGGGATCTATTGTTCTGTCATTTAGTCCGGCAACGGCTTTGGCAAGCGAGATTCCCCAGGACGGAAGTGCATCAAGTGCGTTGACCTCATGGATGCAAACGCAAAAAGAAGAACCGGCCGACACCAGTGCTACCAACATCGATTCGACCGATTCCTCTGAAGTAGAGAACATGATGCTCTCTGAAGGAAATTATACCCAATTTGCACTTTCTCCGGCCACCCTTTCTGCTTTTGAAGCAGGGAAAACTTACGCTCCGGGTGTGTATACGGGCAACGCGACCGTGACCAACAAGGGCGCCGACGATTGGACGACGTACCAGATTTCCGTAAACGTCACCATTGACGAGAGCGGAAAAATCAGCGCAGTGGCGCTTACGGATGATTCCTACAAAAATGCCGCTGCTGACAGCTCCGATAACGAAACGTATCTCGAAAACGCCGAGCTGGGAACGCGTAAGGCAACGGGCGTAGCAGCGCAGATTGTGCAGGCGCAATCCGTTGAAGGGGTGCAGGCTGTTTCCGGAGCCACGTATTCAAGCGCCGCGCTTGTGCAGGCGGTAGCGGATGCGCTGTCGAAGGCGGTTGCCGAAACACCCGACGAGTACGTGTACTTGTATGCTGCGATTCCCTATAGCGAGTACTATGCCGCAGAAGACGTGCAGGCGGCGGGATCCAATGCTGCCGGCACCCAGGTGGATACGCACAACGAAGCAGATACGGGTGCGTTTGACGTTGTTTCCCGTGCCACAACGAATCACGGCCTTCATCGCGGCAGCTACCAAAACACGGCCATTATTTATGGTACAAGTGGTGCAACCTATAACGTGAGTTCGTGGAATAGCGGTTCAGAAGCTGTTTTGGAAGATGGAACAACTATTACGTTTAGCCGCGGCAACATTACCGCAGGTGAGACGACCGACGTTATGGACCACTACGAGATTACGGGCTTCAAATACGTTCCCGTTGCGGTAAAAAGCGCCGATTCGGATGCCTTCAAAGCAAAGTATTCCGTGGTAGAAAACGGCGGCACGCTTGCGGGGGGCTATACCGAACAGCAGTTGAACAGCTACAACGTTGTTGCCAACGTAGATGCAAACACGAATGGCTTGAAAGTTGCTACGAAAAACGATGAAACGGGCGACTTCTCGTTCGGAAAGCGCCAGACGGGAACAACTTCGGGCGTGAAAGATTCTGCGCTGAAAGTAGCCGATGTTTCCACGTTGGGCGTAACAACGAAAAACGCGAAGACAGGTGCGGCGCTTGCTGGTTCGTATGGCGATTTCCTGCGTGTTGACTTGAAATCGAATTATGGCGACCTGGGCGCCAATATGCAGGCGGTTTTCTGGGAGTATTACGGCTCGGGCGATACGGTGCTGGCAACGTACGGAACGAAGTTCGCTGCGGATAACTGGATGCATAAGTCCAATGGCATTCAGCTGGGCCTTACGGAATCGGCGCGTTGCACGCTTCCCCAGGGCACCGATGGCACGGGCAAATGGAAAGTGACTATTTGCGCTTTGGGCTACGAAGATACCGTTTTGACGCTGGACGTCGATGAAGGCGACATCAACAACGCGCATGTGGTAAGCAGCACGGAAGCTCTTGAGCAGGCAATATCCGCCGCAGAAGCCTTGACTGAAGCCGACTACACTGCTGCATCGTGGGCTTCGCTTTCCGTTGAGCTGGGCGAGGCGAAAGAGCAGCTTGCCCTTGCTCAGCAAGGTCCCACCAAGACCACCCAGGAAGCCGTTGACGAAGCGACTTCCCATTTGAACGAAGCAATAAAGAACCTGGTACATGCAGGCTTTACCACATGGGCCGCTAATTATGCCGAACTCGGCGTGGACACGTCCACGGGCTACGATGCGGTCTCTTCGGCAACGAACTTCACCAGCCGTCACGCAAAAGACATTCCGGCTAACGTGCAGCGTGCGACCGGCGAAAACGGCACGGTAACGCTTACCGGCGTGAACAAAACCACAAAGGAAGCCACGGTTTCTCCGACTGTTTCTTCTTCCAGTTTTGCCTATAGCAACAAATACGGTACGGGTGAATTTGTTGTTGTGCCTGATGATACCGTTGAAGGCTACGTTTGGAACGAGTATCTGAATGCGATTACCGCCATCACCATCAGCGACGGAACAACTACGGTAGGCACGCTGCCGTGGATTGACTATTACGGCGAGAACTCAACGGCGGGATTCCATTACAACAAGATTGAAATCGCTGTGAATAGCGGCGAATCTGTTGGCTCGAATAAGGCGAATGTGACGCGTTTTGCTCCGTTCTACAATGAAGGCGCATCGCAAATTAAGGCGGGAACGTATACGATCACGGTTTACGCCGATGGCTACCAACCCCTTTCTACCGGCGTGAACGTTCTTCCCACGGCTGAGCAGCCGCTTTCGGTGAGAAGCACGTATGATGGTGCGGCGGTAAAGCTTTCGGGCATGCCTGAAGACATGACGGGCGCAACGGCAACAGTTTCTTACACCGTTGGTTCGGGCCGCAACGCCAAGACGTACTACCTTGCTCAGGACGCCGCAATATCCAATGGCGTTGTCAAGCTTTCGGAGTCTATGGTTGCAGGGACCACATACACCGTGGCAGTGAACAGCGCGAACTACGCGCCTATGACGGCAAGCTTTACTCAGCAGGCCGAAGCAACCCTGACGCTTGATTTGGCTACTACGGCAACAAATCTCAAGGTGAGCGACACGTTTAACGTGGCTATCTCCATGAAGGGCGACAAGATTACCACGGCTCAGGGCACGCTTTCGTTTGATGATAAAGTTGTCCGCCTGACGGGCTTTAGCACTGAGAATTCTCAGCTTTCCGAAAAAGACAATTTCAAATGGACCGATGCAGGAATGTTTAGCTTCTTCGGAAACGATGCTGACTTTACCGAAGGTGGCGTTGTCGCTCAAGCGCAGTTCGAAGTCATTGGTGCGGGCGCCACGACTATCGCCCTGGATTCTTCTGCCGATAACGTTGCAAGTGTAGAAGGAAGCACGCGCGATCATGCCATTGTTGCTGGTGTTGCGGCCGAGGTGAGCGTGATTTCCGCACAAGCCGTAAAGGGCGACGTGAACAATAACGGTGCGATTAATATTGTGGACGCTCAGATTGCCTATGACCTTGCAACGAAGGTAATCGGGCCTGATTATGCGTCGCTTTTGTCAGTTGGCGAAGGCTGGTCGAAGGCTACCGTTGAATATACCGCCAATGTTAACGGCGATGATGCCATCGACGCTGCCGACGCATTTGCAATCCAGCATTATGCGCTTTTCAAATCGTGGGAATAATTTTCCACCATCTTTTTAGCAGTGCTTTTCAAGGTTCGGGCCTCGTTTTGGGGCCCGAATCGGCGTGAAAAGGAGTAACAATGAAGTCAACAGCGCCATCGGAGTCGTCGTCTTCGCAGGTGAGCGCGCCGTCAAAACGCGCACGTCTTGCGCAGCTTGTCTTTTTGGTTCCAGGGTTTGCCGTAGCCGTTGCGGTTGGAGCGTCTATTGCGGGGTACGAGCCGCTTGTTTTTGATCCGTCGCTTTATGAGATTTCTGCCCCTGTCCAGGCGCAAGCGCTTGAGATTATTGACCCGAACGAAACAAGCGTGCGTGAAACGGGTCGCGAATACGATGGATCGCTTGATCAAGAATCGTTCGAAATGCCAGCAAATGGCCTGGTAGATGGCGTGTATACCGCAGCTGCGTACGGCTATAAGAGCGACATCGAGGTTCAAGTGACCATTTTGCAAGGGGAAATCGTTGCAATCGATATTCTCTCGCAAAATGAAGATGCCGCTTACTTCAACCGTGCGATTGGAGTGGTGTCGTCCGTTTTGGCTGCCCAGAGCACGTCGGTTGATGCGGTGAGCGGAGCAACGTTTTCCAGCAAGGGAATCCTGCAGGCAATCAACAGGTGCCTTGCCCAGGCGGCCGCTAACCAAGACAGCATGACAGGCGAAGATTCTTCCGCGCCAGATGGCCCCGATACCCCTGCGGCGTCCGTTAAGCCGAGCGTTCCCAGTGCGCCTGTGGCGCCTGGTGAATCGACCGACCTTGAGGTCGAAGGGCTTTTGGATGGCGAATACACCTCGTATACGTATTGTGCCGACGAAAAGAATCCCGATGCCTATCGGCCGTATTACCTTGCGGTAACCATTCGGGTTGAACAGGGCGCGGTTGCGGAAATTGTTGATGTTTACGGAACGGGGTCAGGCGAAAAAGACGCAGCTGAACTGGGAGAATACGACACAAAAAACGATACGTATCTCGATTGGGCGGCATGGGGAAGAACCATTCGCAGCGAGCACGTTACCTATACGGGCGTTGCTGACCAGATTGAAGCGGCCCATTATCAGCGCGTAGAGTCCTATGATGTGGTAAGTGGTGCTACGTATTCATCGGCGGCAGTTGCGAAAGGCTATAACGCCGCTCTTGATAAGGCGCGCCTGGCGTTCGCAGAGGCGTATCGCGCGGGGCTGATTGACAAGGATGGCAACCCCATAAAGCCAGAGGCCGATAAATCCCCTTCTGATCAGCAAGAGGCGGTCGAGCCGGAAAAGAAGCCGGGGCTCGTAGACAAGGATGGGAAGCCCGTAAAACCGGAAGTAGGCAATGCGCCCAATCAGCAAGAGACTACCGAGCCGGAAAAGAAGCCGGAACTCGTAGACAAAGACGACAATCCCATAAAGTCGGAAGCGGACAAAGTTCCGGGTCAGCAAGAAGCGGTCGAACCGGAAAGGAAAGACAGCGAAGCGTTGGGTGATCGCTCGTGATTCGCATCTTCGCAAAATATGAAGGGTTCTTGCTGCGTTGCCTTGGATTGGCGGTTGCGCTTGCTGCATTGTTTTCGTTTACGTCATGGGCTCAGGTTGCGAATGCCCATGATGAGCAGATCAAAGCTGAAATCCTTGAAGCTCAGCGCGCTATGCAACGCGGCTCTTATGCCACCGATGGCGTGTTTCAGGGTGAAGCAGAGGGCTACGGCGGCACCGTTTGCGTGCAGGTGACCATCGATAACGGATTCATTACCCAGGTCGAGCTAATCAGTGCCGAAGGAGAAGGCCAAGCGTGGCTGAACATGTCGCTTCCTTTGCTGGACACCATTGTGCAGGAGCAAACAACGCAAATTGATGTGGTAAGCGGTGCAACATTTTCTTCGTCGGGCATTTTGAACGGCGCAACAAGAGCGCTTGAACAGTCGGGCTTGGCGGGTTCGAGTGCTCCTGCGGCGGAAGATGAGAGTGCGAGTGTTTCAGAAAGTACCAATGAGCTGGGTAAATAATATGAAAGATGGTAAGAAAGCAACAAAAGCACAGCAGCGCAAACAATCACAGCTAGCTCAAAAGGGAGTGCGCTGGGCTGTTCAAATCGTATTTTTCGTTGCGGCTCCCGGGGCATTCAGCGCTGCATTCAACGGCGTGAAATATATTGCGGGACAAATAGGCGGCCTTAAAGCTATAGAGCCAACGTCGTTTCTGCTTCTTTTGGCGGGTTTATGCGCATTCACGGTGGTCTTCGGCCGTTTCTTTTGCGGGTACGCGTGCGCATTCGGCACGCTCGGCGATGCGCTGTATCTGCTGTTCACGCCGCTTCGATCTTGGTATGCCAAGCATTTTCCCACGGCGAAAGCGCGCCCAAGCCTTCTTGCTGTTCTGCGGTTTGCGAAGGTTGTTGTTCTGGGTGCTATTTTCGCCCTGTGTTTTCGGGGGTCATACGATTCTTCTTGGAGTCCGTGGACCGCGTTCGCTGGCTTTACCGGTGGCTCACTTGACGGAATCTCGATCATTGCATTTTCTGTACTTGCCGCAATAGCGGTGGGAATGGCCCTGGTCGAACGCTTCTTTTGTCGATTCCTTTGTCCGCTTGGTGCACTTTTTAGCCTGTTGCCCGTGCTGCCGATAAGCCAACTCAAGCGTAATCCGCAGCGCTGTTCTTCGCGTTGCGAGGTCTGTCGTTCTGCCTGTCCGGTTCACATGCGTCCAGAACGCGGCGGTTTTGAAATGGGGGAATGCATTACCTGTGGACGATGCGCTGCGGCATGCCCGATTGATAACATTTCTGTCGCCTCTTTGGCTTGTGCCGGCGATTGGTCGGAAAAAGGGACAGAGGAAACGGAGCGTATGGACAAGAAGGTGCAGGCGGAAAAGAAGCACTTTGTTCTTAAGGGGAATCATCCCTTGTGGGTAGTGGTGCGGGCCGCTTTGCTGCTTGCGTTGCTGTGGGTATTAGGTGCAGTGCGCTGGTAGCGCTTTTTGTTTGCGCGGGGCGTTATTTTTTACCGATATTTTGTTATCCAAGGTTTACTTTTGCTGGCGATTCGTATAATGTTCACTGACGCTTACTTTTAAGAAGTGGGCGCAGATACATGAGCTGCTGCCGCTGGCGAGCATGCTCGTAGCGTTTTCGAGCAAGTTGCGGTGAAAAGGAGAAGCAAAATATGATGTCACGCCCGTTGTCCCGAAGGTCTTTTTTGGGCGCCGCGTTGCTCGGTCTTGCAGGATCGGCCTGCGTTTTGCCTGCTTGTTCGTCTTTCGCTTCGTCGCCGAGCACGCAAAACTCCGACCAAACAGCATCTGATTCTGCTTCTACCATGCAGAAGCGTTCGATTTTCGTATTCGACACCGAGGTCTCTCTTTCTGCGGCATGTTCCGAAGAAGTCATGGATCAGGCCGTGCAACGCTGCTATTACTTCGAGAATATTTTGTCTCGCACGGTAGAGGGAAGCGATGTTTGGCGCATCAATCAGGCGCAAGGCGCTCCCGTGCAAGTTGCTGCCGAAACGGCGGCATGCATACAGGCGTCGTTGAACTATGCGCGTTCAACTCAAGGGCTTTTCGATATCACAATTGGTGCGGTCAGTTCGTTGTGGGATTTTCATAACAACATAAAGCCTGATGATAGTGCGATTCAGGAAGCTCTTTCCCACGTTGGTTACGAAAACGTTCAGGTGCAGGACAATATGGTCACGCTTGCTGACCCCCAGGCGAAAATCGATTTGGGTGGCATTGCAAAAGGATTTATTGCCGATGATTTGCACGATTTCTTCGTGGAGGCCGGCTGCAAGAGCGGCATTATCAATCTGGGCGGCAACATCATGTTGATTGGCACGAAAGAAGATGGCTCTCCGTGGCACGTGGGCGTGCAAGATCCCAATAATGCAAGGAATGTTTGCATTGCAAGTGCCGATTGCGCGGATGAGTCGGTGGTGACCAGCGGTTTGTACGAGCGCTACTTCGAGCAAGACGGCGTGATGTACTACCACATCCTTGATCCGCGAACGGGCTACCCCGCGCAAACGGATTTGCTGGCGTCTTCGATTTGCTCAAAGAGATCCATTGACGGCGATGCCTTGGCAACGGCGCTTTTCATTATGGGCAAAGACCGGGCGCTTGAGTTTATCGAGCAGTCAGGGGGCCTGGAGGCGCTGGTAGTTGATGGTGACGATCAAATCTCACTGTCTGCCGGTGCGCGGTTTCAAGCGGTATAGGAAAAGTCCAGGTCAAACATGAATTCATTTCCAGTGAAAAATATCAAAGGGGAAGGCGACGCAGTACAGGGCGCTGCCGATGCCGCTACGGGCAAAACGGGCGAGAGAACACGAATGCGCGCTTCAGGAAAAGCAAGCAAGCGCAGCATGGCGGTGGTTGCCATCATATTCATAATTGCTTTAGGCGCTTATGGCGCTTCGCTTTTTTTGCTCGAGCAGCCGTCTTCGGCTTATGCTGTGGTTCATGCAAGCGATGGCTCGGAGGAAAAGCTAGCGCTGGACAAAGATACGACAATTACCGTTTCCACCGATTTGGGCTCGAATACCATCGTGGTGTCCAATGGTGCGGTGAGCGTGATTGACGCCGATTGCCCGAACCATGATTGCATTCAGCAAGGTGAGATTTCGAATGCGAGTCAGCAAATCGTTTGTCTGCCGCATAAGCTGTGGATTGAAGTTGTAGCGGAAGGCGCTGCCGACGGTGCGCGCGGTGCCGAAAGCCAAGAGTCCGCGAATGGTGCAGACGGCGTTTTCGATGCAACAACGCGATAAGCACTTGCGTGGTGAAATCAGAAAAAGCATGCGCAAATCTTCGAATCAGAACAGAAAAGAGCACGTTGAACAGGTAAAACGCCTTTCTCGTATTGCGCTTTTAAGTGCGGTTGCGCTTGTGTTGAGCTTTGTGGAAACTATGATTCCCCTGCCAATTGCGTTCCCCGGTTTCAAGCTTGGTCTTGCAAATGTTGCTGTCTTAGTGGCGCTTTATGCAACCGATGCAAAAAGCGCAGTCTGCGTTGCTGCCGTTAAAGTGGCTGCGGCGGGATTCCTGTTCGGTTCACCCACTATGCTTGTCTATAGCGCATCGGGAACGCTGCTTGCTTTTTTAGGAATGTGGATTTTCTCTCGCGTGAGCTGGCTCGATGTTGTTCCCGTGAGCATGCTTGCCTCGCTTTTGCATGTGGCGGGGCAACTGTGCGCCGCTGCCGCGTTTCTTGCAAGCCCTGCTGTTTTGATAAACGTGCTTCCTTTAGGCGTTGCTGCTTGCGTTACCGGGTTTCTAACAGGCATGGTGGCTCGGGGCGTTCTGAACAATTTCGCGGTGCAAAATCAGACCGAACGAATGCCGGTTGACTTATCGAATCTTGATATTTCTCCTGGCCAACTTGTTGCTTTCGTGGGAAGAAACGGAAGCGGAAAAACAACAGCGGCGCTGCAACTTGCGGGGCTGCTTGAGCAAGAGGACGGTTCCTTTTGCCTTGCTTCGGGCGATGCGTTGGTGGGTATTTCAAAAGATGCAGCGAAGAGCGCGCCGGAAAGCGCGCAGGCGGCGTACGATTTGAGCACGGCAAGGGCGGGAATTGCATTCCAAGATCCCGATGATCAAATTGTTGCGCTTTTGGTTGCAGATGACGTTGCGTTCGGTCCCGAGAATCGCGGCATAAGCAGGGAAGAAATGCAAGATATTGTCTGCGCAAGCTTGAAGCAGGTGGGGCTTGTCGGACTGGAGGGGCATCCTATTGACCGGCTTTCGGGTGGCCAAAAGCAACGCGTTGCCGCGGCGGGGCTTCTTGCTTGCTCTTTTCCGATGCTTATTTTTGACGAAACAAGCGCCATGTTGGATAAACAGGCGCGCGCCGAGCTCATGGGTGCGTTTCGCGGGCTTTGCCGGCAGGGTATTGCGGTTGTTCTTGTTACGCAACTTGTGGAGGAAGCATTTCAGGCGGACAAGATCGTGGTCTTTTCGGAAGGCGCTCTTGTGGCGCAGGGTGCGCCCTCTGAACTGGAAAAACAAGAGAGTGCTTTTCTTTCGTGGGGGCTTGAGCTCCCGAAACGTCGCCAGCCTGTGCGGGGAATAACGCCGCAGCAGGCGTATTCCGCTGCTTCAGCCGCATCTGCTTCCCCGCGTGCGGCTGCGAAGAGTGCGCAGGAAGAAAAAACGCCGCTTCTTTCATGCGAAAAACTCTCTTTATCGTATGAAACGGGCAGCGTGGCGCATCGGGGCGTGTCGTGCCGGGGGCAAGATACGGAAAACATCGCGAACGCTTTTGTTCTAGCGGACTTCAGCCTTTCTCTTTATCCGGGTCAGGTGGTGGCTCTTACGGGCTGTTCTGGCAGCGGGAAAACAACGTTGCTCCGTGCCCTGGCGGGCGAGCTAACCCCCGTGCAAGGCGCGATTTTCGTTTGCGGTGAAAACTATTGGAGCGATAAAAGAACCGTTTCGCCCGATGAGCGTCGTTTTCTGTTTGCGCAAAATGTTGGAATGTGTCCCCAGATGCCCGAGAGGGCGCTTTTTGCAAAAACGGCGTTTGAAGACGTTGCTTTTGGCGCCCGCAATAAAGGTATGACGGGCGCGCAGCTGGAATCGGCGGTTTGCGATGCGCTTGAGTTGTTTCATTTGGACCCCGAACGCGCACGCACGCAGGCGTCTTGTTCGTATTCGGGCGGAGAACAGCGGCGCATAGCCCTTGCTTCCGTTTTTGCCTGCCAGCCAAAGGTCTTGCTTTTGGATGAGCCCACGGCGGGGTTGGATCCCGTTGAGCGAGAATCGCTTATGGCGGCTCTTATGGAGTTTGCTGCGGCGGGCGGTGCGGTTTTGTTTTCGACGCATGATGAATTTTTTGCTCGCAGAAGCGCGTTGCGCGTTGTTTGCTTGGATGAACCTGCGGCGGGCGCTTCTGAAGGCGCTGTGTCCAACGGCGCGGCTTCAGGTCAGGTTACGCAGTCTTGCTCGGATAACCCTTCGAAGCCCCTTCCGTTTGGCGTGTTTCGCGAGAGCAACTCTTTTGCGCACCAATTGCATCCAGCTACCAAAATCGTATTCTGCCTGTTTTTGATGGTGGGCGGTTTTTGTTTGAGCGGACCTATTGGCATGGGCGCCTTGGCGTCTGTCAGTGTGGCCTCTCTCCTTGCTGCTCGTATTTCAATGCGTCAAACAGGGGCTATCATCAGGCCGTTTTTGCCGTTGTTGGTGTTTGTTGCCGCATTTAATCTTCTTTTTTCGGAGCAGCTTTTTTGCGTGAGCGCCGCTTCTTTTGTTCTTGCGGCAGAAAACCTCCTTCGGTTTGTTTGCGTGCTTTTGGGATCATCCACGCTCATGTACACAACGTCTCCTACTGCGTTATCCGATGGCGTGTATCTTCTAGCTTCGCCGTTCTCGCGACGTCGGTGCAAAATTGACGATGCTGCCTGTGCTTTAGGGCTGACCTTCCGTTTCACCACGGTGTTGGTTGATGAATTCTACCAGGTAAGAAACGCGCAGCAGGCAAAAATGGCACGTTTCGATGGCCCGCTGGTGCAGCGCTTGCGTGCGCTGGTTCCGGTGCTCACGGTGCTTTTTGTGCGAGCTTTGCGGCGCTCTGACACGTTGGCGTTGTCGTTGATTAATCGCGGGTATGGTATGGGTCAGAAAAGGTCGTGTTATCGGGTGTATTGTTTTGGTTGGCGCGATGTAATTGCGCTCGCGCTGGGCGCGTTGCTTGTCGTTTTGGCGGTTGTTCTGTAGGGCAACGGCGCGCCTGCTCCTTCCGTTCCTCGGATTTCCCCCTAGTGCTTACCGTTTAACTTCCCGTTTTCCAGGTTCAATTTCGCGGAAACATGGTATAGATATCTGTATTTTCTATGCTACTGGTGTTTGCTGGTCGGACAGATGCGTGGCCTATGAGAATAATACAGGAATGCACTGCGCACTTGAGACGCTTAAAGCAAACAGAAGGGAAGACCGTCATGAGCGAGATTAAGCACATCAAGAGGGTCCTTGTTGCCAACCGAGGCGAGATTGCGATTCGCATCATTCGCGCTTGCAAAGAGTTGGGCATCAGAACCATCGCGATTTATTCGGAGGAGGACAAGACTGCCCTGTTCCGAACAAAGGCCGATGAAGCGTACCAGATTGGCAAGGGAAAGGCTCCCGTTGCCGCGTATCTTGCTATCGATGAGATCATTGCTCTGGCAAAGGCGAAAGGCGCTGACGCAATTCATCCTGGCTATGGTTTCTTGTCTGAGAATCCCGATTTCGCGCAGGCATGCGAGAACGCGGGCATTGAGTTCATTGGCCCCACTTCGCACATGATGAACCAGCTGGGCGATAAGATTCAGTCGAAGATCGTTGCCGATGAAGTGGGCGTTCCTACCATTCCGGGTGTCGAAAAGGCAATCGAAAGCGATCAGGAAGCTATCGATTTCGCAAACAAATGCGGCTACCCCATTATCTTGAAGGCAGCAGCGGGCGGCGGCGGACGCGGTATGCGCGTTGTGCGCGACCAGGCCAATTTGCTGAACGAGTACCACACCGCAAAGAGCGAAGCGGCAAAAGCGTTCGGCAACGACGACATTTTCATTGAGAAATACATCGAGAACCCCAAGCACATTGAGGTTCAGATTCTGGGCGACAAATACGGCAACATCGTGCATCTTTTTGAGCGCGACTGCTCCATTCAGCGCCGCCACCAGAAGGTTATCGAGTTCACGCCTTCTTTGTGCCTGACCGAGGAGCAGCGCCAGTCTATCTGCGAAGATGCTCTGAAAATCGCGCGCTTCGTGAACTATCGCAGCGCGGGTACCGTGGAGTTCTTGCTGGACAAAGACGGCAACCATTACTTCATTGAGATGAATCCGCGCATTCAGGTAGAGCACACCGTGACCGAATGCGTTACGGGCATCGACATCGTGCAAGACCAGATTCTTATTGCGCAAGGCTATGCGCTTGACTCCGATGAGATCAACATTCCTTCGCAGGAAAGCATTTCGGTGCGCGGTTATGCCATTCAGTGCCGCATTACCACGGAAGATCCCGCTATGGGCTTCATTCCCGACACGGGCTTTTTGGAGCTGTACCGCACTGCTTCTGGCAATGGCATTCGCTTGGACGGCGGCAACGGCTTCACCGGTTCCACCATTTCGCCGTATTACGACAGCTTGCTGGTAAAGGTGTCTGCTTACGCTAACCGCTTTGACGATGCCCGTCGCAAGGCCATTCGTGCGCTGGAAGAAGCCGAGATCAAGGGCATCAAAACGAACACGGCGTTCATTTTAAACGTGCTCAATCACCCCACGTTCATTGCGGGCAACTGCGACACGGGCTTCATTGAGGCCAACCCCGAGCTTACGACCATTCGCCCGATGATTGACCGCGAAGTCAAGGTGCTCAACCATATTGGCAACGTGGTGGTCAACCAGACGCATGGCAAGAAGCCGAACTTCAACGTGCCCACGTACCCCGAGATTCCGAAAGAGACCATTGCTTCTTTGAGCGGCACCAAGCAGATGCTTGACGAGCATGGCCCCGAGTACGTGTCGAAATGGGTGCTTGACCAGAAGAAACTGCTTATCACCGATACCACCATGCGTGATGCGCATCAGTCCCTTATGGCCACGCGCATGAGGACCGTCGACATGGTGAAGATCGCTCCCGCGGTTGCGCTGTACGAGAAAGACGCGTTCTCGCTGGAAATGTGGGGCGGCGCAACGTTCGACACGGCGTATCGCTTCCTGAAGGAATCGCCGTGGCGTCGTTTGGAAATGCTGCGCGAGCTTATCCCCAACGTTGCATTCCAAATGCTGCTGCGCGGCGCGAATGCGGTGGGTTACAAGAACTACCCCGACAACGTGATTCGCGAGTTCGTGAAGCAGTCCGCGAAGGATGGCATTGACGTTTTCCGCGTGTTTGACTCGCTGAACTGGATTCCTGGTATGGAAGTCGCGCTGGACGAAGTGCTCAACCAGGGCAAAATTGCCGAGGCAACCATTTGCTACACGGGCGACATTCTGGATGCCAGCCGCGAGAAGTACAACTTGGATTACTACATTCGCATGGCACGCGAGCTGGAGAAGCGCGGTGCGCATATTATTGGCATTAAGGATATGTCGGGCCTGTTGAAGCCGAATGCTGCTTATCGCTTGATTCGTGCTTTGAAGGACGAAATCGCACTGCCTATTCATTTGCATACGCATGACACCAGCGGTAATGGCGTGGCAACGTGCCTGATGGCAGCGCAAGCTGGCGTTGATATCATCGACGCAGCCATTAGCAGCATGTCTGGTTTGACTTCGCAGCCTTCGCTGAACTCCATTATTGCGGCGCTTGAGCGCAGCGAACGCGATACGGGCATTGACTTGGATGGCTTGCAGGTTATTGCCGATTACTGGTCGGATGTACGTCCGGTGTATAAGGATTTCGAGTCCGATTTGCAGGCAGCATCTGCGGAAATCTACAAGTACGAGATTCCGGGCGGTCAGTACACCAACCTGAAACCTCAGGTGGAAAGCTTTGGTTTGGGACACAAGTTCCAAGAAGTCAAGGATATGTACAAGTCCGTCAACATGATGCTGGGCGACATTGTGAAGGTTACGCCTTCTTCCAAGGCGGTTGGCGATATGGCTATCTTCATGGTGCAAAACGATTTGACGCCCGAGAACATTTTGGAGAAGGGCAAATCGCTTGACTTCCCTGATTCCATTGTGTCGTTCTTCGAGGGCATGATGGGTCAGCCTGAAGGCGGATTCCCTGCTGATCTGCAGAAAGTTGTTTTGAAAGATCGCAAGCCCATTACGTGCCGTCCAGGCGAATTGCTTGATCCGGAAGACTTCGAGTACATTTCGAACGGGCTGTATGAGCACTTTGGCCTGGAGCCCGATATGCACCACATTATCAGCTACGCCATGTATCCCAAGGTTTATACGGATTACATGACCGCACTGAGCAAAGATGGTCGCTTCAGCATGATGGGCTCCGACGTGTTCTTCCATGGTCTGCGCGAAGGCGAGACGAGCGAAGTCATGCTGGAAGAAGGACGAATCCTGGTCATTCGCCTTGTTGAGATTCATGAGCCCGATAAGGAAGGCTACCGCGACGTTGATTTCGAGGTCGATGGAAATCGTCGTAGCGTGCGCATTAAAGATGATGCTGCGGCTGCTGTTGTTTCCGGTGCATCGCAGCGCATTGCCGACGAGAACAACGATATGGAAGTGGGCGCGAACATTCCGGGCAACATCGTGAAGGTGCTGGTGCGCGTGGGCGAAGTTGTCGAAGAGGGCCAGCCGATTGCCGTTATTGAAGCAATGAAGATGGAGACGAACATCATTGCCAAGGCTGCGGGCGAGATTGAAGAGGTTTTTGTCAAGGCTGGCGACCAGGTTAAAGCTGGTCAGCTGATTGCCACGTTAAAGTAAGTATTGCCAGGTGCCCGAATGGGGCGTCTGCTGACGAAAGCCACCTGGGGCATGTTGCCACGGGCGGCTTTCGCTTTTTCGGACGAATGTTGCGGCGCGATTGCTGCTGATGCTGCGATTGGTGGCGGCTGACGGCGCGGCTGGTGCGGCCGGCGGCGCCGAGGCTGCGAGCAGGGGCGAATCGCGCGGTTGCGATGCGGCTGGCGCGGGCGGACTGTGCGGCTGCGTAGCTGCGACCAACGAACAAAAGGATATCTATGAGTGAGAGAGACATCATCTATGTGACGGGGCACAGGCACCCCGATACCGACTCGGTAGCGGCGGCGATTGCCTACGCCTTCTTCAAGAAAACCATGGGGCAGCGCGCGGTGGCTTGTCGTTTGGGCGCGCTAAACGCCGAATCGAAGTACTTGCTGGATCGTTTTGGCTTTTCGGAGCCGCTCCTTTTGACGGATGCGCGCGTGCGCATGGACGAGATAAAGCTTGATCCCGTTATGAGCATCGGGCAGGGTGCGACCATTCTTGAAGCAATGGAGCACATGCAAAAAGAGGATCGCACGTATTGCGGCGTGGTGGATGAAGAAGGCCGCTTGCTGGGTCTTGTTACGAAAAATGATATGGGTTCGGTCGGCTTGGGTGACACCGATCTTGACCGAGGACTTTTGGCGAATACGTCCGTCAAGAATATCGCAAAAGCAATAAACGGCACTGTCATCTGCGATAACGATGAAAAGCACTTGAATGGTCGTGTGTCGTTCATTGCGCAAACGTCCGATGCGAACCTTGATCGTTACGATATTCGCGACCGCATTGTTATCATTGGTAACGATGCGAATGCGCAGCGTCAGGTCATTAAAAACGGTGCAGGCTTGCTTATTGTTGTGTGGACAGGCGGCATTGAGGACGATGTGGTGGCGCTTGCTTCTGAACACCATTGTCCCATTATCGTTTCCGGTCACGGCGGCATGAACACGTCGCGCTATCTGTACTGCGCTCCTTCGGTTGATCAGATTATGACACCGCTGGATAAGCTTGTGGTGTTCAAGGGAAACGAGCTTGCCGAAGATGTTGCGGCAAAAATGCTGAAGAGTCGCTATCACGTATACCCGGTGGTGGATGCCGAGCAGCGCTTGATTGGCTATGCTTCCCGTTATCACATCATGAACTGCGAAAACAAGCAGATTATCATGGTTGATCACAACGAGTTCTCGCAATCGGTCCGCGCAATTGAGAAGGCGCGCGTGCTGGAGGTTATCGATCATCACCGCATCAACGACTTCTCGTCGCTGCGTCCGGTGTCGTTCAGAAATGAGATTGTTGGTAGTACGTCTACCATTATCGCGACGATTTTCCGCGAAAACCAGATTCCTATCCCGCAGAACCTTGCCGGCCTTTTGCTGGGTGCGCTGTTGTCTGACACCATGGACTTCTTGTCGCCCACAACCACCGAGAAGGACCGCAAAACTGCCGACATTCTGGCCGCGCTGGCAGACGTTGACCTGGAGGACTTCGCGCGCGACATGTTTACCGTGACCGCGAACACCGAAGGTAAAACGGTGAGCGAAATGATCAACCAGGATGTGAAGGTATACGACATTCACGGCTGCAAGACGTCGATTTCCCAGATTGTTGTGCCGTCGGCTAAGCAGCTGCCGTTTGAACCGAACGCTATCCAGCAGGATTTGGAAGTGTATGCGGGCAAAAAGCAGTTTGACCTGGCAGTTGCTGTGTTTACGAGCATTCTTGATAACGGTTCCGTTGTGTATGCAGCGGGAAATCGCGCTCCTTGGGCATCCGAGGCGTTTCCTGACCCATCCGTTTGCGCAGAAGAACAGGTCGAACAGACGGAAGAGCATCCGTTCCAGCCCGAGCTTTTGTCGCGTAAGCAGCAGATTTTGCCCCGTTTGAGCGAGATTATCGCGCAATATCAGTAACGCTTCTCCCAGCACTTGCGCGCAAGACCAGCACGTGTTCGCGTGCTGGTCTTCTCATAGATGCTTGTAAGATGCCGCTGTACCATACGAAGCGAAATCCCCAGATCATCGGCTACTTGCTTCAAAGGTTGCTCGTTAGCGGTCACCGCTGCCAGCACATCAAGTTCGCGTGGAGTGAGCTGGTATTCCTGCGCGAACGCGCGCAGGCGTTCCTGTCGTTTCTCGGGCGATGGTTCTTCGTTTCCGTCCTCCGCTTTTTCTGCCGTTGCCGTTGCGGGGGTGGCTGGGGCTTTGTGCGTCACCGCTTCATGCGCTGCGGGTGCGGCAGGGGCTTCGCGCGTTGTAGCGATCGCGCCCTCGCTTTTCTCTGACGACGAGAAGCGAAAGAGTCCTGCGCCCGTAAATGCAACAATGATCAGGACAAACAGAACTAGGACCGCAATCATGATGGTTGCTACGTCGTTTGTTTTCGCGAACGATACGAACAAACCTGCCAACGCAAACGAACACAGGTTGTTCGTGGCGCGACCCATGCCCGCCCACAGCGGTGAAACACGCATGCTAAGGGAAAGCTCGATAAACGTTGTGGTGAAGAACACAACGAAGAATCCCGAGCTTGCATAAAACACCAGAAGACCGATAAGCGCATTTGCCCCTGCCTCAACAGCCAAGACGGAGATGGCGGACAGCAGCGTGATGCACAACATCAAAAGCCCCCGGTAGCGATTACCACGAATGTCAAAGAGGAATCCGGCAAGAAGACCGCTTGCTGCAAGGAAAAGACGCGGCCAATCCTCGACGGAAATACTGCCTTGAGCATCGGCGACGGTGATTACGCCATCGAGCGTTGAGAACAGGCAGGCCAGCAGGGCAACCAGGGCAACAAGCCATAGAGCGCGCGAAAGAGGCTGCGCTGATTGCGCCATCGCCGTTTTCGGGGTTGCAGTCGGGCGTGCGTCGGCTTGCGGGGGTTCGACCGGTTGCGCGGCGGCTTGCGGTGGTGCAGGTGCGGTGGCTGCTGTTGCGTCATCGCGAGCTGCCAGAACAATTAAAATGCCTGATAGGGCGCATGTTCCTAAGCAGAGCGCGATAAGGTTTTCCAAGCTGCTGTGCAGCAGGTGGTTGCTTGCGAACTGCAGAAGAATACCGGCGGCGTAAGCGAAACCGATTGCGGTCGCTCGTTTTTGTGCCCCGGAATACGACCGCGCAACATTCCAGTGCGTCCAGCTTCCGAAAATGCCCAACGCAAAGAAGCCCAAGCATCCAGCTGTTTGGATGAGCATGAAATCATTCAAAGCGTACACCGCAATGCAGCACGCAATGGCAATCGCGGCAGTTATTGAGCTTCCTATCAGGAGGAATGCGTATCCTCTTTTATTTTGCTTGTTATTGTGGGTCCCGGCGGCGCTTTTCTGGGTGCATTGTCCAGGATTAGTGCGGTTGAGCTTTTGCGCCAGCATCCAAAGGGGAGCGAATGCTAAAAAGCCTAAAACGCTTGCGCCTAAAATAAGCCCTTGTGCATCCACGACACGTTCGGGGGATACAAATCCGCCAATTTCCCGATCAAAGAAGAATTCGCCTCCCAAAAATACAAAGTTGAACAGCGCAAGCGCTATAAGCGATGCGACAAACGTTTTGTTTTGCTGTTCGGAAGGGTGCGGGTTCAAGATCTCCTCTTTTTACGGATGCGTTCGGGACGAGCATTGTATAAAACGAACGACCTCCCATTCTAGCAGCAAGTACGCCGCAAGAGGGAAGCCGTCCGTTTGTTGTGTTTCAAAATGCATTTTCATACGGCTGAACGTGCGGCAGCGCGCTTGCGGCGCGCATCCGCGTACAGGTTCAGCTCCGCGCCTACTTGTTATCCTTCGCAATGCCCGCAACGGTGAGCTGGTCAAACATGTTAGCGGTTTCGCGGAAATCGCTCGGAAGCACCACGGTGCTTGTGTTGCCCTTCTTCGCGAATTCGCTCATCATGTCGGTCCACTGGGTGAACAGGAACAACTCGTTCGCCTCGTTCGTGGAAACGCCGGATTGCTTGATGACTTCAAGCGATTCCGCAATACCATCGGCAATTGCCTTGCGCTGCGCTGCAATACCGCGGCCGGCTTCTTCCATAGCTTCGGCACTTGCTTTCGCCTCGGTGACAATCTTGATGCGCTCGGCTTCGGCAAGACTCTGCGCGGCAATGCGCTCACGCTGCGCGCTGTTGATCTTGTTCATGGATTGCTCAACGTCGGGCGGCAGGCCAATGCTTGTGATCAGCGTGCTGACTAGGTCGTATCCGTATTCGCGCATCATGGCGGAAACGGTGGCGTTCACGTCGCTTGCAATGGAATCCTTCTTGTCGAATACTTCGTCAAGCGTGTAACCGGGCACGGCGGAACGAAGCGCGTCAATCAGGTACGCGCGCATCTGATTGATGGGCTCGCTGAGCATGTAGTAGCTGCGATATACGCCGTTGCCACGTTGACCTGCGCCATCTTGATCGTAGCTTACGTGATACTGGGCGGCAATGTCCATGGTCACCGTTACGTTGTCCTTCGTCTTCGCGTCAATGCGGAAGTCAATCTGATTCGTGCGCATGCCTACTTTTGCGGCAACACGCTCAAGAACGGGAATCTTGAAGTGGAAGCCCGGCCCCACAATGCGGTTATATTTGCCCAGGCGTTCAATGATGTAGGCATTTTGCTGCTGCACAACGAAAAACGCGCCGCCCATGATGAGCAGGATGAGAACGATGATGACAAGCGTGGGGAGCAGGGCGAAAAGACTGCTGATCAATCCCATGGGGTCTCCTATCTTTCGGTGGTTTGCCGGAATCGTATTGCCTTTAATTGTACCAAGTCGAGCGAAACTGTGTAGGAACGCGCGCTATCTGTTGCCGTTTTTTGACCTTGCCGCGATGGTCCTTGCGGTCGGCATTGTTGCAGGTCACGCTTTCATCGCGTATCGGTCACACGCCGGTCACGCGTTTGTCGTGCCCTACTTGCGTTTGGCACGGCGCGAAGTTAGGTGCAGCGCGGCAAGGAAGAGCAAGATTCCCAGAAGCGCCCCTGCGGAGTCGATGCAGACATCGGTGATCAGGCCGGCGCGACCAGGCACGAACAGTTGATGGAACTCGTCGCTTGCGGCATAGAGAATGCAGAATGCCCAGCTCAATGCAGGAATTATAAGGTTTCGGCGAGACGTTGCTCCTGTGCTGATTGCGGCAGGATAATCCGTTGACTTGCTTGTTGTGACATCTTTCGTGCTGTTGCTCGGGCGCTTCGTTGGGAAGTCGGCTGTCTGTGCCATCGGCTGCGTTGCCGTTTGCGTCGTTGTGCTTTCGTTCGGAGCGCCCGCCGAACAGGATATATGCAGTCGCAGCGCATTAACGGCAAGTATGCCCAGCACTAGGTATTCCGTGAAATGCGCTAGTTTGCGCACGGGGTGGTTGATGCTTTTCGCTAAGGCAAGCTGGTCGGCCGCGCTCATGTCGCTAAATCCGGGAACCACCAAGTGCAAGAAACGTCCCGCAAAACCCAGGCTCAGCGCATCGGAATCTTGAGCAATGCGCGCACTCATGTAAAAGATGAAAGCGCACCATAAAATGAGCGCCACCAGCGATAACGCTGTGTGGCGCGTCGGCTTCTTCAGCTTGATTTTCCTGGTAATCGTCTTGGGCAAGGCTGATGTCTCCGTTCGTTGTTGCTAGAATTCGACGTTGCCGAATTCGGAAAGTTGCAGTTCGGGGTTGCGCTCGGTTATCCAGCGCACGCTAAACTCGTTAGTAAACAGCAGCAGACGCCGCCCGCGCATGTTCTCTACGCGCAAAACATCAGAAGAAAGGCGCATTTTTGCAATGTCCAGCTTTTCGGGGTCATTCATGACCCAGCGAATCTCGCTGTAGTGTAGCGGCTGGCGGCGGACCTCCACGCCGTACTCGCTTTTCAGACGACGTTCCAGCACGTCAAACTGCAAAACGCCTACAACGCCCACAATAACGCTCTCCATACCCATGCCTAGTTCGCGGAAGATTTGGATGGCGCCTTCTTGAGCCAGCTGCTCCATTCCCTTCACGAATTGCTTGCGCTTCAGGGTGTTCACCTGGCTTACGCGCGCAAAGAATTCGGGCGTGAACGTGGGGATAGGCGGATACTGAACGCGCAAGTTGCCGCCGCACAGCGTGTCGCCAATGCTGAAAACACCCGGATCGAACAGGCCCACAATGTCGCCGGCGTATGCTTCGTCTACAATGGCGCGGTCGTCGGCCATCATTGCCGTGCCGGTGGCAAGTTTGATTTTCTTGCCGCCCTGAACGTGGTAGGCATCCATGCCGCGCTCGAATTTGCCGGAGCAAATGCGCACGAAGGCTATGCGGTCGCGGTGGTTTTTGTCCATGTTCGCCTGGATTTTGAACACGAAACCGCTGAATTCATCACGCATGGGGTCAATCAGCTCGTTTGTGTTCACGTCGCGGTACGCCAGCGGCGTGGGGGTGAGCTTCAGGAATTCCTTCAGGAAGGGTTCAACGCCGAAGTTCGTCAATGCCGATCCGAAGAATACGGGCGTCAGCTTGCCGCTTAACACGGCATCCAAGTCGAACTCATCACCGGCGCCGTCGAGAAGTTCCAGCTCGTCGGTGAGCGTTTGGTAGTTGTCCTGACCAATGCGCTCGATGGTCTGCGGGTCATCCAGCTCGCTTTCAATTTCCTCGACCATTTTCTGGGCGTTCGCGTGACCGTCGCCCGAGAAGGAAATAACGCGACGCGTGTCGCGGTCAAACACACCGCGGAAATCGCGTCCGTTACCAACGGGCCAGTTCATGGCATAGGTGTTGATGCCCAGTACTTGCTCGATTTCTTCCACTAGCTCAAAGGGGTCGCGAATTTCGCGGTCGCACTTGTTCACGAATGTGAAAATGGGAATATGGCGCAGCGTGCAAACCTTGAAGAGCTTTTTTGTTTGCGCTTCAACGCCTTTTGCGCCGTCGATAACCATTACGGCGGCGTCGGCAGCCATGAGCGTACGATACGTGTCTTCGGAAAAGTCCTGGTGGCCGGGGGTGTCAAGGATGTTGACGCACTTTCCGCCGTAGGTGAACTGGAGCACCGAAGAAGTCACGGAAATGCCGCGCTCTTTTTCGATATCCATCCAGTCGCTGGTTGCCTGGCGAGACCCGCCTTTGCCCTTTACCGAACCCGCCGATTGAATGGTGCCCGTATACAGCAACAGCTTTTCGGTAAGCGTTGTTTTGCCCGCGTCGGGGTGGCTGATAATGGCGAACGTGCGCCTTGATGCTATTTGGTCGGAAAGCGTAGACACGAATATCCCTTTCTGCAGTTTCCGTAATTTGTGTAACCCTCATATAATACTGCATTTTTGGGGTGCTTCTGCCGCATTTGCAGGGGGAACAGAAAAGACTTGCATCAACTTCGAGCGGGATCAGGATGGCGGGGTGGAGTTGCCTCTTTGGTGTTCGATTTCGGTCATGTTGTTGAAAAAGCGGAGTCGAATTCGAAGTTGTGGTAGGTTGGAAGTAGGTTGACTCTTCGGCGGTGCGTTTGCAAATCAATATACCTTATGCTGGTATAATCATGAACAGGTATTTTGTAAACCCATGGTTCTTGTTAGCGAAGTGCACGCTGAAAAATGCCCTGATTTGCGTCTCTAACCTACTTCCAACCGACCACAACTTCGAATTACAGGGCATATTTTCAACAACATGGTTTTGGGTCAAGCTTTAGCTGGAGTTCGTGCAGCAAAACACCCGACGAAAATGCACAAGCAAGGGGATTTTCGTCAGGTGCGCCTACGGGCGAAACGTTATCGTGCCGGTTTCGGGATTCATTGACTCGATGATAGCCAGGCTCTCCACTTGGTAGCCGCGTTCGCGCAGTTGCTTGCCGCCGGGCTGGAACCCTTTTTCGATGGCGATGCCAATGCCTTCAACGGTAACGTTTGCTTGCTCGCAGAGCTCCAAGAGGCCGTTCATGGCAGCGCCCATTGCCATGAAGTCGTCGATGATAAGCACGTGATCATGCGGTGTGAGCAGGCGCTTTTCAACAATAACATCGAAAACCTTGCCGTGGGTAAACGACTGAACCTTGGTCATGTATTGATCGCCCGTCAAGTTGATGGACTTCGCTTTTTTCGCGAACACCACGGGTGCATTGTTGAAATGGCGTGCGGCAATGCAGGCGATGCCAATCCCCGATGCCTCGATGGTCAGAATCTTGTTGATGGGCTTATCCGCAAACAAACGCGCCCATTCTGCACCCATTTCATCAAGCAGCGCCGTGTCCAACTGGTGGTTCAAAAACGAACCAACCTTTAATACGTCATCGGCTTTGACCTCGCCATCAGCGACAATGCGTTCTTCCAGCAATTTCATGATTCGCGTTCCCCTTGTTATACTCTTCCTTGCGCGCAGATTCACGTGTGCGGTCGGCTTGCTGTCGATTCGCCCTGCGCTCCGCGTTTGCCGTGTGTCCGTCGGTTATGCGCTGCGTGCACTGGTGCTTGTGGCATCAATCTTTCCAAGCTTGCGGCGCCACGATTCAGCGCTTACACTTCTTCGAAGTCGTCCTCGGGGTCGTCCGCAGCGGGGTCGTGCACGGTGATTTCCTGGTTCTTCACGCTCACGCGTGCGTTTTTCGGCGTGGACTGGCATACAAAGGCGCTGCCGCCAATTACGGTGCCTTCGCCAATCACGGTTTCGCCGCCTAGCACGCTGGCGTTGGAGTACACCGTTACGTAATCCTCCAACGTGGGGTGGCGTTTTACGCCGCGCAGCATTTGGCCCTTGCGCGTGGAGAGCGCGCCCAGGGTAACGCCCTGATACAGCTTGCAATGCGCGCCAATGATGGTTGTTTCGCCAATGACCACGCCCGTTGCATGGTCGATGAAAAAGTACTCGCCAATGGTTGCGCCCGGTGCAATGTCAACGCCCGTTACGCCGTGTGCGTATTCGCTCATCAGACGAGGAATCAGCGGCACGTTTTGCTGGTACAGCACGTGGGCAATGCGGTGTACGAAAATGGCGAAAAATCCGGGATAGCACAGCACAATCTCTTCGCGACTGCTAGCGGCAGGGTCGCCATCGAAAGCGGCCTGCACGTCTTTGAGCAGCAGCGATTGCACACGGGGCAGTTCGTCCATGAATGCTTCGGCAGCAACTTCTGCGCGTTGGGAGGCCTCGTCTTCGGAGAGCCCGTTGTTTTCGTAAAGCAGCGCTTTTTTGATTTGCGTCTGCGTAACGCGTTGAATGTGCATCAAACGCTCGCTCAGCAAGTATTCGGATTTATCACCCGCAGCGCATTCGTTGTCAAAGTACCCGGGAAACATGAGAACTTTGATGTCATCAAGCAGGTCGATAACCGCCGATCTGCTGGGAAAATGCTTCTTGTAACCAGCGAAGAAATGCTCTTCGGCTTGGTAGCCCTCAAGAAAAGCGGCAATGTGCTGATCAAGTTTTTGCGTAATCATAGACGGTCCTCGCTTTCGCAATACATGCGCACCGCGCGTCAGTTTCGCGCAGGAAATGGTTTTTTCCATGATACCAAGAGCGTTGGTTTTGCGGTGCGGCGCATGCGGATTTTTTCGGCAGTGAAAGGGTAGGAATTACGACAGGGAAGCCGTTGCGATGGTGGATGAAAAGAAGCAAAATAGCATCAGTTATTCTTCCCAAGTCGTTTTTTGCGGGTTCCAGGTTGCACTGCTTGTTGAACCGGAAAGCACTGGATTAAAAAGCGTGGCTGCAAGTTTGGCCGCCCCATCGATGCTCTGAAGCGAATTGGACAGGCCCATTTTGGAGCATAATTTCTCGAACTGTCGTTGCTGAGCGACTTGCCATTCCTCGGGGATGCAGAACGCTTTTGGTAAGGTAATGCCGCGAACTCTGCTTTCCCTGAGTACACATTGTTGGAGGCTTCTTCCATCTATGCGACACGTTGTCGCGTAAATTGCGATATCAACAAGGTCTTTCACCCGAGAGGATGCTCTTCCATCATGCCTTTCAGTTAAAGCGCAAAGCTTGTCTGCGAGTGAGTTTTCAACGGGGTAAACTAAATAGTCATACACTTGTATGCCTTCGACATTTACCCTGTCTGCAGGGGTGATAAATTCGGCTCTCTCAAGGGGGACCTTATCAACGACAAGGTCGATAGAAATGGGTTGCAAACATTTCGGGCCAAGCATCGGCTGAAAGACAATGCGTAATCCGCTTCGATATTCGTCTTCGACTTTTATTGGGTCTGCAGATTGAAGCATGAAACGCATATGATCGTCAAGATCGGTCGATGCAAGTGCTTCTAGCTTGCTAAGGGCATGTTCGAGTGACTGTTCTTTATAGAGCAGATCAATATCTCTTGTTACGCGCGCATCCACGGTTCTAGCGAGCATGCTTTGGCCGCCCTTCAACACGAAACTGTGTTGCGGATCATTGAAGATGCGGCAAAGAAGTCTGTGAAAATAGAAATCCGTTATCGCTCTGCTGGTGTCTAGGCTTGAATTCCTGGCAGAGGCTTTCACCGCCATTTCAAGTGCGGCTGGAGTTTTGTATCTCATTTTAGCTGCTCCCCTTTGGTGCTCTTCCTGCAAGGACACGGATTATTGATAGTGCATCCTGCACATTTTTCCTTTTCGATTGGCAGGCAACGATTTTTTCCAGGCGTGCGAAGTTGAGGTTGCTTGCGGAGTTGAAGGCGTCCTCTACGAGAGACCATTCTTCATTATCAAGGCAGAGGTCAATAAGCGTTCGCTCAGGGCGCGTGACAGGAAGGCCCTTGATCCAGGTCACATCCTCAATGTCGATTTTTCTGAGGGCAAAATTCGCTGACTTCACGCGGGAGTTGATTCGCTGCGGCGCGTAGATACGGTAGGGCGATAGGTAGAAATCACCGAGCTCTTGCAGGCTTGCCGCGGTTGATCCGCCTATTGCAATTCCATCCCAATTTTCAATTTGCATGCGCTCGTGGGTGAATGCCGATGGGGCAGTGAGTTTCCATATAGCTGCGAGCTCATCTGTGAAATCGCTTTGCGATCCAGCAAGCCGGTATGCGCCATGCATTATGCGTTCGGCTCGGCCGGATGCAACGGCTTGCGATAAGGCGTTGCGTGTAATTCCAAGTCGTGCTGCTTGCGCGGTGGTGAAGATCCCCTCCGAGGCAGAGAGTTCGTTGAGTGCTGTTATGTGGTTTGAATAGATCATGTTGCAATTGTATGCTTAAAGCAGACATATGCAACAGATTTTTACTGAATACGATAAAAGCGATACGGGCATTGTGCTCAAATTGTTTGTAGTGCGGCGCGGCGTATGCAGATTTTTTCGGCAGTGAAAGGGTAGGAATTACAGCTTGCGAAGCTTCCGAAAGCCAAGAACGTAATGCTTAGGGGCGCTGACGGTGCTACTCAAGCGCCCGCTTTATTTCCTTTGCAACGTTGCTCACGATGCTCAGAAAAATGCAACCGCAAAATACGTCATATTTCGCAAAATAGTACAACTTTGTATTTTCCCAGGTCAACCCCAACTTCCTAAAATGTCCATTTTTCGATTCGTAAAAATATGCCATAATGGACAAGATAGGACAATTATTTCGCATTTTGCTATTTCAACATGCGTTTTAATTTCCTATAATGAGCCTCACTTGGGGAAGGGGACAACATGGCGGGTTCGTCAAAAGAACGCGAAGAAGAGTGGCGCGAGCTCATCTTCGATGCATATAACCGATGCATCGAACAAGGTGCTGCCGTGTCTGAAATCACCATCAAGCGCATCTGCGAAGAGGCGCATATCTCCAAACCCACGTTTTATCGCTATTTCGACAACAAAGAAGACATGGCGCTTTGGGTGTCGCGTCGTGCCATTGATGCGGGATTTACCCAGATAGGGCGCACCTGTACTTGGTTTGTTGGTCTGTATCGCACGTGTCTTGAGTTCCTTCGCTATAAAGCATATTTCTCCGCCGCTCCGAAAAGCACGTCTAACGGCATGGTGGGCGACGCTCTTTTTGACTACAAACGTGACGTTTTGATGGAGACGCTTACGAAGTATCGTCGCGAGCGCATTGATTCCGTTGCCGCTTTCCAGATCGAAGCGTTCTTGGTTTCGTCGGGCTCGATGTTTCGCTATTGGGGCGAGTCGGGCATGAACATGTCGCCGGAAGATATTGCCGCATATATCACAAGCTCGGTTCCTTGGGGTTTGTACAACCTGCTGAAAGAGCCGATTAGGGGCCTAAGCGACGAGCAACACCACATCAATCGCATTGCTATAACAAGTGTGGAGGGACGCCCCGTGGACTATTGGGCGCTGCGAAAAGATATCCAAGACGGGTCGGAGATCCTACGACATATCATGAATGAGTATGGCGTGTCTGAAGTGGGAAAATAAGAGAAACCATATCACAGTTTTTCATAATATTTTCAATAAGAACTGGTATTATCGCCTCTGATAAATCGGATACTGTATTGAAGACCGAAGCAGAGGAGATGGTGTCGTAATGCAGCTAGACGAAAATGGTTTGGTCAAAGGGAAACGAAGCGGCGATGTTCTTGAGACTGCCTTCAAAATGTTCTCTCATGCTGCAATTGATTCCATTAGCATGACGGATATCGCCGATGAAGCTCGTATTGGCGTTGCAACGATTTATCGTTATTTTGGCACAAAGCAGAACCTGGTTATTCGCGCATGCGCGTACGCGATGCGTATGCGTACTGAGAAAGTGTTGCAGCGTTTCAAAGAGGAAAAAGTCGCCGAGCGTCGTGGTATTGAGCAGATAGAGTATCTGCTTATGGGCTTCGTGCAAGATTACGAAGAGCAGCTTGACCTGCTGCGATTCACTACGAATGTCGATCAATATTTCTTGGATGAGTCCAATAAAGAGGCGCTTATTCCTTGTCGCGATGCGATGAAGCCCATCTTCGATTTGTATTATCATGCTTTCGATCTGGCTATTGAGCAGGGGGATGTTGTTCCCGAGTATTGCGATCGCGAGTATCAGACCTGCAGCATTATGGCGATTATGGGTGCTGCGCAAAAATATGCCGCAAATGGCATTTTCTGCTGCGCGGATGTAGTAAGGCAGAAGAATTGGTTGACGTGGCAAGCGAAAATGACCCTCCATTTCCTGGGGGGGGGGCTGCCCTCTGAAGCCTGATTCCGGTATACCGCGCTGCTGTGCGTAAGGTTGCGTAGTACGCGGAAGTATCTCGGAGCATGGGCGCGCGTGATTGCGTGCAAGTGAGTTGTGCCGCGCGCCCGGAGGACATTCGGAGCAAAGGATATTCGGAGCAAGTGTGCGTGATTTCTGGGATAACCCTGGTGAACGCACATGAAGCGCTACGATATTTGACGATAAGGGTAAACCGTTCTGCGAAGGTGCGGTTTACCCTTCTTTTTTGGTTGTTGCGGGTTCGTTTTTGCGGTAAGCGCCATAATGTTGTAGGTGATTTTTGCCCGACGCTTTGTGGCGTTGCGCGAACCGCGGCGCGCAGTTCGTTGCGTCAATTCGCTTATAAGAATTCCAATGTATGAGAGGGTTTGAAACATTGATTAGAATCCTGTTTGTATGCCATGGCAATATTTGCCGCAGCCCTATGGCGGAATACGTTATGAAGCACTTGGTCAAGGAGGTCGGGCTGGCTGGCGAATTTGCTATTGACTCCGCCGCGACCAGCACGGAAGAAATAGGGAATACGCCGCACCGTGGCACGCGTCGGGTGCTGGCAGAAAACGGCATTGCGTGCGGAGAGCATCGCGCGCGGCGCTTGAAGCGCAGCGATGCGGAAGCGTTTGACCTGATCATCGGCATGGATTCCGCGAATATCCGCAACATGAGAGGCGCGCTGGGCGCCGCCGCGCAGGGCAAGATCTACAAGCTCATGGAGTTTGCGGGATTGACCGACGACGTTGCCGACCCCTGGTATACGGGCGATTTCGAAACAACATTCAATGACGTTTACGTGGGCTGTACAGGGCTTTTAGCGTTTTGCAGGAAGAGTCTGCGGTAGAGTTTCCCTTTCTGTTCCGAGAAGCTTCCGACATTGGGCCTCAAGTTCTTCCAGAATGAACCCATTTGCGTACCAAACCGTCTCGTAATGCATGTATTGCAGCACGTTTTCGTCCCAGAAGAATTGAAGCGATGCAGGAAAATCTTCATCGGGAAGCCAGAGCTGAACTTGCATGGTTAGATCATTTATGACGGTGAACTGGGCCGATGCATCGGCTTTATCGAGCGACGCGCCGCCCAGCGCCCGTGCGGCCTGCGCCAAAATGCCGCTCTTCTGCGCCTCAAGCGCGGCCAAGCGTGCTTCTTGGGCTGCGTAAATGCTGCTTGGCCGTGGCGCTGTTGCCGCTATTTTCGTGTGCAAGCTTTTCATGTTGACCATGGTTTTGTTGGCGTGGCATGAAGGCTGAGCGTATCCCAGCAGGTCGTAGATGGTCATGGCTTCGTTGAATTGCGCTTCTGGCCAGGTGGTTTCTGCGGGAGCGCCCGGGGCTTCGCATTCTTCGCGGCGTTCGATGACGCCCGTGCGCTTGCTCAGGCGAAACGGCTGCTCAAAGAATCGCACGTACAGATAATCGGCATCTTGTTCAAGCCCAAATCGCTCAATAAGCGCGCTGTGGTCGGTTTCGCAAAACGCTTGCGCGCAGGCACGTTTCGTCTTTTCGTAATTCGATTCTGCCATGGACCCCTTCGCCTCCTTGTTCTTTGAACTGCGCTGTTGCGCTTATTGTACTCCGTACGAGCCTTGTGTCTTGCCGCGCGGCGCTTTGCGTTTCGATGCCCGAGCAAAAAAGAAGGATTTTGAAGACTCTGTTCTTTTACCGAGCAGGTTTTTTGACAAACAGTGGCACTATCGCGTGATGGAGTATAATGGATGCTCTTGTGTTCACGGGTGCGTCCGCGCGGCGCGCTTCCAGGGTAAACAAGTGCGTTCGGATGGGCGCAATGCAAGGGCTCTTAGCGCGAACAACAGCAAAGAAATGAAAGAATACCCAGGTAGAGTGGCTATGACGGCAAGCAAAGAGACGCTTCAGAAAACGAAAATCTACACGTACGACTGCACGTTGCGCGATGGCGAACAGGGCGAAGGGATTGCCCTTTCCGTTGAGGATAAGCTGCGCATTGTGCAGCGGCTTGATGCATTCGGCATTGATTATATCGAAGGCGGTTTTCCCGCCTCGAACCCAAAGGATATCGAGTTTTTCCAGCGTGTGGGCAAGCTCAAGTTGAAAAATGCGCGTTTGGCGGCGTTCGGCTCCGTGTGCCATAAGGATGTTTCCGCAGATCAGGACAAAGGTCTTGCCGATTTAGTGGCATGCGGGGCGCCCGTTATTGCTGTTGTTGCAAAAACGTGGGACTTGCAGGTCACGCGCGTGCTGGAGACCACGCTTGAGGAAAACTTGCGCATGATTTCCGATTCCGTAGCGTTCTTGGTGGCGCAGGGCAGAGAAGTTGTGCTGGACGCCGAGCATTTCTACGATGGCTACAAGGCGAATGCGGAATATGCGTTGGCGTGTGTGGGGACGGCTGTTTCTGCGGGCGCGCGCATGGTTTCGCTGTGCGAGACGAACGGCGGCGTGCTTCCGTTCGAGGTTGAAGAAATCACTGCTGCGGTTGTTGCTGCGTTTCCGCAGGTGAACGTTGGTGTTCACGCGCATAACGACACGGGATGCGCGGTGGCGAATTCCCTTTCGGCGGTGCGTGCCGGCGCGCGTCATGTGCAGGGAACCATCAACGGCATTGGCGAGCGCGTGGGCAATGCCGACTTGCTCACCATTATTGCCGACCTGGAACTGAAGATGGGTTTTTCCTGCGTGGGGCCCGATAAGCTGCGCGAGCTTTCCGAGGTTGCGGCGTTCGTGGCCGATTCGTGCAACCAGTCGGTTTGGGCGCATCATCCGTATGTGGGTTCGGCAGCATTCGCGCACAAAGGCGGGCTCCATGCCAGCGCCATCGCTCGTTTTCCGCAGGCGTACGAGCATGTTTCCCCTGATGCAGTGGGCAATAAGTCCCATATGGTGGTAAGCGAGCTGGCGGGCAAGGCGTCGCTTGTTGCGCGGGCGCGGGCTATTGGCATCGACCTGGAGCAGTACCCCAAGCGTGTTGCCGGTATTTTGGAAGACATCAAGCAGCGCGAGAACAAGGGCTATTCGTACGAAGCCGCCGATGGTTCCTTGGCCATGCTTATTTGGGGGCATTTAGGCCAGGTCAAGCCGCATTTCACGTTGGAGAGCTTCCGTGTGATTGTGGATGATTACGAGGACACGGGTGCCTTCGCGAAAGACGCTATGTCCGAAGCAACCATCAAGATCCACGTGGGCGGAAAGCGCGTGGTTGCCACGGGCGAAGGCGCCGGTCCCGTTGGCGCGCTGGACAACGCGCTGCGTCTGGCCATTTCCGAGGTGTACCCCGAAGTTGCCAGCATGGAACTGGTGGACTTCAAGGTGCGTATTCTGGACGAGAACGTGGGTACCGATGCCATTACGCGCGTTGCCATTACCACCAGAAACGGCGAGCACATGTGGGGCACCATTGGCGTTTCGGAGAACATCATAGAAGCTTCATGGAACGCGCTGGTTGATTCGATTGAGTTTGGCCTGTTCAAACTGGGTAAATAGCGAAAGGGTGAACGTGGTGGATAATTTGAGAACGCCCGAGGTTGACGAGTTGCTAACGGTTCTGTCCCGCCTGGACGACCCTGATACCATATACGCGCTGTTGCAGGATTTATTCACGGTCCGCGAGATTCGCGATACGTCTCAGCGCTTGCAGGTGGCGCGCATGCTTGCAAAGAAGAATTCCTACACCGCCATCGAGGCGGCAACGGGGGCGTCGGCAACTACCATCGCGCGCGTGTCCAAGTGCCTGAGCTACGGTGCAGGCGGTTATGCGGCGGCGCTTAAGGCGCTGGAAGAGTCCGGCGCGCAGGCGTAGCGGACCGGCGCAGGAAGCAGGCGGGCGAAGGTAGCCAGCCTGGGCTGACTCGCGCATGGCTTCCCGTTCGCGGTGCAGGAGTAGCGGGTGGTCGCGACCTTCGCATGCAAGTAGAGAAGAAGAGATTTCGAGGTTTCAATGGAAAAGATAACGGGTTTGACCAGCGAAGAGGTGCAGCAGCGCATTGCTTCGGGCGATGTGAACGTAGATGCGAACGTGCATACGCGCTCGGTCAAGGAGATTCTTTTCGACAACCTGGTTACGCTGTTCAACGCGGTGAACCTGGTTCTTGCCGTTATCGTTTTCCTTACCGGTTCTTACAAGAACATGCTGTTCATGATTGTTATTGTCGTGAACGTTTTTATTGGCATCATTCAGGAGCTGCGCTCGAAGGCGGTTACCGATAAGCTGTCTATCGTTGCAAGCGCGCATGCTTCCGTTATTCGTGATGGCGTACGCCAGGAAATTGAGCTTGACCAGGTGGTTCGCGATGATATGATTTGTCTGGGGCGTGGCATGCAAGTTCCCGCTGACTGCGAAATTATTGCGGGCGAATGCGACATGAACGAAAGCTTGCTCACAGGCGAGAGCGACCTTGTTCCCAAAAAGCCGGGTGATGTGCTTATGAGCGGGTCGTTTGTGAACGCGGGCAGCGTTACGGCGCGCGTGATTCACGTTGGTGCCGAGAATTATGCAAGCAAGATCAGCGCCGAGGCCAAAAAGCATAAGAAGGTCAATTCCGAAATTATGGATACGCTGAACAAGATTGTGAAGTACGTATCCATTGCGCTGCCGTTTGTGGGCGGCGCGCTGTTCTGCAGCCAATATTACCTGTCAAGCGAGCCGGTGGATTTGATCGATTGCATTTTGAGCACCGTCGCCGCGCTGATCGGCATGATCCCCGAGGGCCTGATTTTGCTCACGTCAACGGTTATGGCAGTTGCCGTTATTCGTCTTTCGAAGTCAAATGTGCTGGTCCAGCAGCTGTACTGCATTGAAACGCTAGCTCGCGTGGATACGCTGTGCCTGGATAAAACGGGTACCATCACCACGGGCGCCATGGAAGTGCATGCGGTCGAGCTGGTGCCGGGTGCCAGCGAGCAAGAAGTTTCCAGTGCACTGGCGTCACTCATGGCCGCCGAGAACGACCCCACTGAAACGTCGCGCGCCATTATGGAGTATTGCAAAGGGAAAACGGGCGCGGTGCTGCCGCTGGTGCGCGCGATTCCGTTTTCGTCGGACAAAAAATGGTCGGGCGCGGCTTTCCAAGGCGCCGCATATGTTATGGGCGCGGGTCAGTTTGTCATGGGGCAACGTTACGCGCTCATTGAAGAACGCGTTTCTGAGCTGGCGAAAGACGCACGCGTTTTGGTGCTTGCTTCTGTTTCGGGCTTCACGGAAGACGGCGCGCTGGTGGGTGATCCCGAGCCGTTGGCTTTCATTTGCATCCACGATCAGATTCGTTCTACGGCGGCGCAGACCATTCAGTTCTTCAAGGAGCAGAGCGTTACCGTGAACGTGATTTCCGGCGACGATCCACGCACGGTTTCCGGCATTGCGGCGAAAGTAGGCGTGCCGAACGCCGATGCCTATGTGGATGCCACTACGCTGAAAACCGATGAAGACGTGGCGGCCGCCATGAAGAAATATCACGTGTTCGGTCGCGTGAAGCCCGAACAGAAAAAGCAATTTGTACAGGCTCTTCAGAGCGAGGGCCACGTTGTTGCCATGACGGGCGATGGCGTGAACGATACGCTGGCGCTCAAGCAGGCCGACTGCAGCGTTGCTATGGCGGCAGGTTCCGATGCCGCGCGTAACGTGGCACATTTAGTGTTGGTGGACAACGACTTCGCCAGCATGCCTAAAGTGGTGGCAGAGGGTAGGCGCTCTATCAACAACTTGCAGCGTTCTGCATCGTTGTTCCTGGTCAAGACGCTGTTCTCGATAACAATGGCGGTTTTGTTCGTGTTCTTGCCCTGGCAGTATCCGTTCCAGCCCATCCAGATGACGCTGGTGAGCGCCATGACGATTGGCCTGCCGTCGTTCGTGCTGGCGCTTGAGCCGAATCGCGATCGCATTAAAGGCAATTTCCTGGAAAACGTTATCGTGCGCGCTATACCTGGCGCTATTACGGTGGTGTTCAGCGTGCTTATCGTGAACATTGTGGGCAATGTGTTTGCGAATTGGGATTACGAGCAGATCTCCACGTTGGCGGTGCTGCTTACGGCATGGACGGGCATTATGCTTATCATTCGCTTGTCGATTCCGTTTACCCCTATCCGAACAGGGCTTTTAGTGGTGTGCGCGGGTGGCACGATTCTAGGTGCCACGTTATTCCACAACTTGTTTGGTATCTCGGCGCTTTCGATTGGCATGTGGGTCACGCTGGGCGTCATGATGGTGCTCATTGCGATGTTCTATCACTACGTATATACGCGCTTTGATATCTGGCATGCAAAACGCCAGGCCAAGCTTGTGTAGTGCCGCTGCTTGTTGACAAATTACCCCACCTTTTGTCAACATTTGCGAGCCGAACCCATGCGTTTGCAGCGAGGTTTTATGATGCACGGCGGTGCATTGGGTGGCTTGAGGCTGCTGCGTGCCTTTTCTTCTGTTGATTTTGCCGCTGCTTGTTGGAAAACGACCCCCAAACTCGGGCAAATCGACGATATTCGGTGGTCGGAGCGGTAGGGTGAAAGCCGGACCGGCAAGGCTGTTTTTTCGCAGCCGTCTGACCTGGTCTTTTGTGAACGATCATTTTGACAGATGCCCATAAAGCAGAAGAAGAGCCCCGATTGGGACTCTTCAACCACCGAATATCGTCGATTTGCCTGAATTCGCACCCGTTTTTCCAACAACTACCGTTCGGAAAAGCTTTTTGCCGGCGTCGCGAGCGGTGAGATGGCGGCAACGCTGTCTCACATGTGGGTAAGAACGCGACTGCGGCTACTGCGCGACGCCGAAATAGTTACAACGCCGTCGCGCGCTGCAACGACCCATCGGCGTCGCGGCAAGCAGACTCGGCGCCGTTGCCATTACGGACGCAGACCCATGCCGCCTTCTAGCGTGATGGTCTCGCCGGACATGTACTTGAAGTCAGGAGTTGCCAGCTGCACGCACACGCGGCCGATTTCCTTCTCCACGTCGCCGTAGTGGCCCATGGGCGGCATCTTCACGTTTGCTTCGAATGCTTCGGGGTAGGCCAGTTTGAAGTTTTCCAGCGCTGCGGTCCAGGCTAGCGGGCATACGGCGTTCACGTTAATGCCGTCGGGACCCCATTCGGTGGCGGCTACGCGCGACATGCCGCGGATGCCTTCCTTCGCGGCGGCGTACGCGCACTGCCCGTAGTTGCCGAACAGGCCGGCGCCCGATGCGAAGTTGATAACGGAGCCCTGCGATTCCTTCAAATAGGGGTAGCATGCCTTCATGTAATAGAATGCGGCGTACAATCCAGAGTATAGAGCCAGGTCAAACTGCTCGGTGGTGTGGTCGGCAAGCGTCACGCCGGAAGCGGATGCCTGCGCGTTGTTGATAAGCACCTGGATGCCGCCGAAGCGCTCAACGGCTTGGCGCACAACCTCTTTTGTGATGGCCTCGTTGTCGGCGCTGGCGTTCACATCGGCGGCAACGCACAGCACCTCAATGCCGTACAAGCGCTCCAGCTCTTCTTTGGCGGCCTCGAGTTTTGCTACATTGCGGCCGGTGATGACCAGGTTCGCGCCCTCTTTGGCATATGCGGTGGCAATGCCGTAGCCAATGGATCCGCAGCTTCCGTCTTGCAGCGTGGCGCGGCCGGCGCCCGTGATGATGACGGTTTTACCAGTGAAAAATCCCATGAGTTCAAGCCTCCTTGTATTCGACTGCAGGCCAGCGCGGAGCAGCAACAATAGCCAGATTGCAGTCCCCAGCGCTTACCTGCGTTATTGTAACAAAATGCAGAAGCGTTCGTTGCTGGGACGTACGGATGGCGATTCGCGTGCGGGTGACGGTTGCGCGGGTGGCAGGTTGAGCCGTGCGCGAACGACGGCGGTGCAGGGCAGGGCGGATGCGTCCGAGCCACCCTTGCCATGCGCTCCGGTGAACGGCGCCTGGCAAGGGGATGGCGCGCGGCACGATGGCTGGGGTGGCTGCACGGCCGTAGCATCGACGCGGGTAGCAGCTGGGCAACTCCTATTCTTTTCTGGCAAACGGAATCTTGAAACCTGGTTTGTCGATTGTATCTGCGCTTTCAGGCAAGGGCGGGGCGTAGGAGGACAAATCCTTTATGAGCTGGTTTAGCTTGTCGATTCTTACGGAGCTGTTTGCAAAGGTGACGCCGAACAGGCCGAATCTAAGGGATTGCTCTTTGCCTTCAAGGTACTCAACGTTATCGTACGGAACAAGCTTCTTCCTTGCTCCATTCACTATTGGAACAATGCCGTGAACTGTGAAAATTAGATCAGTGCCGCCTTTCTTCTCAAGGTCGTCCAGGATGGCAAGTGTGCCGGCTATTAGTCCGTTCTCGTTCGACAACTTCTCGTTTGCTCGGAAATATCGTTCTTTTTTGGGGCTTTCACTCGTAAAGAAATCCACGTACGCAATCGATTGAACCGTTGTGGGGATAGCCTCTCTAATGAGCTCCATCATCTTCTGCTCACTCGATGTATCAGGGGATTTTACGATCGTCTCATCTCCAAGCAAGTCCACCGAAAAACGGCGGCAGGCAATGGTTTCAACAACTTGGTCCCTTGTTGATTCGTAAAGCTCCGAAGGGCTGCTGAGTTCGTTTGCGGAGCAGAAGTCTTCAAGCGACTCTTCCATTATTGCGAGATCTTGCATCTCGGTACGAGATTGAACGTACTTGTCGTCTTCTTTTGTGAGGGCTGTGAAGAAGTTGGCGGTGTAATTGCCCATTTTCATATCCAGAAGGCGCTCTATATCCAGGTAGTTAAGCTGGCCCTGGTCGGCCTTTATCGCGAAATCGTTGATGTTCTTTCCGTTTGCTTTAAGGGCCTTTTCGATTTCGAAAGCCGCGGATTCCTTTGCGGATTCGCTCATGAAGCAAAAGCCGCAGCTTACTTCGAAGAGTTCGTTCATGAGGTCGATGATTCCATAGGGGATGTTTGCCTCCGCAACACGCTCCAGATATTCGTCTGCGGCTCTTGTGCTGGCGAAAAGCCTTTGGGTGTCATGTTTGCGGGATTGCACTGCCTCTTTCGAAGGCAGAAAGTAAGCATCGGGATACTCGTGCCGCACATCGGGCACGGGAATCAATTTGCCAAATTTGATAAGGTATTTCTCAAGAAGGGCTCTGATGACCAGATGGCATTTCTCGGTGAGGATGCCCTTTTGGGTCTCGAAGAAGCACGTTGCGGCGTTGTCTGCCGATTCTGATTGATTGGCGGGCAGGGGGAGCAGGTATTGGGAGCCAACCTGATTTGCCAGCGTTTCGTAGCGGTGGATGTAGTCGGCCGAGTTTGATTCGCTTGCCTTCCCAACGTAGATGCTGCTTAGCAGTTGGGCGTTCATGACGGTGTTGTACTGCTCGTTTACCAGCTGTCGTAGAAGATTTGCGGCCCGATTGAAATCGTTCATCTTGAGATAGGCAACAGAGGCAAGCTGAAGCACATCATTGGCGCGCCCCGAGTATCTTACCGCCTCTTCAAGCAGCTTGCCAATATATTCGCAATCGTTATCGAAGTCTAGAAGATCAACAAGCTCCAGCGCGCATGCAGCGGCGATGGGGTCTTCGCGAAGGAGCGCATGGCTATTCGATTTTCGGTACTGTTCGAAGTGGCTTTTCGCAAGCGCAAGGTACACCTGCCTGGACTCATCGCTTAAATCCAGGGCCGATCGGGCAATCGAGTTGGCAGTGTTACCGAAGTTGTACCAGAAGGGAGGATACGCCGCGAACTCATCCTTGATGGTGTCAAGGCGGTCGTACTTTCGCAAAAGATCCCCGTCCATAAGAATGTTGTCGTATTGGGTTATCTGACGCTCGGTGAGTCGCAGCCTATCAGGGAAGTTGTAAGTTTCGGATAAGCGCCAGGCGGTATCGAAGAGCTCTCTTCTTAGTCCGTTGAATTGCTCAATAGCAGTGCGCTCAAGTTCCCAACGCTCCTTGTCGCGCTGAAGATTTGCTTCCGACTTCACCCTTCGGTAGTTCATATAGCCAATGCCAACTTGGGAGGCAAGCGAGACGGCCATTGTGACAGGGTTGCCGCCCGCAACAAGAAGCCCCACATTGGGAACAGCGGACCAGATGGCGTTTTTCATCTTTTGCTGGTATTCTCTTTCCACGAACTGTTTGTCAACCTCGTTGATTCTGAAGAACGTGATGGTATCCAGGATTTGCTTTAGGATGTTGAGAAGCGCCTCATCTTTGGGCATTTGCTCAAGGTTCAGGTTGTTGAGAATTGCCTCGTATTCCTGCTCCATGACGTTGATGTCATCGTAATCTATGATTTGGGACACCGACACGGTACAAAGATTCAATGCGCATGCGGCCTTCAGCTGTTCTTGTGTGTACTCCATGAGAGGCTCCTTATTCCTGATTTAAGCTCCACGACTAGCTTGATTGGGACGTGGTCCGATACTTCCTTGCGATATTGTTCCAGTGCCTCGCGCGTGCTGGCAAGTGGTTCAACGCGTGCGGCTAAAAACGAAATGCCCTGGTTGGTTTCGTAATCGCTGTCATATGAGAAGTGGTCGTAGTTTTGCGAGTAGATATCTGTGCCCGATTCGTCCATGGTATCGCTGTCGTGCTCCTCGTTAAGATTCTGGTAGGAGTACGATTCTTGCACTTGCTTCAAGGACGTCTTGTCGCGCTGAACGGTTCGTAATGTTCTGTTTTCGGCGAAGTAAGTGAACTCGGGGACGTTCATGCCGGATTCCCCTGCAAGGCAAAGGTTATAGTCTCCCATTAGGACGGTGTACGAGGACATGTTGGTCCCATAACGCTTCATTGAGACTTTGCGGTATATCTCTTTCGCTAAAGTTTCGAACTCCATTAACCTGAGTTCTTTCTGTCCGTATTTATCGGCGCAGATAGAGGGCGAGTTGAAGGCGATATGGGTGTTAATCAGCCGAAGTTCGAAGGGCGCACCGCCGGGCAATCCCGATGGGGTGAGCCTTACCACCATGGGCGGGCGAACAAGCGAGCCCTTGTGGATAAATGCGCCAGTGCTATCCCTGCTGATCGAGTATCCGTCCATTCTTTGGACGCTGCTTGGGGCTGTGTCTCCTTCGGGTCCCTTCACGAGTCTTAGTCGCTTGTTGTTCCAGATGAAGGCGTAGCCTTCGAGCTGCGCGGAAGAATTGCCGAGTGTCTTGTTTGTCTCCCGATATTCAGCGTCCCAGGAAGGGCCAAGATAGCCGCGAATCCGCTTCAAAGCAGACTCCGAACAGACTTCTTGGATGGCGATAGCATCGAATTTTTCATCTTTGATGATTTGGGCAATGCGCGCGAAGTTCTTTTTCGTCTCTTCAGTTGAGTCGTAGTTCAGCTTCTGAATGTTGAAAGACCCTATGACATAACTCATTCGAACCACCGCTTATGAGATGCTATTCGTATTGTAATTGGTTTTACATACATGATATGCGTAGAATCTGCTAGCAAGCAAGGAGCCCTGCTGCTAGTTCTTCCTTTTCTTGCTCTTTTCGTCATCGTCGCTGCATGCGCTGAACAACCAAATGTATCCTGCGCCCATCATGAGCATGAGGCCGAGGACCGACATTGCGTAGAAGCTTGAGTCCGGGTTTCCGGACGCTTCGCCCAGAAAGTTTCCAAAGACCGCCATGACGATGCCTGCCACCACCAAGGCCAGTGATATTTTGACTTTTAGGCGTTTGGAGGCCTTTTCGTCTTCTCTTTTGGCGGCTTCCATTTCAAGCTCTTTCAAACGGATGAGGCGCTCGGTCTCTGATCGCTTGACATCGGCTTCATCAATGCGACGGTATATGCGTTCGTTTTCGTTTTGCAGAACGATTTTTGCCCCGCAATATTGGCAAAACAGCTGGTCGCGACCTTCTTCTATGCTAAGCGACGCGGAGCATTCGGGGCATTTCAGCGAAATCACCTTCATTGGGCGGCCTCGGGATGAGCGGCTAACCAAGCTTCGTTGCAGTCGGGACAAAGGCTTGCGTCGGGATTGTCCAGCAACCTGCCGCACTCGCGACAAGTGCCCACCAGATTTTCTTCGGTTACGTTGTTCTCGAATCCGCATTCCGTGCAAGTCCAATGCTCAGCGTCTGCGGCGAACCCTTCCTGGACGTTCAGGAAACACCCGCATTGGTCGCAGAACCAGAACACGTAGCCGTCTAGAAACTCTTTTTCCGGAAGCAAGAAGTCGCCGGACTTGCATTCCCATGCTTCCGTTGTTTTGTTGAAACGCATCTCTTCTCCGCACAAGGGGCACTCCATCCAACGTTTGACGTTCTTGATGAAGAAATAGCTGATTTGATCGGATATGCGTGTGGGATCAGGTGTTTTGTTCAGTATGCTTCCGATGCTCGCTGGTGCTGCGAGTTCATTGTCCATTCTGTGTCTCCTTGGATTCCTTGCACCAGGTATGTACAGCCTTAACTACGTGCTCTTTCGAGCCGTTGCCGCACATTTCTTCAAATGCGTTGGAAGTGTCGTTCTGCGATACAAGGCCGCTTACGAAATCAGCGAACATCTCGCGATATTCAGCTTCTTCAATTTCGGCCTCCGATTCCTTGTCGAAGGAGGAAATCATGCTCTGAAAATGATCGAAACATTCCGAAATAGCGTTGCTGGTGGCGTCTTCGTCGTTTCGTTGCGTAACAAGACCAACGACTATCAGGCTGTACCAGAACAGCATGAACATCTCCATCTCGTACGCATCGAGCTCGCTATCGAGTTTTGAAGCCTCTGATACAAGGGAGCCAAAGCATGCGGAGAAATCTCGTTGTCCGTAAGCTACTAGGGAATCAATTTCCTGCAAGGCTGCGCGGGCTGAGTCCGATAGTTGACTTTCGATTTTGAAGAGCCTGATGGTCCGTATGATGCCTTCGATATGCCGTTGCTCTTCGCGCAGGGCGGATACGAGCAAGTCATATTCGTTCGCAAGGTTGATGACAGGGGCGTCCAGAAGCTCCTTGACGTGTTCACGCGTATATCCCGCTTCGGTGAAGATCTTGATGACGATGAGCTTTTTAATGGCTTCGTCATCGTAGAGCCAGTAGCCAGCCTCGGTCTTCGCAGTTGGTGACAGAAGCCCCATTTGATCGTATCCCTGAAGTGCGCGCCGGGAAAGACCCGTGATCTTGCACACCTCGCTGAGCTTCTTCATTTCCTGCCTCCTTCATTACACATATCATAAATCTGCACACAACGTGCAAGTCAATACTATTTTCTCATGTATGGTTGCTGTGGGAAGGAAATCAGGGGAGGCGCCGTTTTGCCTTGGGCTTCTGCGACCTCCTTTTTCTTTTCCCGCAAAACAAAACGCTTGCTATTCGAGAAAAATGTGATAAAGTATCAAGGCTTATGTCTAGCTTTGGTCGGAAACCAAGGCATTAAGGAGAACCAAAAATGAAGCAAGGAATTCATCCGGATTACGTGGAGTGCACCGTTCGCTGCACCTGCGGAAACACGTTCGTCACCCGTTCTACCAAGCCTGAACTCAGGGTTGATATCTGCAGTGCCTGCCATCCGTTCTTCACGGGTACGCAGAAGCTGATCGACACTGGTGGACGCGTCCAGCGCTTTGCCGACAAGTTCGGTTCTGCAAAGGATATGGTTGCTCAGCGTGAGGCCGCAAAGAAGGCAGAGAAGGCTGCAAAGGCTGCTGAACTTGAGGCTGCAAAGAAGGCCGAGCGCGAGGCTAAGGCTGCTGCTAAGGCAGAGCGTGCTGCTGCTTACGCTGCTAAGGCTGCCGAGCAGGCTGTTGCTGAAGAAGCTGCTCCTGCTGAAGAGGCTGCACCGGCAGAGGAAGTTGCTGCCGAGTAAATCTCGACAGACAATCTTGCATCTGGAATCGCCCTTGGGTTTGCGCCCGAGGGCGATTTTCTTTCTAGGGGGGCGGTGACGCGGTGGCGTCTGTGGGTTGAGGCGGCTGCGTCTGCGCGTGGGTGGGGTCCGTCCGCACCAGTGCGTCTAGAATCGAAGCGGCTGCGCGTGGGTGCGCGCGTGGTCCGCTGCCTTCGCGTGCGCAGGTTGCTTTCGTTGCGTCAGGAGCGCTCGCAGCCCGTCCTTCGCCTCCCTCTCAAATGTGCAGAAAATGGGGATATAGACACGCCCGGACACGTGGCGTTTGACAAGCTGCATTTTATCCTTTAAATTGCATCCTCGCGTCTTTATGAGAAGACGTTGCTTCGCGTGCGCAACAGCTGAGCGCACCCGAAAAAATGCCCTGGCGCGAAAATCTCACGAAGCGCAAAAGGGCAGGTAGGGAGCTCGTTTTCGCCTAACTCACGAGGGCGAAAAGACACAGCTCGAAATTATTGGCAGGGCTTCAGGATGAAGTCCCTAAAGGTTGAGCGGCTTGAAATCAAGCTGCTGGGTGAAAAAGAAGGAGAATCGCTTTGCCTACTATCAACCAACTGGTCCGTAAAGGACGCCAGAAGACGGTCGACAAGAAGAAGACCCCGGCACTGAAGGGTAACCCGCAGAAGCGTGGCGTGTGCACTCGTGTTTACACCACCACCCCTAAGAAGCCGAACTCCGCTCTTCGTAAGGTTTGCCGTGTACGTCTGGTAAACGGAATGGAAGTAACGGCCTATATCCCCGGTATTGGCCACAACCTGCAGGAGCACAGCATGGTGCTTATCCGCGGCGGTCGTGTAAAGGACCTTCCTGGTGTTCGTTACAAGGTCATCCGCGCAGCTTTGGACTGCAACGCAGTTGATAAGCGTCGTCAGGCTCGCAGCCGTTATGGAGCTAAGCGCCCCAAATAATGAAGTAAGTCGCGCGGGTCGCGTTACAACAGGGAGTCAAAGGATTCCAGCGGCCTAATGGATGCGAAAAACATCCCGAAGCGCGCATGAGAGAAAGGTATTACTATGCCGCGTCGTGCAGCAGCTGTCCGTCGTGAAACCACGCCGGACGCAAAGTACAACAACCGTCTTGTTTCCCAGCTGATCAACAAGGTTATGCTTGATGGCAAGAAGTCCCTTGCCGAGCGCATTGTGTATGGCGCTTTCGATCGCGTTGAGGAAAAGACTGGCGAAGACGTTCTGACCGTGTTCAAGAAGGCCATGGACAACATTCGCCCCACCTTGGAAGTAAAGCCGAAGCGTGTTGGTGGCGCTACTTACCAGGTGCCTATGGAGGTCAACTCCCGTCGTTCTACTCAGCTGGCTATCCGCTGGTTGGTGGACTACTCCCGCAAGCGTAAAGAGCACACCATGATCGAGCGCCTGGCCGCAGAAATCATGGATGCAGCCAACAACACCGGTGCCGCCGTGAAGAAGCGCGAAGACACCTACAAGATGGCTGAATCCAACCGTGCATTCTCCCACTATCGTTTCTAAGGCGAGTGACTTAACATGGCAAAGACTACGCTTGAAGATACTCGTAATATTGGCATCATGGCCCACATCGATGCCGGCAAGACCACTACGACTGAACGCATCCTGTACTACACAGGCAAGACCCACAAGGTCGGCGAAGTTCATGATGGCGCTGCTACCATGGACTGGATGGTTCAGGAGCAGGAGCGCGGCGTAACCATTACTTCCGCTGCTACTACCTGCTTTTGGAAGTACCCGGGTGGTGCCGCAGACGGTAAGACCTACCGCTTCCAGATCATCGACACCCCGGGCCACGTTGACTTCACCGCTGAAGTAGAGCGCTCGCTGCGCGTTCTTGACGGTGCTGTTGCCGTGTTCGACGCCGTTGCTGGCGTTCAGCCTCAGTCTGAGACCGTTTGGCGTCAGGCCGAGCGCTATGGCGTTCCTCGCATCGCCTTCATCAACAAGTACGACCGCGTGGGCGCTGACTACTTCCACGCGATTCAGACCATGAAGGATCGCTTGGGCGCTAACGCTGTTGCAGCTCAGATCCCCATGGGCGCCGAGGACAACTTCTGGGGCGTTATCGACCTGGTTACCAAGACCGCTTGGGACTTCAAGGCCGACGACAAGGGCATGACCTACCCCGAGCCTATGGACGAGATTCCCGCTGAGTTCGTTGACTTGGTTGACGAGAAGTACCAGGAACTTCTGGATGCTGCCGCCGACTGCGACGACGACTTGATGGAGAAAGTCCTGATGGAAGAAGACGTTACCGTCGAGGAAATTAAGGCTGCTATCCGCAAGGGCGTTATTGCATGCAAGCTCAACCCTGTTTTCGTGGGCTCCGCTTACAAGAACAAGGGTGTTCAGGAAATGCTCGACGCTGTTGTTGACTACATGCCTTCTCCGGTTGACGTTCCCCCCATCAAGGGTACGAACCCTGAGACGGGCGAAGAGGACGAGCGTCCTTCCGACCCCAAGGCACCGTTTGCTGCTTTGGCATTCAAGATCATGACCGACCCGTATGTGGGCAAACTGACCTACCTGCGTGTGTACTCTGGTTCGCTGGATTCCGGCAGCTACGTGATCAACGCCACCAAGGGCGGCAAGAAAGAGCGCATCGGCCGTCTGCTGCAGATGCACTCCAACCAGCGTATCGACATCGACCACTGCTCCGCGGGCGACATCGTTGCCGTTGTTGGCTTGAAGGATACCGGCACGGGTGACACGCTGTGCAGCGAGGGTGCACCTATCATTCTTGAGTCCATGCAGTTCGCTGACCCGGTTATCGACATTGCTGTTGAGCCCAAGACCAAGGCTGAGCAGGCCAAGATGGACATCGCCTTGCAGAAGCTCGCAGAAGAAGACCCGACGTTCCGCGTGACCACCAACCATGAGACCGGTCAGACCATCATCGCCGGCATGGGCGAGTTGCACCTGGAAATCATCATTGACCGTCTGCTGCGCGAGTTCAAGGTTGAGGCTAACGTTGGTAAACCCCAGGTTGCTTACCGCGAATCTGCCACGAAGCCCGTTATGGGTGCCGAGGGCAAGTTCGTTCGTCAGTCTGGTGGTCGTGGTCAGTACGGTCATGCTGTTATCAACATGTACCCGACCGAGCCGGGCGAGGGCTACTCCTTCGAGAACAAGATCGTTGGCGGCGTGGTTCCCAAGGAATACATTCCTTCCATCGACAAGGGTATTCAGGAGGCTTTGAACTCCGGCGTTTTGGCTGGTTACCCGGTTGAAGATGTTCGCGTTGAGCTGATTGACGGTTCTTACCACGAAGTTGACTCTTCTGAAGCAGCGTTCAAGATCGCTGGTTCCATGGCTATCAAGGATGCTTTGAAGAAGGGCGCTCCCGTGATCTTGGAGCCGATGATGGCGGTTGAAGTTGAGACTCCTGAAGAGTACATCGGCTTCGTTATGGGCGACATCCCCTCGCGTCGTGGCCTGATTCAGGGCCAGGACAAGCGTGGCAACGCCGCTATTGTTTCCGCGAAGGTTCCGCTGAGCAACATGTTCGGTTACGCAACTGATCTTCGTTCCGGTACGCAGGGTCGTGCTTCCTACACCATGCAGTTCGACTCTTACGAGGCCGTTCCGAAGAACATTCAGGAAGAAATCATCAGCAAGGCTGGTGCGAACGCGTAAGGCGTTTGCCCACTATAATTGGAGGTAAGGTAAGTGGCTAATCAAAAGATTCGCATCCGCCTTAAGGGCTACGATCATGAGATTGTGGATCAGTCCACCAAGCTCATTGTCGATACCGCTCAGAAGACGGGCGCAAAGGTTTCCGGTCCTATTCCCCTGCCCACGGAGCGCAATATGTATTGCGTTATCCGTTCCCCGCATGTGAACAAGGACTCTCGTGAGCAGTTCGAGATGCGCACTCACAAGCGTCTCATTGACATTCTGGAGCCCACCAGCAACACGGTTGACTCTCTGATGCGTCTCGATCTTCCGGCTGGCGTTGACATTGAGATCAAGCTGTAGGGGGTGCTGATATGATTAACACGATTTATGGTAAGAAGATCGGCATGACCCAGATCTGGGATGAGAACGACAACCTGGTCCCTGTCACCGTTATCCAGGCTGAGCCTAACAAGGTTTGCCAGGTGAAGACCACCGCTACCGATGGCTACGAAGCAGTTCAGCTGGGCTTTGGCGCAGTTCGCTACTTCAAGCAGTCCGGTGCTCCCCGCCTGAACAAGCCCATGGCTGGCCATTTCGCCAAGCAGGGTGCCGAGCCTGCTCGCTACCTGCGTGAGGTTCGCGTTGAGAACGCTGCCGACTACAAAATCGGCGATGCTGTGACTGTTGCTGCTTTCGCTGATGCGAAGAAGGTTGACGTTCAGGGTACGTCCAAGGGCAAGGGCTTCGCTGGCGTTATGAAGCGCTACGGCTTTGCTGGCGGTCCTGGTGGACACGGTGCACACTTCCATCGCGCTCCCGGTTCTATCGGTCAGTGCGCAACGCCGTCCCGCGTTTTCAAGGGCGTTCGCCTTCCGGGTCACATGGGTTGTGACACCGTTACGGTGAAGAACCTGAAGGTTGTGCGCGTTGACGAAGAGCAGAATCTGATTCTGGTCAAGGGCGCCATTCCTGGTGGCAAAGACGGCATTGTCCGTGTCCGTATGGCTTAATTTTCGAGCAAGTTGAGGAGCTATTGAATATGGCAACTATTGAGATCAAAGACACGAAGGGTCAGGGTGCCGGCGCAGCCGAACTCGCAGACTCCGTGTTCGGCATTGAGCCGAACGTGCCTGTGATGCATCAGGTTGTACGCGCACAGCGTGCTTCTTGGCGTCAGGGCACGAGCAATACCCTTACTCGTGGTCAAGTGAGGGGCGGCGGCAAGAAGCCGTTCCGTCAGAAGGGCACCGGCAACGCTCGTCAGGGTACCAGCCGTGCTCCGCAGATGCCCGGTGGCGGCATTGTGTTTGGCCCGCATCCTCGTTCTTACGACATCAAGGTCAACAAGAAGGAGATCAAGCTGGCTATGCGCTCTGCATTGTCCGCTAAACTGGCTGATGGTGAGCTTATCGTTGTTGACAAGTTCGACTTCGAGCAGCCGTCTACCAAGGCTGCTGTTGCTGCACTGAAGGCTTTGGGTGTTGAAGGCCGTAGCACCGTTTTCATCGGCGACGACGACATCAACGCATTCTTGTCCTTCCGCAACATCAAGTCTGTTACTGTTATCCCTGTTGCTTTCATGAACACCTATGACTTCTTGGACAACAAGAAGCTCATCGTGACCTCTGAAGCACTGGAGCGCATTCAGGAGGTGCTCGCATAATGAAGGATCCTCGCGAGGTTATCATTCGCCCGGTTATCACCGAGCACAGCTACGACATGATGGAGAAGAACACCTACACGTTCGAGGTTGCTAAGACCTCCAACAAGGTGGAAATCGCTCAGGCTATCACCGCAATCTTCAACGTGAAGGTGACCAAGGTGAACACGCTGAACGTGAAGCCGAAGCCGAAACAGCGTCGTGGCATTCAGGGCAAGACCCGTACCTGGAAAAAGGCTATGGTTACTCTTGCTCCCGGCGAGAAGATCGAGATTTTCGGTGCCTAGAGCGACTGATTCGCTCTTACGCGCGCCCTCATGGCGCTAAGGCCTATTCGGTTGCACGTCGGGCGAATCAGTTCGCTTGATGCACCGAAAAGAGAACTCGCAAGAGCCTCCTCATCAGAGGGGGCTCTTTTTATGCGCGAAGTCCGAATGCGGGGGGAGAGGCAGCGGGCGAAGAGGCAGGCGAACGACCGGGTGGGCAAAGAGACGGGCGAAGGGGCAGGCGAAGGGAACTTGCAACGCGGCGCGAGAATTGTTGACAAAAGGTGGGGTAATTTGACAACAAATCGGAAACTGTCGCCGCTCCCCAAAAAAATGCTCTTTTGTTTAATGTTGTGCTGCCATATTGCAATAGGTAAGCTACAATTCCAAGTTGGAAAAAATGGGTTGAATGGCATACGAGTTATTTTTGGGGGAGAAGCAAAAACATGAAGGTAACTCAGAAGAAAATTGATGGTGGCAAGTATCTGCTGGATTGCGTTGCCTCCGAAGAGGACGTTTCGAAGGCGTTCTACACCGCCTCTGTGGAATTCGCAAGCCAAATGGGTCTGCGTCCGCAGAAGGATATCACGGTCGAGCAGGCATGCCGCGACCAGCTGGGCATCACTGATCTGGACTCCATGGTTCAGGGTCGCGCTCTTGAGCTGATTGCCCCCATGGCTCTAGACAAGAAAGACATTATTCCGTTGTTCCCGCCCACGCCTATGGGAACCACCGAATTCAAGCGCGGCAAGAAGTTTGCGTTTACCATGACGGTCACCCCGAAGCCTGCTTACGAGCTGACTTCCTATGACCCCGTTGAATTTACGTTCCCGCCGTTTACTCCCGATTTGTCGGGTGTGGATGATCAGATCAAGCGCATTGCCGAACAGTATGCTGGTTACGGCACCGCCCCCGAGCAGCACGAAGTGCGCAAGGGCGATACCTGCTTGATTTCCATCGATGCCGCCGTTGATGGCGTGCCGCTGGCTGGCTTGAACACGCCGGGTCGTCCTTACACGGCTGGCGAGGGCTACATGCCTCCGCAGTTCGATGAAGCCGTTATTGGCATGAAGCCGGGCGAAACAAAGACGTTCTCGTTCGAGGCTCCCGACTGGGATCCCGAAAAGGGCGAGGTCATGCAGAACATTCACTGCACCGTTGAGGTAAAGGAGCTGCAGGAAAAGCAGGTTCCCGAGATCGACGACGAGTGGGTTAAGACCTACATGCCCATGTATCGCAGCTTGGAAGACTTCCGTCATTCCTTGGAAGACCAGTTCACCGCCATGCAGCGTGAGCAGTACGATAACGCTCTGCGCGGTCAGGCCGCCGCGGCTCTGACCAGCCGCTTCCAGGGCTCTATTGCCGATGAGGCATATGAAATCACCAGCAAGATGATTCAGGACAACTTGCGTCAGGAAATTTCCGCGCAGGGTATGACCTGGGATCAGTTCCTCGAGGAAAACGGTGGAGCTCAGCAAGTCAATATGCTCATGATGATGCAAACGCGTCAGCAGCTGGTTACCGGCTTTGCGCTGGATGCCGTATTCCGCAAGAAGAAGCTGGTTGTTTCCGAGGAAGATATTATGGACGCATGCAAGAACATGAATCCGCAATATCCTTCCCGTGTACGCAAGGAGTTAGAGGACACTGGCCGCAATTTCGTGTTACGCGAAAGTGCTGAACGCGTGTGCGCTGCTAAGTACTTAGTGAAGCATGCAATCATTCACGAGCCGGTGAAAGACAACCAGGAAACTCCTACGGAAGCTGCCGAATAGCATCCGTGTTTCAAGGGTTATTGAAGCCGCCGGTCCGTGAGGGTCGGCGGTTTTTGTTTGCCCCTGCTTGGCTCGTTGCCCCTTTTGGTTGCATGCGGAAAATTTCAAAACAGCGAATTGCGCTGATTGTGGGGTAAAAGTGCTGCTCGCGCCCTGAAAGGCGAAAGCAGAGTAAAATACTAGGTTCGTACGTTTTTTTCGCAGAACAGAAAGCAAGAAGAACGCAAGAGCGAGAATCGCAAAACCGCGCAGACCGCGAACGCCTGATGCGCGCGCAACGTAAAGCGCAGAACGCGAAACTGCGAACGTACGACCCGAAAACGTAAGAACCAAATGAACATATAGAGGCACGAACAAGGAGAAAAGATGAAAGACGTACGCGTCTGCGATGTAACCATGAAACAGTTTGCCCGCTCAAAGGCATTCTCTCTTTCCTTCAAAGAAAAGCTGGAAACGGCGAAATTGCTCGATCGCCTGGGTGCTTCCGTTATTGAAATCGAAGGCATTGAGCGCGCTAAGGCCGATAGCTTGTTGATCAAGTCAATCGCGTCCATCGCGAAAAACAGCATGCTGGCCGTTCCGGTGGCGCTGGGCGGCGAAAACCTTGAGCTGACCTGGAAGTCTTTGGCTGAAGCGAAGAGCGCTCGCCTGCAGGTTGAAGCATCGGTGAGCCCTGCTCAGATCGAATACATTTACCGCAAGAAGGCAGCCGCCATGGCGCAAAGCATTGTGGACACTATTAAGATGTGCGCCGAAAAAACGCAGAACGTGGAATTCGTTGCCATTGATGCCGGCCGCTCGGACATGGATTACCTGGAAGAGGTAATTGCCCAGGCAATCGAAGCCGGCGCAACCACCGTCACGGTATGCGACACGGCAGGAAAGATGCTGCCCGGCGAATTCGCGCAGTTCATTCGCGACCTGTATCAGGCCGTTCCTGCTTTGGCAAACGTGGCTTTGGGCGTTTCTTGCGGCGATGACTTGGCCATGGCCGATGCATGCGTGATTGCCGCCGTTATGGAAGGCGCAGGTGAAATCAAAACGGCATCGTATGCCCTGAACGTTGCTTCCACGGAGAAAATCGCGAAGATCCTCTCGGCAAAACAGGACGCGTGCCAAGCAAAGTGTTCGGTTCGCACCACGGAAATCGATCGCATCACGGCTCAAATCGCGCGCATTTGCGAAGGTGGCGAAGCGAAGGGCGCCGCACTTTCCGCTGCGGCCATCCAAAGCGATGAAACCATGGTGCTCACGGTGCACGATAGCCAAGAGCAAGTGATGGCGTGCGTAGAGAAGTTGGGCTACGACCTTTCCGCAGAAGACGCCTTGGCGGTATATGAGGCGTTCGTGCGCATTGCCTCTAAGAAAGAGAAAGTGGGCAGCCTGGAGCTTGACGCCATTGTGGCAAGCGCTGCGCTGCAGGTCCCGCCAACGTACGTGCTTGATAGCTACGTTATCAATACGAGCAACATTGCAACTGCTTCTGCTCACGTGAAAATGGCGAAAAACGGCGAGACGATTGAGAGCATCGTTTTGGGCGATGGCCCCATTGATGCTGCGTTCCATGCTATCGAGAAGATTATCGGCCGCCGCTATGAGCTGGACGGATTCCAGATTCAGGCTGTGACCGAGGGCCAGGAAGCCATGGGCGAGGCTGTAATCAAGCTGGTCTCCGACGGCAAAGTGTATTCGGGCCGCGGCATTTCGACCGACATTATTGGCTCGAGCATTCACGCCTATATCAACGCTTTGAACAAAATCGTCTATGAGGAGCAAAACTAATGAAACTGTCTTTTTCCACAAAGGGCTGGTCTGAGCGTTCTTGGGACGAATTGGTTGGCCTGGCCGAAGAAATGGATTTCAACGGCATTGAAGTGTTCGATGTCGCGAAAAACGAAGAACTGGTGGGCAAGGGTGCGCCCTTCCATATTTATAACACGCATGCAACGGCGCGTGAGCTGCGCGAAAAAGGCCTGCAGATTCCGGTGCTCAATACGTCTGTTGACATTGCCGATGGCCAAGATCACACGAAAGAGCTCACGGCGTTCATCAACATTGCAAGCGAAGTGTTCGCAACGGGCGTATGCGTAACTGCTGTTGCCGGCAACGAAGAAGCTGCGCGCGCCTCGCTTTCCGCCATTATGCCGTACGCCGAAGAAAAGCAGGTGTCTGTGCTCATTGAGACAACGGGCATCTATGCCGATACGGCGCGTCTGCGCGAGCTCATGGACGCGTATGCAAGCGATTACCTGGGTGCGTTGTGGTCGGTTCGTCATCCGTATTGGGAGTTCGAGGAAAAACCCGCCATCACCATCCGCAATTTGGGCGCTTATGTGAAGCACGTGCACCTGGTGGACTCCGAAGCCGACCACAGCCCCGCGCTGGTGGGCGAGGGCGTTTTGCCGCTGGATGAAGTGATGCTGGCGCTTTCTTCCATTGACTACGACGGCTTCATTTCGTTGGAATGGATGCCCGAATGGATGGAAGACGTGACCGAGCCTGAAATCATTCTGCCGCATTTCGTGAACTACATGGACCGCTTCGCCAGCACGAAGGGCGCGAAAGGCCGCTCGCTGCAGTGGAACCACGACAGCACTGGCCAGTTCGTGTGGCCTAAATATGACCTGGTAGATTTGACGTTCCCGCAGGTACTTGATCGCATTGTGGAAGAGTTCCCCAACCAGTACGCCTTCAAGTACACCACGCTTGACTACACGCGTACCTACGAAGAATTCCGCGAGGATGTGGATAGCTTCGCGCGTGCTTTGGTGAGCATGGGCGTGAAGCCAGGCAGCAAAGTGGCTATTTGGGCAACGAACGTACCTGCGTGGTACATCACGTTCTGGGCGGCAACGAAGATCGGCGCCGTACTGGTAACGGTGAACACCGCGTACAAGATCCACGAAGCGGAGTACCTGTTTAGACAATCTGATACGCATACGATTGTCATGATCGACCGTGCGCTGGACTCCAATTACGCGCAAATTATCAACGAGCTGTGCCCCGAAATCAAAGACACGGTGCCCGGCGAGCAGCTGCATTGCAAGAAGTTGCCGTTCCTGCGCAACGTGATTACCGTGGGCTTCAAAATGCCCGGCTGCCTGACGCTGGAAGAAGCCATGGACCGCAGCTCGCTGGTACCCAAAGAGGAAATCCTGCGCATGGCCGCTGCCGTTAAGCCCGATGACGTGTGCAATATGCAATACACATCCGGCACTACGGGCTTCCCTAAGGGCGTTATGCTCACGCATCGCAACGTGGTGAACGACGGCAAGACCATCGGCGACCGCATGGGCTTGTCCACGGCTGACCGCATGATGATCCAGGTGCCCATGTTCCACTGCTTCGGCATGGTTTTGTCCATGACCAGCTCCATGACGCACGGTGCAACCATGTGCCCCATGCCGTATTTCTCGGCGAAGGCGTCGCTTTCTTGCATTACGCAGGAGCGCATCACGTGCTTCAACGGCGTGCCCACCATGTTCATTGCCATGTTCAACCATCCGGATTACAAGAAGACCGACTTCTCGCACATGCGCACGGGCATTATGGCGGGCGCTGGATGCCCTGCTGACCTGATGAAACGCGCAGCGCAGCCCGATGAGATGAACATGACGGGCATTATATCTGTGTACGGCCAGACCGAAAGCGCGCCTGGTTCCACCATGAGCGAGTGGACCGATTCGCTTGACTTGCGCACCGAGACCGTGGGCCACGACTTCCCCTATATCGAGTGCAAGATCGTAGACCCCGAAACGGGCGAGGAAGTGCCCGATGGCGAAAACGGCGAGTTCTGCAGCCGCGGCTACAACACCATGAAGGGCTACTACAAGATGCCCAATGAGACGCGCGGCGCAGTTGATGCGGAAGGCTGGCTGCACTCCGGTGATCTGGCGTGCCGCGTGTACAACGAGCGCTACACCGACAAAAACGGCAAGATGCTGCCTTGCTATATCATTACCGGTCGCTTGAAGGACATGATCATTCGTGGTGGCGAGAATCTGTATCCCAAAGAGATCGAGGACTTCGTTTACACGCATCCTAAAGTGCAAGATGTGCAGGTTGTGGGCGTGCCTGACAAGAAATACGGCGAAGAGGCCGCGGCGTGCATCATCTTGAAGGACGGCGAGGAAATGACCGAGGAAGAGATGCGCACGTTCATGGTTGAGCGTATTGCGCGCCATAAGGTTCCGCGCTACATCAAGTTTGTGGATTCGTTCCCCATGAATGCGGCGGGCAAGATTCTGAAGTACAAGATGCGCGAAGAGCTCGCAAAAGAATACGGCTGCTAGTTGCTCTTCGCAGCTGCTGCCAAATGTTGTCAAATTACCCCACCTTTTGTCAACAAAGGGTGGGGTTGTTGTTTTGGTGCCTCGCAGGTGCTTGGCAGAGGGGGGCGGCAAGCGCGGGATTATTCACGGATGTGAAAAAGACCCCGTCCCTTTTTAACATCGCGCGCGCAGGCGTCGTGAGCGCGCCCCTTGCCTTGCAGTGCTATACTGGGGCGCATGACAAATTGCCTGGGACATACAC
>CAKTYF010000002.1 GCA_934631995.1 uncultured Eggerthellaceae bacterium
GTTCAGATCGATCGGCACGTTCTTGAAGACCGCGTTGCTGCCGCTAGGTGCGGAGTTCTCGATCTTCTTGCCGCCCATGTAGATGTAATCGTAGGTCTTGCTTTCAACCGTTACCGTGCCCGTGGCCTTGCCGGCAGCAACGGTGACGTCGGCGATGCTCCACGGACGCTGGCGGCTTGAGGTAGACTTACCCTTGCTGTACTCGGAAGACAGCGCGGGAGTGGTGGTTTCGGTGTACGTGTTATCTGCAAGCGTGGTGCTGTTGTCGCAGTCGGCGATTGCCTTCATTGCCCACTCGGCGCACTCCAGGGTGCGGCCGTAGGACTGGCTGCCGCCATCAACTTCGGTGGTATCCAGGGTTTGCTGATCGGCTTCATCAAGCGCGTTGAAGGCATCAACAGCAGCCTTGATCTGGCTGTCGTACGTGCCCTTTTCCGCTGCCGTGACCTGCGGGGCCGTGGGCAGTGCCGCGATGAGAGCCTTCGCTGCGGCGACATCGCTGTCGTTCAGCGTCATAATGCCGCTTTCGGGTTCAGCGGCAGGTTGCGCGAGTGCAACGGCAGGCGTCATGCCGAATGCAAGCGTAACCGAAAGAACAGCAGCCGTTACCTTGGTAAGCGGACTGTCCTTTCTGAAGAGCTTCTTCTTCATTTTGTTCCTTTCTTTTTTCTTGGCCTTATCCGCCACGTCGTTTTCCCCAAAAAAAGAAAAACCGTGATGGATATCTTCCATCACGGCCCGTTTTCCCGTGGAGAAATTCGCCTTTGACGTGCGAATTTGCGCCATGCCTTGTAGGTCTTCTGACTTGCGCGTTCGAAAGTGTGCAAGCATACGCCCATGCTTGCCTGCCTTCACGCCGTGCACTCCGCCTTCCCAGGTTGCCCCAGTGGCCGGCTTTCGCCTTTGAAGTGCCCAGCTCCGCGCTTACAGCGGCGGGTGCCGTTCAGGAATTTCACCTGATTCCCTTGTCCATCTTTGCGGGCACGCGTTGGGCGCGGCGCTTCGGGACATCCTGCTTTGGCGAATCGGGCTGATTGACCGATCCTGGCAGGCGAAGCCTGAAGACGCGCCGCGCTTCGACACGGCACTTTAGCGCATGGGGCGCTTCAGCGCAGCGTTGCTTTGGCGAGGCACGTCTTTAAGGCAACCGCTCAAGCGAGCGAAGCCCCCGGGATGCACCGCGCTTTTGCGAACCGCAAAGACACAAGTCATGATTCGTGGTCCAACCGCCTGTATTCCCTGGTCAAAGGCGCATCGAGCACCTTGATCGAAATCTGGGGAGGAACTTCGTTTGAGGTCTCGTTTCGGATAAGGCCCCACTCGAAATTCCGCCGAGTTTCCCCGCCTTTGGGCACAGGAATACCGCTGTCCGACTACGAACGGTGAAATTATAGTTTTTTTAGGCGGTGGAGACAATTGTTTAGGGCGTGATTCCATATCGCATCAGGGGAAACGGCGGTCGCGATGCCAAAGCCGTTACGATACAGTATGCGGCGTAAAATCCGCAGGTGAAGATGCTGTTTTGCAGGTAAGGTGCGGGGTGGCTGCGCGACCTTCGCTGGGGCGTTTGCCGCGATGTCCGTTGCGGCGCGCATCGTCACGCGCGACGGGCAAGAGAGGTGGCGAAGGGCGAAGACAATGGCGCCAAGGACCGTGGCTCGTTGTCAATTTATTGCACGGTTTTGAGGCTATTTTTGTCAATTTGTTGCAATTTGTCAATTTGTTGCAGCATTTTTGGGCCGTTTCTGTCAATTTGTTGTAGCCGCAATGCGATCAGAGCAGTGGAAGGCGGCGAAGGGGTGCAAGACGAAGGGCTGGGACGAAAGGGGTAAGGCCCCAATGATAAAAACGGGGTACTTTTCGGTGCTTTTTGGCGCGGGATGGAACGAAAAATGAGCGTTTCCCCAGGTCGCAAAAAAGTTAGCTTCAGCAAACCCACAGAAAAGTGGGTCGTTTTTATCATCCGCACTCGCGAAATTACGCGATTGCCCGTGGGGCACGGGGAAACCGTGCTCCCACGATGCTTGCTACAAGTACACGATACTGTCAGCGCGGGTGGCGGCAACAAAGCGACCACACTGCACGACGTTCAGAACGCCGCCGTCCGCCTTATGAGGCGCCAGCATCAAAGCGTAGCGCTGCGCCGACACATCCAAGTGCGGCGGAAGCTCCACAACAAGCGATCCATCCTTCGCGCGCTTCGAGGAAACGCGGGCGATCACCTTGAGCGTTTCGCGCGCAGCGTTGCTTCCTTGGCCGTCCTGGCTTCCCTGGCCGCCCCGCTTGCAACCGCTCGGAGCACTGGAATCGCCATCGCGCTCCTGGCCTGCAGAATCGCCTTCACAAGCAGAACCTTCCACACGGCATACGCGCACGTCGCGATGCCGGCGCCAGAAGAACACGCCGAACGCCGCTGCAGCTGCGGCAACGGCAGCCGCGGCCGCCGCGATGGCTGCAAGGGACAGCTCGTCGGAATCGTCCGCACCACCCGAGGCTTCGGCGACAGGCGCGCGGTAGCTCAGCGTGGCCTGGTATGTGATGACCGGCTCGGTTGCTTGCACGTCGCCCTCATAAAACGCCGTCACGTCATAATGGTCAAGTGCCGATGCGGTATCGGCTCCGCGATACAGCGCGTGAGCCGTGTACGATGACGGGAGCCCATTCGCGTCGCGCGCATCGATGGACCACGACAGCGATGCCAGGCGAAGGACCAGGTCGTTTCCCGTTTCGGGGTTGTTAAACGCGAGCTCGGCGGCAATCTGTACGGCGTCATTGCTGGGCAGCCCCGCAAAATCGCGCAGCTCGTTTACCTCCCACGAGCGCTGCGCGTACACGGGCGCGGTCGCCACCTGCACCAACGGGATGGAACCCGCATAGCCATCCTGGTCCACGTCGAGTGTCTGCACGAACGAGTTGCGCGTCGCATCCAGCGCGGCAGGCTCACATGGCACGGTCACGGAACGCTGCGCCGGTACGGTGCCGAACTGTGCTTCAAGCTGCACGATTTCGGTGTCAACCAGGGAATACGTCAGCCCGTCCTGCTCGAGCGTTTCCGCGAAGGCAGGCCGCTCATCAGTGGAGAGCCACGTGACGGTGCACGTTTGCGTCACGGCGGGCGCGCTGGTTGCTTCGGCGCGGGACACGAACGGAAAGCCCAGCAGAGACACAGCAACAGCGACTGCGATCACAACGGCGACAACGCGCGCTGCGGCGCCACCCGCGACATGCGCGCCGCGGGTTGAGATGAGTTGCGTCATGATTGCCCCCTTGCTAGTACGTTTCGCCGCAGGTGGAGCAGCGGTAATAGCCGTGATCTTCCTGATGGGTTTCGGCCTCAACGTGCTCATAGTGGTCGAGGACCTGCTTGTCGGTGAGGGTATGGCCCTTCTCGCCCTGAAGAATCATGTCCTTCCCGTGGCTGTCGCTAACCTCGCAGCCGCACTTATGGCACCACGTCGCCCAGCGGTACACCGGCTTGTCGTACGCTTCGCGGTGGACGACGTCCACCCACTGCGGGACCCACTCCCACGAATGCTCGTGGGCGGCAGGCTGCGGATCGGATGAGCCCGAGCCGGAATCACCGTCCGAAGAGCCGCCCGAAGGGGCAGAAGAAGGCGCGCTCCAAGAGTAGTCGGAGCCACTGCCCTGGCTCGACAAGGAAGAACCACCCGATGAAAGGGCTTCTTCAGAAGAGTCGTCGTCACCCTCATCAGCATCAACGTCATCGGAAGAAGCGCTAGCCGCGACATCGGAAGAAGCCGAGGCGGAAGATGCGGCAGCACCGCTCGCCGAGGTGGCCGTCGATGCATCCGATGAGGTGGACTCTGCGCCCTGCCTGCTGCATGAGCACCCCGCCAGGGGAAGCGCGATTAAAAGCAGCGCCACGAAAAACCCCATCATCTTACCAGCCGATTTACCCACAGCAGACCCCTTCCTTGCAAGCTGAACACGCATGCGTCGATTCCTTGCGAAAATATACACGCCCGCAGCAGCGCATGTCAACGCACCAACAAGCGCTAAAAGCCCAAATGGCAACATTGCATCTCCCGTTTGAGGCAACGTCGGCTTCCAAGAGCCCAAACGTCCGCTCGAAGCCGGCGAGTACCCGCGATCGAAATGCTGCTCAAACGTACCTAAAACCGTGGTAGCAACACTATCGATATCGTCATCGGACAACCCATTCGCTGAACCATTACGCTGCGCCCAATTGCGCGTAATGTGACTGGTTGCCGTGTTGGGAATCACAACGCCTTCAGCCAGCTCATGCGTTGCAACCACCATATACGACAGAGGACTCAGTGTTGAGAAGCCCTCTTCAACAGCGCCGTAGTACAAGCACAAGCCCGTGAGATATTCATCTTGAGCCAGCCCCAAGCTATTCACGGAAATCGTCGTGGACGCATCAGAGGAATACGTTCCCACAAATCGCCAGCCAACCCCGTTGAAACGGGAAGAACCATCGCACAGTGTTGATTCGTGACAAGCCGTCTCAACCGCGGGAATCCATGACTCACCAGCGCTTTTATTCGTTTTAATCAAAAGCGCAACGGTAGGTATAGCGTCGTTTTCAACCGTAGGCAGCACAATCGTGGTCACGCGAAGATCAAACGGGGCGCAAACCATATTCAGTTGGTCTACCATCCAATATTCATCGGCGTACGTATTAGTGTTCCCGCTGTCAAACGACACATCGTAGCGATATTCCTCAACGCCCACATTCGAAACGGTATCTTCCGCATCGGAGTTCTCCTTGGAAGCAAGTCCCAATGACGTCACCGAAATCGTCGATTTATCAACGGTGCATTCAAGTTGGATAGCGATATTCTCCCAAAGCTGCATTTCGCACAGATGGTCCTTGTCGATAACGAACACGTGCGCCGTAGCAAGGGGATCCTTGCTTACGCCATCATATTCGCCCTCCGACGTGCTCAGATAATGCCATTCGGGATTCGTCTCGACCATCATATAGACGCCGTACGGCTGTGTGCTGAACTCGAATTTACCATGCGCATCGGTCATTACGGTTTCCCGCTGAACCCAATAATCCTGATACGGATCGAAATCAGCGACCGCAGCATCTACCGATCCATCGTCAATCACTAAGCTTCCCGTATAGCGATAGAGCGTAAATTCCGTACCAGCAATCGGCTGCCCCGTTGCATGATCTTTCTTTTCGCCGCGTGGCGTGTCGCTCGTGTAATCGGTGCACTCCGTTTGAATCACTTGATACAAGGGGAAATATCCATCGTCGGGAGCATCAATCGTGTCGATGACGTTACTTCCCGTTTTCGAAGTGGCGCTATACGGCAACAATCCCGCTGGAACGCTTTCCTCAACTTCACGCACTTCATAACTACCGCACGGCAGGACACGCTCGCCCGTTGTTGCTGTTCCATCTGCACCAATCGTGATTGTTTTCACCACTTCACCCGTGGGCTTATACACAATTTGGAATTGAATGCCTTCAGGGGAAATTCCTGTTTGTGCACCCTGGATTTTCTTATAGACGCTTATGCCGAACAACTTGATATCTTCAGCCGCTTCGAATTCAACAGCATCGCAGAAGACAGCATCATCCGAAACCACATCGCCTTTCACCCATTTCGCCGTACGCGTTTGCTTGTCGTAAACAACCTGAGCAGAAAATATTTCATTGGATTTCTGATAGCCTTGCGGTGCTTTCGTTTCCTCTACTGTTAGAAAGCCGAGAGGCAACACGCACTGACCTTCGATCAGCCATTCCGAACCCGACACTAACGTTGCCTGATCAAGTGAAGTTCTTCCCTCTTCATTTGTCACGCCTACCCAAGTTGCATCGGGTGCTCCCTGTGCCGAGCTTTTGCCCGCATAGAACGCGAACGTGTATTCCGCCCCCGCGAGCGTTGCATCGCCCTTAAAAGTCTGGTCACCGTTGCTGTCTTTCTTTGCAAGAGAAACGAAAGGAGCCGCGTAGACAGGCACGTTCTCGACGACTACCGTAGTTACCGAAACGTTTCCTGGCTTGATAACAACTTCATACACGTCCGAAGATTCCTTGAAGCCCTGGGGCGGCATCGTTTCTTTGATGTACAAGTGCAATCCGGGAGGTAATTCTTCAATGGTATCGGTCGTGCCATCTTCTTTTGTGACCAGCGTATATTTAGGCTCGCCTTGGCAAGCGGCATTATCGTAGATGTCGAAGCGCGCGCCTGCCAACGAATAGCTATTGATTCCTGAGGTAAGATCGGGATTCGTGCTTTTCTTGAGGATGGTGAGAGAACCGGCATCAACGGATTCTTTGTCGAGCGCGACGTTGCCATCTATGAAGTCGTCATCAAGAACCCAATCGTATCCATCATCGTTATTGGCAGACTCCAGTTTTCCAAGAAAGTAATTATTTGAAACAGAGTACCCGAAAGGAGGCTTCACCTCGTGAATAATCAACGTACCGAGCGGAATGCTTGGTTTTCCCGAAGCAGAACGATACACATCTCCGCTTACGAGATAGTTGTAATTGGCTCCGTCGTGCTCAAAGACATCGTCGGCAAATCTGATGCTAGTGTATCCATCCTCGTCTGTCCTCAGCACCCAGCTGCGCGTAGGTGCGCCCGAGGCACGAGCTTGCTCAACGGTATCGTAATATCCCGCATAATAATCAAACTGGTATTCCGCCATTGCCAAGGACAGATGCTCGCCCAAATACTCTTGACCATCCGCGGTCACCTTCTTGAGCAGAACATTGTTAGGGTCCATAACGGGCTCATCGGTCACGTGATAGATATTATCCTGATTCGGACGGATGGGCACTGTATAGATCGTCGGATCAAGCGCAAAACCCGTAGGTGCCTCAAGCTCGCGCACATACCAGCGTTCGTCGGGTGTAAGTCCCGTAAGCGTATCGCTTGAGCCATCGTCGCCAATCACCAGACGATAATCAGGCTCGTTTCCCGCTTGCGCATCAACGTAATACCAGTACAAACCATAAACCGCACCGGCAACGCTATAGATTCCCGATACTTCCAGGTTCGAGCTGGACTTCGTCAGCGTGAAATCGCCTTTTGCATAGATACGGAAACCACCCACGCTTTGGCATCCTAGACCTATGTCAACCTGGCTCCAATGAACTTCGGCATCTTTGGTATCCAGCACGATATCGTATGCTTTTTCGTCATCATCCCAGGTGGCATAGAACGTATACCAACCATTCGCCGGAGCAGGCAAAGCGGGATCCAAGCAATACGCTTCGTACGACACACCGTCGATTTCAACGGTGAATACGTAGTCGGTTGGACTGTCGTTGCGGAACCAGCAATGCGCCATTCCGGAATAATCGTAGCTCGCAGACGCAAGGGCAATGCGGTCGTCGCGATACTGCGCGGCGGCATTTGTCCGCGCCCCAAGCTCCTGCGTCGCAAAGTCCTGGGTTTCGCTCAAGCCCGCACTCGCACTGCTTAGCGGCTGGCGCTCCGCCGATGCCGCAAATGCGGAAGCATCGACCGCGCCAGCGGCAGCATCCGCGCCCGCGTCGCACTCGTCCGCGCCACCGGATGCAACGCCGGCGTCGATACAGCCGGCATCATCCATCGCTTCGCCGTTCGACCCTGCACCGCTGCCAGCGGCGTCAGCGCCTTCCCCGGCCTCTTCCGCCACACGCGCCTCCTGCGAAGCCGCGCCCGAAGCACTCTGCACGTCGGCATCGCTCACTGCCTGCGCGAATGCCGAACACGGCACCGACGAAACACAAAGTACCGCCGCCAGAGCCGCTGCAACAATACGCGCTGCAAAGTTTCCCCTTTTCTTGAAATCGCCCACCATAAACCCCTATCTTCAAACCCTCTCGGTCAACACGCGCACCTCCACGCATGCATTAACCGTTTGAAACCCAAGCTATCCGAGCACCTTCTCAATCAAGCCCGCAATGCCGCCAAACAAAGCGTTTGCCGCATCGAAAAACGTCATGGCGGGATTCAGCGCCATGGTCACCAGCATCGAGCCAACAACGCATACCACCAGCGCAATTACCACGCGCTTCACCCAGAACCACGCGCCCCACGCAACACGCGCGCCCGCCGAGGGCCGCACCGCTGCAACGCCCACTGCACCTTCAGCGCACGCGTCCGATGCCCCGACCTCGCCTTCGGCACCAGCGCCCTCCGGCGCTGCTGCCCGTTGTCGCTCAGCACGCGCCGCATCGCTTTTCTGCAGGTAATCGTCCACATCGACAATGCCCCACAGCGGAAAATACGCCTCGCTCTCGCCGCGCTCATCAAGCGGCACCGCGCGCGCTTCCCATTCCTCCATCTGTTCCTGCGAAAACATCATCGCAACCCCTCAATGCTCCTATCCGCCAACCTGCGAAAGCCCAACTTACTGATCTTTCGCGCGCAAAATAGGCGATAGTATGTCAATCAATTCAGGACAATGATGCTCTTTTGCCTCGTAATGCAGCGGATCGGGCAAATACGGAATGCGGTAAAGCTCCGCCTTGGGGTTCAAACGCTGCGCTGCTTCCTGCCAGTTTTCGTAGACAGCATCGTGCGAAATGCCGAAGAACGCGAACTTCACGCCACCTAAATTCTGCAGTTCGCCCTTCTTTTGCCAGATTTTCAGCACGCGCTCGAACGATGCGTGGTCGCCCCACGGGGACACTACCGAGGTGAGCACTGCAAGCGATGCCGAACGAAAACTCTCGCCCAGCGTTTGAGCACGCAAATCAGGCTCCAAGTCAATCCAGCGCGCGCACCCAAAATCCGCCAAAACATAGTCGTATCCGTTCGCGCCGGCAAACCCTTCATTGCGGTAGAAATCAATGCCCGCAAGCGTCATCATGCCGTTTTCCACATTGCACCGCGCACGCGGATAGCAACGCCGCATGTTTTTCCATGTTCGATCGTCAATGAAAAGCGCCACCTTATATCCCAGAAGAACCAGCACGCGCGCAAACAGAAGAGACGTGTGCGTTGAACCGCCGCGACGCTGATCGATTTGCGCCACCGCAATGCGCACCTGAGCACGCGTGCGCTCGCGCAGCGCTTCGGCGGATGTCAAGCCAACAAGCTTCGGGTTCACAATTTCGCCCGCAAGATAGGGCACAATTTCGCTGTAGCTTTTAGGTCGCGACAGAACTTGAGCGACCTCGACGTAAGGATTGAAATCAAGCAGATTATCTTTCGGGGGAACAATAATGTCGTAAATGTCGTAGTTCGCCAGAATGCGAAAGAGGGAAGAAGGTAGTTCGCGCCGACGATCGGCCACGAACGCAATGCGCATACGCGTTGTTGCGCGCTGTTCGGTTTCCAAGTACGTGCGAAGCGAATCGACCAGGGATTCATCCGAGGATTGCACGTCATCGATAATCACGAACAAATCAGTTTGATTCAACGCTGCCTGCGCAAGTTCTTTTTCAAGAGGACGCTCCGACGCGCAGAGCGAAACGCAGTAAAAAGAAAGCGCAGCTGCCCACTGATCGAAGTTTTGCGGCTTGCATCGCAAAACGATTTTCTGTTGAGTGTTTTTCTGTAGGGTGGTTTGCACTGAGAATCCCTCCTTCGACTCTGCCTATCATGCAAAACAACTGTGCCGGAAAAGGGCTCAATCAGGTATTTTTTAGTGTTTTATTTAATTCGTATTTTTTAATACTTAATTCAAGGTACTATGCGTACCATATCACGCCCCCAAAAGAAAAGATAGAGGTATTCTTATGCTGGAATCCATAAAAGCGGGGTCGTTAGGACGCGCCAAGGAAGGGCAAGAGCAAGCCGCACGCATGCAATTCGAAAAAGCGCAACCCGAATGCGGATGCGCCGCGCAATCGCAAGCGCCCAACGCGCAACCCGAACACGGACAAGCACCGGCCGAGCAAACAACAAAAGAGCAGGATCAGAAAAAGAAACGCGGCAGACCCCGCAGTTTTGCGAAGGGGTCTACCGTAAATATAAGCGTGACCATTGAAACAAGACAAAAAGAATGGCTCGATGAAATTGCCGCATCGGCTCCTGAAGAAAGCGCAAGCAAAGTGGTGCGCGAAGCGCTCGACCTATGGTACGCCGTCCACAAGGAAGGCAAATCGCTTGTCGGCGCGCCTTCGCAAAGCAGCCCGTGGCAAGACGACACCGACGATTTCGATTATTCGTGGCAATAAAGCAGCGAGCGCATGGCACCCGATGTTGATCTTCGCGCCACAGAGCGCGCGGTAGATTTCTTCTCTGTCGGCGCGAGATTCCTTCTTTTCTCTCAACCCAATCCGTTGCATCACAATCGTCTCCCGATTGACAATCGCATTCATGCCGCTTCGCACAGTTTCATGTTTTTCATTGAGTGAAAATGCAACATATGGACTGTCCCTCGAAAAACCGAAAATGCGCAACTTCGGGTGAACCGCCGGATAGAATTCTGCGGAAACCACGCCCTGGGGCGGCCTGAATCCTCCCCGCCACTTCATCCGTGGTCTGCCTCGAGATGCCGCATGGGATGCAGGTATGCCTTGACACCCCCTATTTTCTCGGGAGACCTGAATGGGCGCAGCCCAGAAACCCTTTTCCTACAAATACCAGCTGAACATATAAAAATGAAGAAACTTGCCGATAACGGCAATAAATAACGGTATTTGCTATAATAATTCCGTCAGTTTTTGCCGATAAAAAAAGGGGGGTGCAGCCCTATGGAGTTTCTTTCCGCAGCCGAGATAGCCGAAATCTGGGGCGTTTCCGAGAGGAGCGTTAGGAACTACTGCGCCCAGGGCCGCGTGCCCGGAGCCTTCATCACGGGGAAGACCTGGAACATACCCGCGGACGCGGAAAAGCCCGCCCGCTCGAACGCGAAGAGACAAGCGGACAGCCCCCTGCTCTCGCGCCTTCGGGAAGAGAAAGCGTCCGGGACCAAGGGCGGCATATACCACAAGATCCAGGTCGAGCTCGCCTACAACTCCAACCGCATCGAGGGAAGCAGGCTGTCGCTCGACCAGACCAGGCTCATCTTCGAGACGGCTACGATCGGCGCCGGCGACGGGCCCGTCCGGATAGACGACATCCTGGAGACCCAGAACCACTTCCGCGCCGTCGACTACGTCATCGACCATGCGCAACAGCCCCTGTCCGAGGGAATGGTAAAGGAGCTGCACCGCATCTTGAAGGCGGGCACGACCGACTCGGCCAAGGACTGGTTCGCCGTCGGCGATTACAAGCGCCTTCCCAACGAGGTGGCAGGCCGCAAGACAGCGCAGCCCGAAGACGTCGGCCGGGAGGTGGGCGCCCTTTTGAAGGAATACGATCCCCGAAAAAAGCACTCCTTTTCCGACATCCTGGGCTTCCACGTGGCCTTCGAGCGCATTCACCCCTTCCAGGACGGCAACGGCCGTGTGGGCAGGCTCGTCATGTTCAAGGAGTGCCTCACCAGCCGCGTGGCGCCGTTCGTCATCACCGACGACATGAAGGCCTTCTACTACCGGGGGCTCTCGGAATGGGATTACGAGCGGGGGTTCCTTACGGATACCTGCCTGGCCGCGCAGGACCGGTTCAAGGCGATGCTCGACTACTTCCGGATTCCATACGACCCAGAGTGATCTACCGCGACGAAGACGCTTTCCTACCCACGCTGCTCTAAGATTTTCATTGAGTGAAAATGCAACATGTGACATAATCGCTAAATGAAAATCAAAAGGAGGCGGACATGGAAGTGCGCAGAGACAGATACCTTGACAGCCTGATAGACAGGATGCACAACGGGATGATCAAGGTGATCACGGGAATCAGGCGCTGCGGCAAGACGTACTTGCTGTTCGAGCTTTTCGGCGGCTACCTCAGAGGCGAGCTCGGCATCGACGACGACCATATCATCGAGGTCGCGCTGGACGAGGAGGCGAACAGGGCCCTGCGAGACCCGGGCGCGCTCGACGCCTACCTGCGGTCAAGGATCACCGACAAGGCATCACAGTACTACATCATGCTCGACGAAGTGCAGTACGCGATCTCCGACAATGAGCTGCGTAGAGACGAGCCGCCCCGTCTCTATGGCGTGCTCAACGGCCTGCTGCGCATGCGAAACGTCGACGTCTACGTGACTGGCAGCAACTCCAAGCTGCTGTCCACCGATGTCATGACGCAGTTTCGCGGAAGGGGTGACGAGGTCCGCGTTCGCCCGCTCTCCTTCTCCGAGTTCATGCAGGGATTCGAGGGGGACAGATACCAGGGATGGGCCGAGTACGTCGTCTTCGGTGGCATGCCGCTTCTTTTGGGCATGCGCACCGACGAGCAGAAGTCCCGCTATCTGGAACGGCTGTTCTCCGAGGCCTACCTGAAGGACGTGGTGGCCAGAAACAAGGTGGCAAAGACCCAGGAGCTCGAGGACCTGGTGGACGTTTTAGCCTCATCCATCGGCTCGCTCACCAACCCTCCCAAGATCGAGGCGACCTTCAAAAGCGTTCTGAGCTCGAAGATCACCGCGAACACCATCTCGGCCTACATCGGCTATCTTGAGGAGTCCTTCCTCATCGAAGAGGCCCGCCGGTACGACGTCAAGGGGCGCAAGTACATCGGCAGCCCCAAGAAGTACTACTTCGAGGACGTCGGTCTGCGCAACGCCAGGCTTGGCTTCAGGCAGGTCGAGCAGACCCACATCATGGAGAACATCGTGTACAACGAGCTGCGCTCAAGGGGTTTTTCGGTCGACGTCGGCTCCGTCGAGAAGGCCGCGCGCATCGACGGCAGGGTCGTGCGCAAGCAGCTCGAGGTGGACTTCGTGGCGAACCTGGGCTCACGGCGCTACTACATACAGTCGGCGCTGCACCTGCCGGACGAGGAGAAGGAGCGCCAAGAGAAGGCACCACTTCGCGAGGTGCCCGATAGCTTCAGCAAGATCGTGCTTGTGCGTGATGTGGTGAAGCCGACCTATGACGACAAGGGAATCCTAACCATGTCCGTTCTCGATTTCCTGCTCGACGAGAAGAGCCTGCCAAGATAGCACACTCCGCATAGCGGGTGGTTTATTGCCCGACGCGCCACGCGCGCTGGGCAAGCTCACGAGCCTCCAACAAAAAAAGGAGCCAAGCTCCACCAGAGCCTGGCCCCCTAACATCGGCGTTCGTCCGCTGATTATTTCAGCGGCACGCCTTGAATGCGATTAATACCCACTGCGTGATCAACAGCGCGCGCCACTAAAGAGGCCGCAACCAACTTCGCAACATCAACCGCAACAAACGGAATCACGCAAGCCGCCAACGCCGCCTGAACAGAAGCGCCCGCAACACCCATGAACTGAACGGTTCCGCAGAAATACGTGCACAGCAGATATGCAACGCATGCACACAGGCACGCAACGAACGTGCGGTCCTTCCCCATTTTTTTGAAAGCCGCCAAAACAGCCAGACCCGCAAGCGCGCCAATGAAGTAACCCCACAAGAAACCGCCTGTCACGCCGGCAAGAACGGAAATGCCACCACGCATGCTCGAAAAAACAGGAACGCCGAACGCGCCCAAAACCAGATATCCACCAACGGAAGCCAGACATTCCTTTGCAGGAAGAACGCAAATCGCAAACGCCACGGCGAAGCACTGCAGCGTGAATGGCACCGGGCCAATGGGAATGGAGATCCACGCAGAAACCGCCATAATGGCAATGGTTAATGCGATGCGCACAATACTCTGAGCGCGCGATGTGTTTTTGACTTTCTCAGACAAGATGGGCCTCCCCCGCAATTACCGGTATTAGTTCGCCTTGGTGCGTTTCCACAAGAAGTCGCCCCAAAGCATCTATGCCACAAACGACACCTTCCGTTTGCACGTCGCCCATAATATTCGCCACGGCAACGCGCTTTCGGAAAAGATAAGAGCAGCTGTTATATTTATCCGCGAACGGCGCGAAACCTTCCGCTTGCCACTGCGGCATAAAACCAACCAAAATATCAACAATGGTTTGAGCTATTAGCTGCGCGCCCGACTCTTTCAACGCGCCGGTTTCGTCAAAGCCCGCAAGCTCCTGAAAACGCTCACCCGCAACGTCGCTTAAGTACCCGGGAAGATAGCGCCCATCCGTTTGAACGCCAGCTTGACGCAAAACGTTAATACCCATGCCAATGCACACGCCGCCCTCGCAATACTCGCACGAAATGCCGCACACCTTGCGAAACGTCCCATCGGGTTGCGCTAAAACCACGTCGTTTGGCCACTTGATAAACAGCTCGTCGCTCTTGCGCACTAAATCCAGCTGAACAACGCCCTGTCGAATGGCCAACGCCGCCAAAAGCGCAAGCGTGGGAATCTTCTCCAAATCCGCTTGCGGATGAAGAGCCACCGAAAAGTACAAACCACCCAAAGGACTTGACCATGAGCGTCCCTGACGGCCGTATCCCGCCGTCTGCTTCAGCGATGCAACACAAAATCCCTGTTCGCAGCCTTGTTTCAAAGCGGCTTTCACCACGTCGTTCGTTGAGCCTATCTCCCGATGGAATTCCATGCTGCGCTTTCTACCTTTCGCACGCTACGAGAAACCAAGCGCCTACAGCTTGAACGAACGACCGATGCGCTGTTCTTCAGGCACGGAATCTACCGCGGAGCCATCGGCCAGAATATGACCGGGCAAAATCTCCAGAAGCGGCTTCACCACAAAATCGCGCTCGGCAATGCGCGGATGAGGCAGCATCAAGACATCCGTGTCGCACACATACATCTGATAATCAAGAATGTCCAGGTCACACGTACGCGGACCATTCGCAATCGTGCGCACGCGTCCCAGCTTGTTCTCAATAACGTGCAGATAATCTAGCAGCTCCTTGGGCGGAATGCCCGTGCGCAGCAGCACCACCGCGTTCACGAAAACATCCTGATCTTCGTAGTACGCCGGCTCGCTCTCGTAGAAGCTGGAGACATCGATAATCTGGGTGTCGGGAAGCGCGCACAAATCACCAATTGCCATATTGAGCTGGGCGATCTTCGCTTCACGCTCTTCGCCGGGTTCGGCAACAAGCGCCACATTGCAACCCAGAGCAATCAGCGCATACGGACGCAAATCCTTCAGCGCCTCCACGTGAACGCCCACATTATGGACGCGGAAGACATGCGCGCCCTGCTCACAAGCCAAAAGCGCTTCGGCGGCGCTGGCAATATCGCGCTGAGATGCTTCTTCAATCTGGTACTTCGCGCCAATGTAGCTCTTGCGCGAAACAGCTGCCATCACAGGGTATCCCAAGTGAACGAACTCCTGGAAATTACGCACCAGGTCAAGCGTTTGCTGGGCGGTCTTGCCAAAGCCAGGACCCGGATCAACGCAAATGCGGTCGTGGTCAACACCGGCTTCTTCAAGCATGCGCGCTTGATCGCGCAGGTAATCGCGCACTTCCGCAACAACGTCGTCGTACACTGCGCATTGCTGCATAGTCGCTGGTTCGTCACCCTTCATGTGCATGACAACCAAACCTGCGTCGCAGTTTGCAGCAACCTGAATCATGGCGGGGTCGCGAAAACCCGAAATGTCGTTGATAATGCTTGCGCCCGCTTCAACGCACGCCTGCGCAACCGATGCATGGCGCGTGTCGATGCTCACACAAATCCCCTGTTCAGACAACGTGCGCACCACATCGATAACGCGCACGAGCTCTTCTTCTTCGGTCACAGGAGCAGAACCCGGACGCGTGGACTCGCCGCCCACATCAACCATGTGGGCGCCCTGCTCAATCATTTCGCGCGCATGGTCAAGCGCCACTTGCGTCTCGTTATACAAGCCACCATCCGAGAAAGAATCGGGCGTAAGGTTCAAGATGCCCATAATAATGGGCATCTTGGTATCAAAGGAATAGGAACCGCATTTCCACTGCATGAAGAAGGTTTCCTTTCTTATTTTTCCTGTTCAGACGTAGGGTTTTCGTTCGTCTGCGAAACATCTGCCGCACTGCTCCGGGCACCCATAGGCACATTCGCGGAATCACTGGCAGCTCCACCCGAAACAGCGGGCTCACCCTGAACTTGGGGCGCGCACTGATACGGGTCGCGGCATTCCTGCGGTTTCTCGTGCGCAGCGCCAGCGGCGCCCGCGACACCAGCAGCACCGGCACCCGCCACGTGAGCGCCCTGCGCCTGCGACGCCGAACCCTGCTGATCAACGCGCGGCAACGTTTCCTGAGAAACTTCCTGCTCCTGCGGACGTTCCAGCTTGAACGGATCGACATGCCCGAAGAACGGCTCAGGAAGGTGCGGACCAGAACCGCCCTTTCCATCGTGCTCGTGCTGCGCGGCCTCGGCCTGCTGCTGAGCATGCATGCGCTCCAAAATCTCATCGTCGTGCGTGCGCGCTTCGGCTTCTTCTTTTTCGCGCTGGGCAATCAGGTCAACTTCGTGCACCAAATAATCGTCCCAGGTGTTGTTCAGCAGGGCATCGCATGCCTCGCCTTCCACGGTCTCGCGCTCAAGCAGCACTGCCGCCATGGTGTGCATTTGTTGCTCGTTAGCAACAAGCACTTCGTGAGCGTGATCGTGAGCTTCTTTCATCAGACGCGCTACTTCCGCATCAATGCGGCGTGCGGTCTCATCGGAGTAATCCTGCGTGTTGCCGTAATCGCGACCCAAGAACACTTCATGGTTCGGCTGGCCAAACACCTGCGTACCCAGCTGCGCACTCATGCCGTACTGCGTCACAATCGAGCGCGCAATCTTGGTGGCGCGCTCCAGGTCGTTGCTGGCGCCCGTGGTAATGTCGTCGCAGAAAATCTCTTCCGCAACGCGGCCACCCATGAACACCGCCAGCTGGTCAAGCATCTCGCCCAGCGTGTTCAACACCTTATCTTCCTGCGGAATGGACAGCGTGTAGCCCAACGCACGGCCGCGCGAAATGATCGAAATCTTATGGACGGGATCTGCATGCTCAAGCAGATGACCAACTAGCGCATGACCGCTTTCGTGGTACGCGATGGTCTTCTTCGTATGCTCGTCCATAACGAAGCCCTTGCGCTCGGGACCAGCCATAACGCGCTCCATGGACTCGGAGACCTCGGCCTGCGTGATAATCTTCTTGTTGCGACGAGCCGCCAACAGAGCGCTTTCGTTCATGAGGTTCGCAAGGTCGGCGCCCGTAAAGCCCGGCGTCAGCGATGCCACGCGCTCCAAGTTCACGTCCGAACCCAGCGGCTTGTTCTTGGCGTGCACCTCCAAAATGCGCTTGCGGCCCTTTACGTCAGGCGCGTCCACCACAATCTGGCGGTCGAAACGACCCGGGCGCAGCAACGCGGGGTCCAAAATATCCACGCGGTTCGTGGCAGCAATAAGCACCACGGCGTCGTTCTTGTCAAAGCCGTCCATTTCAACAAGCAGCTGATTCAGTGTTTGTTCGCGTTCATCGTGGCCGCCACCTACACCCGCACCACGCTGACGACCAACGGCGTCAATCTCGTCGATGAAGATAATGGCAGGACTTGCCTCTTTTGCCTGGTTAAACAAGTCGCGCACACGGGAAGCACCCACGCCCACGAACATTTCCACAAAGTCCGAACCCGAAATGCTGAAGAACGGCACGCCCGCTTCGCCTGCAACGGCGCGCGCGAGCAACGTTTTACCGGTACCCGGAGGGCCCACCAAAAGGCAGCCGCGCGGGATCTTTGCGCCCATTGCCTTATATTTGTTGGGATTTGCCAGGAAGTCCTTGATCTCGCGCATTTCCTCCACGGCTTCGTCCACGCCGGCAACGTCGTCAAACGTCACATCGGGGCGCTCTTCCTGCGCCTTGCGCGCCTTCGTTTTACCGAAGTTCATCTGGGAATTCGTGGAGCGATTCATCTGAACGAAGAAGAAAATCATCAAGCCCGCCAACAGCAGAATAGGCAGAATGCTGCCCAGCGTCTCAAGCCAAGCCGACGGAAGCTTTACCTCATACGTGATATTCGGATGCTCGCTCAAAAGCTCCATCAGGGAGTCTTGCCCAATATAGGTGGATGTGTACGAATGCAACGTTCCCAAGTTCGCTTCGTCAACGCCCTCGGTCGCCACAATGTCGGTTGCGCCTGCACCCGCTGCGGAATTCAGCGCCTCAAAGCCCTTGTTGAAGGCATCGGCACCTTCGCTTCCCGCCGTACTGGCAACGTAATACTTACCCGTTACGGAGTACTCGCCCGCGTTGTACACCACCGAAACCACGCGATCTTCGTTGACCGCCTGCACAAAATCCGAGGTGATAAGCGTATCGACCGTTTCCGAATCCTTATTCATAAACAGCTGCTGCGCCAAAAAGAAGAAGGCGAAGCAAAGGATGAGCACAAGGAAGAAGTTTACGCGCGGATTTTCGTTTTTCTTCTGATCAGACATGCTACAACTTTCTTATTCGTTTTGGGAGGCGCTTTCTGTCGTTCGTGCCTTTGACCTGCTTCTTTGGCAGCGCTTCAGACAACCACCCGTTATTGCATATTTGCTTCCACGCGAGCCACCAATCAAACCGGCAAAATCGCTTGCGCCTCTTGCGAACGCACGCCGAAGCAAATCAAAACTTACGCAGAGTACACCTCGGGCTTCAAGATGCCTACGTACGGCAAATTGCGATAACGCTCGGCATAGTCAAGGCCGTAGCCCACAATAAACTCGTTTTTGCAGGTGAAACCCACATGCTTGCACTCAATATCGGCTTGCGGCTCTACCTTCTTGCGCAGGAACGTAACCACGGAAAGCGATGCAGGATTACGCGAGCTCAAGTTTTTCAGCAGGTAGGAAAGCGTCAGGCCCGAGTCCAAAATGTCCTCGGCGATAATCACGTGCTTGCCGTTCAGGTCGGTGGAAACGTCTTTGATGATGCTCACCACGCCCGAGCTTTTCACGCCGTTGCCGTAAGAGGAAACAGCCATAAAGTCCATTTCAAGCGGCAGTTTTATCTCGCGCGCCAAGTCGCACATGAAAATCGCAGCGCCACGCAAAACCGAAAGCAGCACAATCTTTTCGCCACGAGCAGCCAGCGGAGCGTACTCCTCGGTCAAAGCAGCGCCAATTTCCCTGATTCGCTGCTGAATTTGCTCTTCGGTATACAGAACCTCTTTTATGTCTTCGTGCATCACAACGCCTTTCGAGAACGCTTCCGTTGCGTTAAACCATTCTGCCAATTCTACCATTGAAGTTCCAATTATGACCGTAGGCAACCGAAACACCGCCGCAACTACGGTTTTTACACCGATTTGTAACGTTTGCGGCGCAGTTGCGTAATGCTGTTGCTTCAGGAAAAATCATTCGAGCTCAACGGCTATTCTGGCAGGAATTCTTCAAGCGCAGCGCGGTTCAAAACCAGACGCACCGTCGTACCCGACCCCAGCTCACTGGCCACTTCCATATGAGTGCCTGGGCCGAAGTAGCCGCACATGCGGTCGTGCACGTTCTTCACCGCAATGCCAATGCCGCGTGCGCTTTCGGGATGCAAAATGTTCTGGCACGCTTCCTCGGTCATGCCCACGCCGTTATCGGCAACCCAGATAATCACGTTGTCGTCGCCATCGGGACGCGCACCAATAGTCACCGTGAGCTTACCTTCGGCGGGCATAGCATGCTGCACCGAATTTTCAACCAGCGGCTGAATCAAGAACGGCGGAACCATCAGGTCTTCTACCTCGGGTTCAATATCCAGCTCAATACCCACGCGATCTTCGCCGAAGCGCGCCATCTCGAACGAGAAGTAGCGCATAGTCTGCTCAACTTCACGCGACAGCGGAATCAAGTCGGACGAATCGTCCAGCGTGCGACGGTAGAACACCGCGAACTCGCGCAGCAAAACGCGCGCCTTATTGGGGTCGGTGCGCACAAGCGATGCGATAGTATTAATAGTGTTGAACAGAAAATGCGGGTTGATCTGGCTTTGCAGCGCCTTCAGTTCCATGCTGGTGGCAAGTTTCTGCTGACCTTCCAGCGCCTCTGCCGCAAGCTGCGTGGAAACCAGCTGGGCAAAGCTTTCCGCAATGGTCTTTTGTGTGGACGAAATCTTGCGCGGCGAGTGGAAGAAGAACGTCAATGTGCCTTCAATGCGCTTGCCCACGCGCAGCGGCATAATAATTGCGGCCTCCACGCCATAAAGCGGTTCCTTGAAGCCAATCTCATCGTGGCTGAGCAGCGTGCGCGGCTCGCCATCTTCGGCGGTTGCCGCAATCGTGGTGGCAAAAATGGGGTCGCCCGGCTTGTAGCTGGAATGACCCAGACCTTCGTAACCCAAAACCGATTCTTTGTCGGTAATGCAAACGGACACGGCATCGGTATTGGGAAAGAGAAGCGAACACAGCTTTTGCGCCGATTTCTCATCCAGCCCACCCTTCAAGCACGCCAGCGTTTGACGGGAGAGCTTGAGCATATCACCCGTTTGACGTGCGCGAACGGAATCGGGGTTTGCCATGCTGCGCATAACCAGCACCAAAGAAATGGTGAACATCAAACCCGCGCTGGCAATGATAGGCGTCGAGATACTGCCGCTGGAAAGCTGCCAGCCCAGCACCACGCCCGATAGGACAACAACCAGCACTAAAAACCACATGAGATTCGAAGGACGCGCGCCGAAAGGCACCATCCATTGCTGTTTTCCATTAACGTCTGTTTGCATCGAGTTCATAGGGTATTCCTTATATCCTTAATTTTTGTTGCATCATTTTACCGCGCGACCTGCCCGTTTGCGCGATAAAGGCACTGCAAAGTGTTTATTTTCGGCTCGATAGCCTGCTGTTCGACATGATCGATTGAGCCTGCTCCTGCTTACCCGAGTTTACCGTACTCCAACGTACATTCCAGTCAGCGGAATAAAAGACGATTGGCGTCATGCACGCACTTGACAGCGTTACCCCAAAAAGCCCAGCTCATTTACGATCAAGAGCACCGCGGCAACGCCCAAAATTCCCGCGAAGCAGAATCGAAGCGCACGTTCGGGGATGCGCGTTTGCAGCTTTGCGCCTAACGCCGCACCGGGAATTGACCCCACAATGCAAGCAAGACCGGCTGCCCAATTGACATTGCCCAAAATAACTTGCGTTACCAAGGCGGGCAACACCAGAATGCCCACGGCAACAAGCGACGTTCCCGAAGCTTTTTTCATGGGAAGGTTCAGCTTGCTCAAGAAGAGCGGCACCATAATGAAGCCGCCGCCAACGCCTACGTATCCGGACAAAACACCCGCTGAAAGGCCGATGATTGCCGCTTTGACCAGCATGTTTTTCGTTACCGAAGCGTCGGTTTCCTGGGGTTTTGCGACCGAAGCAGATGCAGAAGCGGACGCGCTTGCCGCGCCGCCCACCGGTACGCCGGCGGCACTCGAGTCCACGCCCACGCCCGCGCCGACAGCCTGCGCGTCTTTCGCCCTGCCAGCATCGGCGCCTTCACGGGCACCTGCACCTTCGTCCGCCACCTTCGCAGGCTTCATCGCAAGCGCTTTTTTCAGCATAGTAGTTGCGCTATAGACAATAACCGCAGCTGCAGCCGCCATAACGCACCATCCAGGCGACCACTCCGCCAGAATCACGCCGATCCACGAAGAGCACGCGCCGCCCAAACCCGCAGCAAGGCCCACCTTCAGAACACACGTTTTGTTGCGAACATGCGCAATCATGCCGGAAACCGAAGTGGGCACAATAGTCAGCATGGACGTTGCCGTTGCGGCAATGGCACTCATGTCGTAAATCAAGCGGAACGCCGGAACCATAACAGTGCCGCCGCCAATTCCCAGAAGGCCCGAAAGCATTCCCACGACCAAGCCTAGGGCAAGCGAAGCGGGAACAAGAAACAGCAAATCCAAAACGCGCCTCTAGTCTTCCATGTTCAAACGAATTTCGCAGGTCAGACCAGGGTCGTAGCTCACCGGCACGAAGTCTCCCGCACCTGCGGCACCCGCAGCGCCCTGCACGCCGGCTGCGCCAGCCACACCCGCAGCGCCCGCCGCAGCGGCTTGCGCTTCTTCGGTTGTCTGGGCAAGGGGCAGCTGGGCGCTCAAGTCAATGCCGCGACGCAACGCCGTGGACTGCACCAGCATGGTACGCAGCAACGCATCGTTCTCCATGCGCGCCATAAGCTCGGGCCAAACGTATTGGAACTCAAAGTACTTCGAGCAGTTCGAAGCAGCATACGCATCGGCCTCACGCTTCGCCGCGCTTGCCGCCTTGAAATACGCCCGGTGATCGGGGCGCGCCAAGCTGCGCAAACGCGCCGTCCACGAAATGCGACGGCGGACGCCGTGATCCAAAAACGGACCGGGATACGGATTAAGCGACGCCGGCTTCACCTGCAAAAGGTCGATTTGCGTGCGGCTGTACTCCAGCTTGCGCATTTCGTAGAGCCAGCGATAAATGTCCTGATGAAAGCGCATTCCTTCGCTTGTTGTCTTCGGCGGCAAATGGCGCACGCACCATTTATTGTCAAACCACAGCTCCGAACCGTACATGCGCAAGTTCAGCAAGTAGTCCAAATCCTCGCCGCGCGTAATCCAGGGGTCAAACGCCAGGCGCGAAAACGCCTCTTTGTGCAGCGCAAGGCATCCGCCGCAAACGCTGTTTGCGCGCGACAGACGCGGGCCTTCCATTGCAGACGCGATCCACTCGTTGAAGCACTTGCTTTGATCCCAAAAATGATCGTACCAGCGCGCTTTTTCGGATGCCTTGTACGAGCCGTTCTTGTCCAAGAAGTAACCCGTTTTTGCAACGATGGGAATGCCCTTCTTCGTAAGTTTTCCCAGGCCATACACGGCTTTCTTCATGAAATCGGGGTCTTCGACAATCTCGTCATCGTCAACGAAGACCACGGCATCGAAACCGAAAACAGTGGCAATCACCAAGCCCAAATTGCGAATGGCGCTATACCCTACCAGGCCAATGCCTTCGTTGTACTCGGTTAGGCCCAGTTGCTCCATGCGCTGATGCACCAGCGCTTGCTCGGGCGCGCCAATGACCAGGCTCTGCACGCCCGGGTACTTCGATGCAACCGCCTGCACCTTGTCAGCCGCCTGCTTTTCCACCGAGCGATCGCTTGCAACCAAAATGATAACGGGAACATTCCCCTGCGCTTTTTCGATTGATTCCAAGCAGCGACCCAACTCGCCCTGCCCCGAAATGGGCGTAGCGTGATCGTATGTTGCCATTAAGCTGGGGTTTTCCTTCTGTCTGCGCGATGCAATATAGGTAGGAATGACGATTACCGGATTCATGTGCCCTCTTTTTGTGTCTATTCGTACTGCGTTTATGCTGCTTTCGCCTGCGGAAACTCGCGAAACCACAAGAGATTATTGTAACGCCTATCTGCCTTTTTTTCGACCTTTGATGTGCTTTTGCCAGCGAGCGCGCTCTTTGCGATCGCGCGCTGATTGGCTTTCGTCTCGCAGGAACTTATATGATTTCAAGCGCTGAGCAGATACGGTACCCTGTTCAACCGCCTGCAACACCGCACAGCCCGGCTCGCTTTCATGTTTACAATCAACGAATTTGCACTGTGCCGCAAGCCGCTCGATATCGGGAAATGCCGCACCAATGCCCTGCTCGGCCTCCCACATGCCCAGACCGCGCACGCCTGGCATGTCCACAATGAAGCCGCCGCCTGGCAATGCAATGATTTCGCGCGATACCGTGGTGTGACGCCCGCGGCGATCGTTTTCGCGCACGGCACCCGTTTCCTGCACGTCGCTTCCCGCCAGCGTGTTGACCAGGCTCGACTTCCCCGCGCCGCTCTTGCCAATAAGCACGGCGGTTGTCCCTGGGGCAATAAGCGCCCGCAGCTGGGAAAAACCGCCGCCGTCCACGCACGATAACGCAATGACCTGCACCGATTCTCCCGCGCAAAGCGCAACATCCTGGCAAACGCGGTCGATTTCCTGCTGATTTTGCGCCATATCGGCCTTCGTGAGCGCAACCACCACACGCGCACCCGTATCGTGCGCCAGCACCAACTCGCGCTCAAGGCGCTTCCTATTAAGCTCGGGAAGCGGCTGCGCAACAATAATCACTTCGAAGTTCGCGGCCAGCGTTTGCGAAATGGTACGCTCGGCGGGATCGCGCCGCACAAATGCATTCTGACGCGGAAGAATCTCGGCGATGATGGCTTTATCGTGGGTATCGGGCCACACCACACGCACATAATCGCCGATTACGGCGCGCGAGTCGCTCTCTTTCACCAGCTCAGTTGCATGTTCGCAACGCACCCGCGCGCCACTTTCAAGTTGAACTAAAGGGAAACCGCGATCGAGCTTCACCACGCGGCCACGCGCTTCGGCGGCACCTTCGGCGGCAGCACCCTCGGTGGCTTCCTGCTGGGAAGGAACGCCTGCAGCACCTGCTACCTGCGCCTCCATCTCCGCATTTTGCGTTGCGTTTTCAGCCCGATCCATAGCCGCCTGTTCTTCTCCACCCGCCATCTAGCGCGCCTTATCCACTATACGTTTGTGCACAAGAATGACCAAAAGCCCTGCAAGAACGGCGATAACACCGGGCAAGAACATCGTGATATCAAACGGATTGCCCAACTGCGCGCCCTTTCGGACAAGGGAAAGCGAATCGGCATGAATGTCGCTCAGACCATTATGGTCAGCGCATGCCAAATGATACGTGCCGCTCACCTGGATATATGTCCCGCGCACGTTGTATCGGCCATACGTATCAATGATGTCCGCCAGAGAATTAGAGACACAAACTTCAATCGAAGAGGGGTCATACTGCTCCACGCCGTTCTTTTTCAGCGAATACAGCGTAATCCAGCTGCTATCCGATCCAACGCCAGCGCTTCTGCGGTCGCCCACGACCTCGCCCGTTACCACCACGGTAGTGTTGTCGTAGAAGACATCGGCGGTCGCCAGGGCTTCAATGGACGTATCATACAAAAACGAGCCATCGGGAATCTGGCGCTCATCCACATAATTGTGCGATTCAGGATTGTCGCCTTCGCCTAGGTCTTCTGCCAAGGCGCACACGGGAAACACCAGCGCAAGAGCCAGCGACATCAAAGCAGCTATCAGGCATTTTGCAAGTTTTCCCAAACCTGCAGTCCTTTCCCAACCCCGATTATCTACCGTTGCCGCGCACCGACCAACCTCGCGACGCACGCGGCAGCTTGTCCTTCGCATACCCATTACGCACGAACCCTCCGGCGGTGCGGAACAACCGAAACCGCAATCTTTACTACCAGGGCAATCAGCGTGATGAACTCAAGACGACCCGCCCACATTTCCAGAATGTAGACCATTTCCAACCACGTTGGCATACCTGGCGCAGCGATTCCCACAATTACGCCGCCGTTGCTGGCCATGCATACCGACTCATAAATAGCCTGCAGTGCATCGTAGCCAGCCGCAATGCCCGCCAACGCGCCAATGGTGTACGTCACTGCATACAACATGAAAATCGTCATGGCTTCTTCGGCGTTTTCCGAGGTCAAACGCTGACGACCCAAGTGATAATAATCCACAATCACGCGTGCACTATCGGGCGACAGCGTTTCCTTCACACGTACCACAATGGCCTTGAAAATGAAGCCGATGCGGCTGAGCTTGATACCACCGGCAGTGCTTCCCGTGCCGCCGCCCACCGCCATGGCAATGGCCAACAGCAGGAAGCAACCCGACGTGAACACCGTAAGAATCTCGTTCGACGTGACGTTTTGGAAGCCCGTTGTGGTAAACGACGAGACAATCATGAACAGACCGCGACGCAGCATCGTGGGCAAATTCGAGAAATTCGTGCTTGCCGCCATGGACGCCGCAAACACCGCCACCAGCACAACCAGCCACAGAACCATCGTTCGGATTTCCACATCTTTGAAGAAGCTCTTCACGTGCCCATTCCAAACTTCCAGGTGAAGCGTGAAGTTGTTAGCGCCACACAACATGAGTAGCATGAGCACGCACTCAAGAATGAATGAGTGGTAATAATAGATGCTTTCGCTGGTGGGGGTGAAGCCGCCGGTCACGAAGCCGGAAAGCGAAATCCAGAACGCATGGAGCAGCGCACGCAGCGGCTCCATGCCCAAAAAAATACCGAGAACCGTGATGATTGCCGTGCCAATGAGCACAAATACCAAGGTCACTTTCGTAATAAGCCGCGCAGTTTGCACAATGTTTGGCACCATATGCTCCGAACGCGCCTCGGCAGAATACAGGCTTGCGCCGCCGCCCTTGCCGAAAATGCCCAGCGAAAGCGCCACCACAATCAAGCCCAAACCGCCCACGAAATGCATAAGGAAGCGGAACATGTTATCGGTGTATGACAGGTGATCCAAATCGCAGATGATAGACGCACCCGTAGTGGTCAGGCCCGATACGGCATCGAAAAGCGCATCGGCATACGAAGCAAAATGTCCCGAATAATACAGGGGAATGGTGGCAATGAACGCCAGCACAATCCAGACCAGGCCCGTTACCGCCAACGCCTGCTGACGCGACAAACGGCGCGGGTTCAAATAGAGCATACGCAGCGCCCCGCCAATGACCAAGCTCAGGCCGCCAGTAAACAGATAGCGCGAAGCCGGCTCCCATTCTTGCAGCACAAGCGCCATAAGAAACGGAATGAAATACATAACCGATGACACCATGATGAGCACGCCCAAATAATGCCCAATGATGCGAACGTCTTGCAGAGAGAATCGCTGCCACATACTTATTTCGCCTCAACCATCTGCGCTTACACCAACACCAAGCGCACGGCAATAAAGACAACCCATAGCACCACTAAAAGCGCCGCCAAAAACAGCATGACAATGCACACCCCTTCAGCAGGCTTGATGCGTTCAACGGCCATAGTATGTCGAGCTCTTCTTTTCATGGCACGTATTATAAGCGTTGCACCTGCAAATGCGCAGACAGAACCAGTAAATGACGCAGAAGGCGCAGATGACCCACACCGCGCGTGCCATCTGCACCGCACTTGTTGTCAAATTACCCCACCTTTTGTCAACAATCGCGCCCGCAAACCCCGCAAACACAACGGGTCAAGACAGATTTTCCCCTGCAAAGTGCGGATAAACCTGCAGCAAAGACCAAGCAAAACTTCCCAATGACAGGTTATCAGGCAAAACTTGGATTTACGAAGTTACGGATCGAAGGAGACCATCATGAAAAAAGGTGAAAAAGGACCCCGTCACTTTTTCACCTTGTTGACAAAAGGTGGGGTAATTTGTCAACAAAAAAGGCGCGCGCCAGGGATTGCTCCCCAGCACGCGCCCTTATTGCGTGTTGCATCGTACCGCCGGCAACACCGCATCACGTCAGCAGCATCACGCCACCATCAGTGCACTCATGTCCGTTGTGCCACGACGCAGCTGTCACGCCCCTACGACAGCAAACTATCGTAATCGATGGGCTCTTCAACGCGGCATTGGTAATCGCCCGTGTCATCAATATCGAAGAACACATGAGACCCGTCACGCAGCTCGCCCGTAACTGCTTTCGCAGCAATGCGGTCCACAATCTCCTTCTGGACCAGGCGCTTTAACGGACGTGCACCATACATGGGGTCGAAGCCGTCGATTGCCAGCTGCTGCAACACGGCCGGCGTGACATCCAGCGTAATGCGGCGATCCACCAAGCGCTTGCGCACGGCGTTGAGCTGCAGGTCAACGATAGGCTCCATGTTGGAAATACTCAGCTCATGGAACGTGATCACTTCGTCGATACGGTTCAAGAACTCAGGACGGAACGTACCGCGCAGCGCATCTTCCACCTTGCGCTGGAACTCCGCCATACGCTTCGCCATGGCATCGGGGCTCAGCTTTGCCAAATCCTCCAGCGTCTCGCCTTCCTTTTCCTCGGAATGCATGAACTGGCTGCCAATATTGCTGGTCATGATGATGACCGCGTTCTTGAAGCTCACCACGCGGCCCCGACCATCAGTCAGACGGCCATCGTCAAGAACCTGCAGCAAGATGTTGAACACATCCGGATGCGCTTTCTCGATCTCGTCCAGCAAGATTACCGAATACGGCTTGCGACGCACGGCCTCGGTAAGCTGACCGCCCTCGTCGTATCCCACGTATCCCGGAGGCGCGCCAATCAAACGCTGCACGCTGAACTTCTCCATGTACTCGGACATATCGATACGCACCATGTTGCGCTCGCTGTCGAACAGGTACTCGGCTAGCGCCTTTGCAAGCTCGGTTTTGCCCACGCCCGTGGGACCCAAGAACAAGAAGCTGCCAATGGGTTTGTTCGGGTCGGAAAGTCCGGCACGACTACGACGAATTGCGCCTGCAACTGCGGAAACAGCTTCATCCTGGCCAACAACGCGCTCATGCAACTTGTCTTCCAAGTCGGCAAGCTTCTGCATTTCGCCCTGCATCATCTTCTGCACGGGAATGCCCGTCCATGCGGAAACGACCTCGGCAATCTCGTCCTCGGACACTTCCTCTTTCAGGATGGCGCCGTCTTTCTGGCGCTCGTTCAAAACGCTCTCGGCATCGGCCAACTGCTTCTTCAAGCCAGGGATGCGCGCGTAACGAATCTCGGAAGCCAGCGACAAATCGCCCTCGCGCATGGCCTTTTCCTCTTCGTTTTGCGCCGACTCCAAGTCTGCCTTGATAGACGCAACGTTCTCGATAACGTCCTTCTCGTTCTTCCATTCCGCCTTGCGCGCGTCCAGCAAATCCTTTGCGGTTGCAATCTCGCGACGCAGGTTCTCCAAACGCTCCTTGGACGCCTCGTCGGTTTCCTTCATAAGCGCCTGCTCTTCGATTTGCATCTGCGTGAGCTTGCGTTCAGCCAGGTCAACCTCTTCCGGCATGCTGTCAATCTCAATGCGCAAACGGCTTGCCGCCTCGTCCATCAGGTCAATTGCCTTATCGGGAAGGAAGCGGTCGGTGATGTAGCGGTTCGAAAGCTCAGCAGCTGCCACAATCGCGCTATCCTTGATGCGCACGCCATGATGGATTTCATACTTCTCCTTCAGGCCGCGCAAAATGGCGATGGTATCTTCCACGGTAGGCTCGCTGATGTACACCTTCTGGAAACGACTCTCCAGCGCAGCATCTTTCTCGATGTACTTGCGGTACTCGTCAAGCGTTGTAGCACCAATGGCATGCAGCTCGCCACGCGCCAGCGCCGGCTTGAGCATGTTGCCCGCATCCAGGGAGCTGTCGCCGCCTGCACCTGCACCAACAATGGTGTGCAGCTCGTCGATGAACAGGATGATGCGTCCTTCGGACTGCTTCACTTCGCGCAAAACGCCCTTCAAACGATCCTCGAATTCGCCACGATATTTCGCGCCTGCCATCATTGCGCCCAAATCAAGCGAGATGATATCCTTGTCGCGCAACGTGGTGGGAACATCGCCCGCCACAATACGCTGCGCCAGACCCTCGACAATTGCCGTCTTGCCCGTGCCCGGCTCGCCGATAAGCACTGGGTTGTTCTTGGTACGACGCGAAAGCACCTGAATGGTGCGGCGAATCTCTTCAGAACGGCCGATCACCGGGTCAAGCTTGCCTTCGCGCGCCTGCTGCGTAAGGTTCTGGCCGTACTTCTCCAACGACTCGAACTCGGCTTTCTCCGTTTGATCGGTAACGCGCGTGTCACCACGAAGTTCCTCGTAAGCGGCCTCGATGTTCTTGCGCGTTACGCCCGCCGCGGTAAGCAAGCGACCCGCTGTCGTTTTATCTTCGGAAAGCGCAATAAGCAGATGCTCGGTAGTCGCGTAGCTGTCGCCCAGCTTTTCAGCGGCCTTCACCGCGTTGTCCAGCACCGTCATAAGCGCCTGACCAGGCACGCCCTGCATACCCATGTAGCCGCCGGACTGCTTAGGCATGCGGATGATCTCGTCGTCTACGTTCACTAAAAGCGAGGACGGATCGGCGCCAATGCGCTTGATGATGGCCGTAATGTTGTTCTCGCCGCGCGTCAGAAGCGCTTTGAGCATATGAATCGGCTCTGCCTGGGCGCTTTCCGCGTCCGAGGCAATGCCCATGGTCTCCTGCAGCGCTTCCTGCGCCGTTAGAGCCAATTTCTGCAAATTACCCATGTTCATAAAGCTATCCTCCTATCAGGGAAAACGAAATGCTCCATAAAACTTCAGTTGCGCGGGCTGTGGGTTCGCGAAAAGACCATCCGGCCGTCAAACCCGCTATGCCCGCGTATGGTTCTAAGGCAAATAACGAATGATAGCCGTGTCGGACACCAGCGTGCTCACGGACTCGCGCGTTTCCAGCTCATGCACGCGGTCAGCAAGGCGGCGAACACGACGATGCAAGTCATCAATTTCCGTATCGCGGTCATCTAAACGTCCTTGCAAGTCAAGGATGCGAATAACGCCTGCCAAGTTGATGCCTTCGCTGGTAAGCTCGTTGATAAATTCCAAGCGCTCAATGTCCGCCTGAGAATACATGCGCGTGTTACCACTCGTGCGCTGGGGCGTGACCAAGCCTTTTTGCTCGTACGTACGCAACGTTTGAGGATGCACGCCGGCAAGCTCAGCGGCAACGCCAATCATGTAGACCGGTCTATTCCTGTCGTTTACTGCCATACTCGTACATCTTCCTTCGTTGCTGCCAAATAATCTTCCATCGCTTTACGCTGCTCGTCGTTTAGTTTCTCTGGCAGCGTAATAATCAAGTGAATGCGCAAATCGCCCGAGCCATTGCCCTTCATGTGCGGTGCGCCCTTGCCTTTCACCAGCAGTTCCTGCCCCGATTGCGAACCAGCGGGAACCCTCACACGCACCTTTGCACCACCCGGCGTAGGCACCACAATGCTTGCGCCCAACGCTGCTTCGGCCGGCGAAATGGGCGTGTTCACAATCACGTCCGCGCCATCACGCTCGAAGTACGGATGCGGTTGAATGGCCAACGTCACCAGCAAATCGCCGTTGCCGCCCGGCCCCGGCATCCCCTTGCCACGATAACGCAAGCGCTTGCCATCGGTTACACCAGCAGGAACCTTCACGACCATCGTCTGCTTCTCTTGCGAAACCGAGGTACGCAGCGTCACTTTTTTCTCGGCACCTGAAAACGCCTCGTCAAAGCTGATTTTCAGCGTAACGGTAATGTCTTTGCCCTTCTCGGGGGCACACGATCCACCGCCGCAGCCGCCACCGCAACCGCTTTGCTGTTGTGCGCCGCCGCCGAAACCGCCGAAGCCACCAAATCCGCTGAAGCCGGAGTACGCGTTTCCGCCAGCAGAACGACCGCCCTGGCCAAAGTCCCAGTTCGTCCCAAAGGCGCCTTCGCCCTTGCGGATGCTGTCCAGGATCTCAGCCCAGCTGCCAAAGCCGCTGAATGCATCGCCCACGCCACCGAATCCGCCAAAACCTGCGCCCGGAATCTGATTCTCGTTCGCGGTTCCGTACTGGTCGTACAGCTTGCGTTTCTTCTCGTCGCTTAGAACCTCGTACGCTTCGTTTACATCCTTAAATTTCTCTTCATCGCCGCCCGCGTCGGGATGATATTCTCGCGCAAGCTTGCGATACGCCTTTTTGATTTGCTCAGGCGTGGCATCGCGCGCCACACCCAGCATCTTGTAATAGTCGGGAGTTGCGGCCATGTTATCCAATCTCCTAATAACAGGGGCGAGCATACACCGCTCGCCCCGTAAGTTTACGTTTATTCGTAGTGCTTTCGGGGCAAAAGCCCTGATAGACCATTACTCTTCTGCCTCGCGCTTCGGTCCGCCACTGGTGACAACCACCATAGCAGGACGCAGCACCTTCGTACCCATGCGGTATCCCTTTTGGAACACCTGCGCAACCGTTTCATCGGGAACGCTCGGGTCGGGAATCATCTGAACTGCCTGAGCCTCAAGCGCGTTAAACGCCTGGCCTTCGGGGTTCAAAACCTCAACGCCGCTCTTGCCCAAAGCGTCAATCAGCTTGTTCAGCACGGCCTTGGTGCCATCGAGCATGCCCGCTTCGCCGTTGTTCGTACCGTAATCAATAGTGCGCTCAAAGTCGTCAAGAATCGGAATCATGTTGTCCACCAGTTTTTCGGTAGCACGCTTGCGATCCTCTTCGCGCTGCTCATTCATGCGACGACGATACGTATCCCATTCGGCGTGAAGGCGCAGATACTTCTCCTTCAGCTCTTCAATCTCGGCCTTTGCGGCTTCAAGCTCGGAAACTGCGGAAAGAACCTCTTCTGCTTCTTCCAAAACGGCTTCCTCGTTGGTTGCAGCATTGTCGGTTGCCGCCGCCTCCGAGCCGCAAGGCTCGGAGGTTTCCTGAGCGGCAGCGGTGCTGGGGTTAGGAGGGAATCCAGCATCACGCTGATCGGTATTTTCAACTTTTTCAGTCATAATCCATACACCTACCGTACAAGCTCTTATTTCTCGTCGTCGTCAACAACTTCGTAGTCGGCTTCAATGGGGCCGTCATCATTGCCGCCCTGAGCCGCACCTGCAGCGCCTGCAGCGCCACCCTGTGCCTGCTCGGCGGAGTAAGCAACCTCTGCCAGCTTGTAACCAGCCTGCTGCAGCTTCTCCTGAGCAGCCTTGATCTCATCAAGGTCGGTGCCTTCCAGAGCCTTGCGTGCCTCGGCGATGGCATCCTGAGCATCCTTCTTGATATCTTCAGGAAGCTTGTCGCCAATCTCACTGATGGTCTGCTCGGTTGCGTTAGCCAAGCTGTCGCAGTTATTGCGAACCTCAACTTCTTCCTTGCGCTTTGCATCGGCTTCAGCGTTGGCCTCAGCATCTTTCACCATGCGATCAACTTCATCATCGGACAAAGCCGTGGAGCCGCTAATGGTAATCTGCTGTTCCTTGCCCGTGCCCAAGTCCTTAGCGGAAACGTTCACAATGCCGTTGGAGTCAATGTTGAACGTAACCTCAATCTGAGGAACGCCACGACGAGCAGCAGGAATGCCGGTCAGCTGGAAACGACCCAGCGTCTTGTTGTCGGCAGCCATAGGACGCTCGCCCTGCAGAACGTGAATTTCAACAGCGGTCTGGTTATCGGCCGCGGTGGAGTAAATCTCCGTCTTACGTGCAGGAATGGTGGTGTTACGATCAATCATCTTGGTCATGACGCCGCCCAAAGTCTCAACGCCCAAGGAAAGCGGGGTAACGTCCAGAAGGACAATGCCCTCAACGTCGCCGGACAAAACGCCGCCCTGAACAGCTGCGCCCATTGCTACAACCTCATCGGGGTTCACGGACATGTTCGGCTTCTTGCCGGTCAAGCGCTCAACAAGCTCCTGAACAGCGGGCATACGCGTGGAGCCGCCAACCAGAATGACTTCGTCCAGCTCGCCAGCACGCATACCGGCATCCTTCAAGGCCTTCTCTACCGGAACCTTGCAGCGCTCCAGCAGGTCCTTGGTAATGCGCTCGAACTCAATGCGAGTCAGCGTGTAATCCAAGTGCTTCGGGCCCGTTGCATCCATAGTGATGTAAGGCAGGTTGATGTTGGTCTGGCTGGTTGCGGAAAGTTCCATCTTCGCGCGCTCGGAAGCTTCTTTCAAACGCTGCAAAGCCATGGGGTCCTTGCGCAGATCAACGCCCTGATCGCTTTGGAACTTGTCAGCAAGCCAGTCGATAATGCGCTGATCCCAGTCATCGCCACCCAAGTGGTTGTCGCCATTGGTTGCTGCAACTTCGAAAACGCCATCGCCCAACTCAAGGATGGAAACATCGAACGTGCCGCCGCCCAAGTCGAAGACAAGAATCTTTTCGTCCTTGTTCACCTTGTCAAGGCCGTAAGCCAAAGCAGCAGCCGTCGGCTCGTTCACAATACGCAGAACTTCCAGGCCAGCAATCTTGCCAGCGTCCTTCGTTGCCTGACGCTGAGCGTCGTTGAAGTAAGCAGGAACGGTGATGACAGCCTGGGTGATGGTTTCGCCCAAACGCTTTTCAGCATCGTTCTTCATCTTCTGAAGCACCATTGCGGAAATCTCTTCGGGCGTGTATTCCTTGCCGTCAATGTCGATAACCGCACGACCGCCCTTACCGGAAACAACCTTGTAAGAAACGGTCTTCTGCTCTTCCTGAGTTTCGTTGTAGGAACGACCAATGAAACGCTTTACGGAAGAAACCGTGTTGTGGGGATTGGTAACTGCCTGGTTCTTTGCAGCCTTACCTACCACACGCTCGCCATCTTTACGGAAGCCCTCAACAGAAGGGGTGGTACGATCGCCTTCCGCATTGACCAGGATTTCAGGCGTGCTGCCTTCCATAACTGCCATCGCGGAATTGGTAGTACCCAAGTCAATACCGAGAATCTTTGCCATTGTTATCAGTCCTTTCACTGATGATTTTCTGTACCGTAAAGGCACAGTTCTTCTTTTGTTAGCGTCAATATAAAATCTTAGTCATGCACTGTCAAGTTTGTTTCTTTATCGCGTTTAAATTCTGTTACTTTCGATTTATAAAATGTTCGTGCAAGGCAAATTTGAAGTGAAGAGAAGCGGCGCAGAAAAGGGCTCGAGAAGGCACAGCGGATCAAACTCAGGAAGGAGCACGCCCAAAAGTCCCTTGGAAAAATTGCTGAAACGCGAGAAAGTCCCTTGAAAAAGTTGCAAATTTCCAAAAAAGTCGCTTGAAAAAGTTTATAATTTACGAAAAAGTCGCTTGAAAAAGTTTATCTTCCCAGTTAGAAAGCTAATGATATGTTAAAGAGAAAAATCGTAGATCAACTCTTGGCATGGAAAGCCGATCCCAACCACAAACCAGCAATTATCAAGGGGTGCAGGCAGTGCGGAAAGACGTTTGCTGCATTGCACTTCGCTCAAGAAAATTATCACAACGTTGTTTATATCAATTTCTTTGAAAACCCCGGAGCGAAAGATATTTTCGCAGGGTCGCTGGACGTAGACCAAATCACCATGATGGCCTCGGCGTATCTTGGTGCCTCAACGCGCTTCGTACCAGGGGAAACAGTCCTGGTTCTTGATGAAATACAAGAATGCCCGCAAGCGCGCACAGCTCTTAAGTTCTTCAGTCTTGATGGACGCTATGACGTTATTGGCACGGGGTCCCTCCTTGGAGTAGCGGGCTACGGCAAAGAGCCAGCCTCTGTTCCCGTGGGCTATGAAACTCTTATAAACATGCATCCGCTGGACTTTGAAGAGTTTTGTTGGGCAAACGATATATCCGATTCAATGATTGAGATGCTTCGTTCTCATCTCGAAGCCGAAACACCGGTTCCGCCGGCTTTGCATTCCCGTATGCGCTCGCTGCTACTGGAATACACCGTGGTAGGCGGCATGCCCGATGTCGTTCAGTCCTTCGTAGACAATCGTGATATGGCAAGCGTTCTGCGCATTCAGCGCGATATCGTACGAGCTTACGAAGATGACATGGTGAAGTACGCCCCAGCAGCGAACAAGCCGCTCATCAAGCAATGCTTCCAGTCAATCCCAAGGCAACTGGCCAAAGAAAACAAGAAATTCCAGTATTCGCTCGCAAAAAAGGGATCAACCGCCGCACGTTTCGCAGGCAGCCTTCAATGGATCGAAGACGCAGGCATAATCACCCGATGCAACAATTTGTCCATTACTGAGCTTCCCTTGGACGGCAACGCAATAGACGACCAGTTCAAGATATACATGGCGGACACTGGTCTGTTCGTGAGCATGCTTGAAGATGGAACCCAGTTCGATATTCTTAACGGCAATCTTTTTGGTTATAAAGGCGGAATCTTCGAGAATCTTATCGCAGACATCTTCTCGAAAATGGACAGAAAGCTCTATTACTTCAGAAAGGATTCTGGTCTTGAGCTCGACTTCGTGATTCGCTACAAGGGAAAGTGCGTACCAGTTGAAGTAAAAGCAAGCGATGGCAATGCGAAAAGCGTAAAAACCGTCCTCAAGCACCCCGAAAAATATCACGTGGAATCGGCTATAAAGCTTGCCGACCTGAATATCGGCCGCACAGGAGAAATACTGACGCTACCGCATTACCTGGCATTTCTTCTTACGCAACGATGAGCAACCAGCAGCAGCCCATAAAGCGAGCAATCGGTCACCCGCAGAAGCGCCACGAAGCACCACGGAAAAGAAAATCCCCTGAGCTTGTTCAGGGGATTCATTGTTTTGAGCTTTGCTCGTTGTTGTTGATGGCGTGTGCACGAAGCCGCCCGGCGTTTCATCGATGTCCGCAGCATCGACTTCCGCCAACGCCCAACATCGGTGTTTCGCAACGCCTTCTACTTCTCGTGCATCAATACCGACAGCGCGGGAATTAGTCCTCGGCTACGTCAGTGATAGCGCCCATGGGGCACTCTTCTACGCAGTCGCCGCAGGCAACGCAAGCGTCTTCGTTCTCAACCTCAACCGTACCGCCCGTTACTTCAAGAACGCCATTCGGGCATGCGTCAACGCAAATACCGCATCCAATGCACTCATCAGCATCAATAATAGGATGTGCCATGAAGACCTCTCTCTCATAAATCCATCCACATAAAACTTCTTCGGGGCAAAACCGCAATGCTGCACAAAATACCAAACACGCCTTTTTTTTCAAGAGTATTGCGGCATTTATGCAAAGTTTCAGAGGAACGGTTACTTTTAGCAAATGCGAGGAAGCTGTTCGCCCACCAACATATCAAGAACGCGAGTGCTGCCAAACGCGGTGCGCAGGAAAACCTTGTTGCCGCGGCCTTCCGTTGACGGCGTGACCTCGCCGATGATAGCAGCGTTTTCGCCATACGTGCTGGCATGCATGGCATCCAGGGCCGCTTGCGCCTGAGCTGCGGGAACAACGCACACCATCTTGCCCTCGTTGGCGACTTGCATCACATCGTAGCCCAGCATCTCACACGCGCCGCGCACGGCATCAAGCACGGGCACGGCGGATTCATCGATGGTAATGTCTACGTTGGCCTGCGCCGCCAGCTCGTTGAGTGTAGAGGCCAAGCCACCGCGCGTGGGATCGCGGAAGCAACGCACATCGGGCGCCGCCTGGACAACGTTTGCAATAAGGTGGTTCAGCGGCGCCGCATCGCTTTTCACATCGGCGAAGAAGCTCAGCGATTCACGCTGGCTCATAATGGTGATGCCGTGATCGCCCATAGTGCCCGTGACCAGGACTTTGTCGCCCGGTTGGCAGTACTGGCCACCCAGGTTCACACCTTCACGCAGCACGCCTACGCCACTCGTGTTGATGAACACGCCATCGCCGTGACCACGATTGACCACTTTCGTGTCGCCCGTGACAATATGCACGCCGGACTCTTTCGCAGCTTGTGCCATAGAAGCGCAAATCCGCTTCAAATCAGCAATGGGATACCCCTCTTCAAGAATGAAACCGCAGCTCAGATAAAGGGGCGTAGCACCACTTGTTGCCACGTCATTTACCGTGCCACACACTGCCAAGCGGCCAATATCGCCGCCGGGGAAGAAATGGGGGGTGACCACGAAACTATCGGTAGAGAAGGAAAGACGGCTGCCTTCAGGCACACTCAGCACCGCGGCATCGTTTCCCGTGAGCAGCTCTTCTCCGGCATATGCCTGGAAAAACACCTCGTCGATGATGTGTTTCATCATGGAGCCGCCGCTTCCGTGGCCCAGCATGACTTTCTCGTCCATAGAAAACTCCTTTTACCTGCAGACTCGCAGGCTTTATTCGCGGATCGTCAAGCTAAAATACGCACTCGAATGCGCCCGCCAGAATACTGGCAGGTCAGCATGATACACCGTAGGCGTAACGGGCGTCGCGAACATACTGCAACAGGTACGGGAGGCGCGGCGGACGTTGGCCAAATGCCGGCGTATTAGCGAAGACGGCGCAAGTAACGCAGGAAGCGCAAGCGGTGCGGCATCCGACTGCCTTTAGCACACGCACCCATGGACGCGACCGCGGACGCAGCCGCACCCGCAGCCGCACCCGCAGACCGAACCCGCGACTGGACCCGCGGACGAAACCGCACCCGCAGCCGCACCCGCAGACGCAGCCGCACCCGCGACCGGACCCGCGGACGCGCCCGCAGACGCAGCCGGCGTTACATGTGCTCGTCGATTTTCGTGACAACCAATCGGCCGTTTTTCACGCCCTTGCAGCCTAAAATCATGTCGGCAATCTCTTGCACCAGCGCCATCTTCCCTTTCAGGATGATGACTTCCAAGCAGAAATGGGCGTCCAGATGCACATGCATCGTAGAAATAACGGCATCACAGTGATGGTGCTGAATGCTGTGCAGTTTTTCCTGCAGGTCATTGGCATGGTGGTCGTAAGCGATGGTCAGCGACCCGAAAACCATGGAATCCGGTGTCGCGCACTCTTCTTCAATAAGGGCATCGCGTACCAAGTCGCGCACAGCTTCGCTACGATTTTTCGCCACGCCGCGACGTTCCACCAGGTCATCGAAACGCTCAAGCAAGTCAACCGGCATTGCCACCGAAAAACGCGCAAGCTCGTGCGCCATTTAGACCAGGCTCACTTTCACGCCGCTGGCGTCTTCTGCGTCTTCTTCCAGCAAATCTTTTGCCTCATCGAGCATAGCCAAAGCCTCGTCAAGCAGCGCCTGTGCTTCGTGCATCTTGCGATGCGCTTTCTCGAAACCGGCATCTTCTGCCTGATGGGCAAGCCTATGCGTCCAACGACGCTCCAGCTTGATGTGATCGCTGATTTGCTCAATCATCTGATCGAATTGACCGATGTTTACACCGTTTGTGCACATGGGAACCCTCTTTCTTTTTGCGAACGCCGCCGGAGCCTGCGCCCCGCGGCCCTTTTCACACCTTGCGCGGTAATGTGCAATTTCGCATTGTACCGTTCTTTTATTGCGCAGAGGAAACGCGCGATCCGAACGCAGGAGAAAATCCGTGGTTTTGCGCTCTTGACCTTGCCGTTCCTGTCTGGTGCTATTATTAATCATACATTTGAATTTGCAACAGGTTTATCAGGGGTCGGTGTGAATTTTTCCGCTAAAAGTAATATGTATTCCGTCGCGCGCGATACCGTGCTCGATCGTTACGCGCGCCATGTGGAACTCGCGGGAGGTGGCACCGATGCCTTCACGCCCCTGTTTTGCGTTGTTTCGCAAGCGCCTCTGGGCGAAAATGCAAAGAAAGCGCTTGCGAGCTCTGCCCAAGCACTTGGATACGGCGCACAAAACTGCTTCTTCGTTGTGGCTGAGCCCCATGGCTGTGACGCGCTGAACCCCAAGCGGCTTTTTTCGCTCATCGAAGGAATTGATCCTCTTGCACTTGTCGCCGCCGATAAAGATGCGGTACGCGCGCTGGAACAGGCCTATCGCGTTGCGCAAGAAGCGATTTATCGCGGTCAAGACGCAAAAGAACTGCATCGTTTTCAGCTTTCGCCGAACGCATATACGCGCATCTTGGGACGCGATGCGGTAACGTTTTCCTCGTTTGAGGCGATGCTTGCCAAACCCGATTTGAAGCAAAAGGCTTGGGCGCTGCTGAAAAAGCTCCCGAAGCGCGCGTAACAACTCGCCTCTAGCCTCAAGCACGCAGCTTCGTTCGTCCCGTGGATTTAGCGGGCAATTGTTGACAAAAGGTGGGGTAATTTGTCAACATCGACGTTCCCGTACAACGCCAGCCGTATCTTCCATTGCCATTTTCAGCCCTGAGAAACAACAACCGCACGACCTCTTGTCGAAAGCACCAAGCGATGAGAAAATCACCAATCAAGAGAATCGCGCTCAAGCAAAAGCTCCTCCAAAGAAACCACAAGTATGCCGTCGCTATTGGTGTATGCCCGAAACGGCTCGTTTATTACAGCAATCTTCTTGAAGGACCCTGGAACCTTCAAGAGATTGCCGTACTCGTTTGCACCATGTTGACCCAAAGGAGATTTATCCATGACTTGGATGTAATATTCCTTGCTGGCAAGCCGAGCGACAAAATCAACCTCATTCTGCTTGTAAACCTGCTTACCCTCTTTGTTGCGCTCCCTTGTTTCAATCATGCCCACATCAACACGATACCCCCTGCGACGAAGCTCGTTATAAACAACTATCTCAATACCAAACCCTTGATCAAGCTGACGAAAGTTGAGCCGAGCATTCCTGAGTCCAACATCTTCTGGATAACATTTGAAGCTGCTTTTCAAATAACTTTTGCCTTTGATATTGAATCTTTTAACCGTCTCTAATAGATATGCCCTCTCGAAGTGCTCCATATAGGAAAAAACAGTCTTCCCATCTATCTTAACGTGTTTTTCTGAAAGCAATGTCCCCGCCAGGCTGCTGGGATTCACCAGCGAGCCCGTTGTAGAACATAGAACGTCAAAAAGTGCCCCCATTTCCTCAGGCAAGCGGACATGATTGTGTTCAACCACGTCTGCCAGATAGGTGTTTTCAACCAGGTTGACCAAATAGGCCATCTTCTCCACAGCGTCCGACTCATTTATAAGGCGAGGCATACCGCCAAAAGTCAAGTAATCCGTCAAAGCGAAGCGCTTATCACCTTGGTATACGTCGTAGAACTCTCTATACGAGAGCGGATGTATTCTGATTTCGTCTCCACGATCCCGAAACTTTGAAGATATGTCCCTGGACAGGAACTCGGAATTACTGCCGGTAATGTACATATCGTAGTTAGGATGATTATTGAGCGAGATAATCGCGCCCTCAAACTCCGCAGCCATCTGCACTTCATCTATGAATACATAGTATTGCAGACTGTCGTCGGAACATTTGTTCTCGATATAGCTTCGAAGGGCGTTCTTATCGCGCAGTTCTTCAAACCTGTCATCATCAAGCTCTACGGAAACAATCTGCCGATTATCAACACCAGCGGAACGAAGATAGTCGCGATAGAGCGTCTTAAGCAGATAGCTTTTCCCGCAACGACGGATACCCGTAATAACTTTAATGTACGGACTCAAACGCTTCTTCGCAAGTTTCGCAAGATACTCTTCCCTTTTCGACTGCATGTTCGTTCCTCTATTCCGAAAAAACTTAACATGTTACATAAATTTGGAATAGAAAAAACGATACAAGGGCAATGGAACAAAGTCAATCTATTCCGAAAAAACTTAACGTGTTACATAAATCTGGAATAAATATCATTTTGAAGCTGGAACCACAATTAAACACGACGATAGGAGCAGCGCTTTCTGCAAAGCACAGCAACGAGAACAGCGGCTCTTCTCGGGCATTGTGGCGATAGCTTGATCGCGCATAACAGCTCGCCTCTGGCTTCAAGCACGCAGCTTCGTTCGTCCCATGGATTTAGCGGGCAATTGTTGACAAAAGGTGGGGTAATTTGACAACATCGCACGATACGCGGACAAAAGGAGTGAGACCATGAGCTTTGATTGGGGGATTTTGCGGGCAATCCAGGATTACATGACCTGCACGTTCTTGGATGTTGTCATGCCCATCATCACTATGCTGGGAAATGCCGGCGCCATCTGGATCGTTGCCGCAATCGCCTTGCTCTGCAGCAAAAAATATCGCGTGTACGGCATTGTCCTTTTTGGATGCTTGGCCGCAGGAGCGCTCATCGGAAATGGCTTCCTCAAGAATTTCGTCATGCGCCCGCGCCCATGCTGGCTTGATGAAAGCGTTGCAATGCTCATAGCAACACCGGGCGATTACTCGTTTCCTTCGGGACACACCATGGCTTCCGTTATTGGCGCCACCATTCTTACCGCCGCAAATCGAAAGTTTGGCCTGATAGCAATCCCGCTTGCCGTGCTCATCGCGTTCTCGCGCATGTATTTGTACGTCCACTTCCCCAGCGACATTCTGGGCGGCCTTGTTTTGGGACTTGCCATAAGTGCCGCCGGGCTTTGGATTTCTCGCCGTTATCGCGCTCGATACTCGGCGCAATAGGAGCGCATGCCGGGTATAAAAACGGCTTCGGTCTGCATCGAAGCCGCTTTCTTTACTTCTTCATTTTTCCTTGCTCTATCAGACTATTCACGAGCAGTTCATAGTTATCCGACAGCGCGTCTACGACTACAATATCCTTACCATCCTTATCGAGCAGTCTCAATTCGGCTTTCTTCCCCGCAATCACGCTCCCAATATCTTGTAGGGAAAGCTTCTTTGTTCGGAACATCTTGCGAACTTCCATTTCTGACCCATTCACACTAACACTCCATCGGGATGCCCACAGCATAACCAGCAGGCCTATTCCCGCGAACACAAGAGCGAACCAAATGTGGCCCATGGTAACGGACTCGTTTCCCGTTACCATGAAGAAGGAAAACACAACAAGCAAGATAACTCCCAGAAAAAACATGGCCGTATACACGTACTTCAACGCCGATGGAGCTCTTACAACGTAGTGCTCAGCCGATTGATCTTTCCTTTTGATTCCAACGTCTCTGCTGGTCAAGTACTCAATTACTGCATAGACAGCACAGAGCGCAATAGCATAGACAATATATCGAACCACGTCATTCCTTACTTTTCATTCCCCTTGCTACAACCCTTGCGCCGCAGCTTATATCTTATCGGCAATTTGGCGCGCCACATACACGCCGCTGGCCGACGCATGCGAAAGCGAATGCGTAATGCCGCTTCCGTCGCCAATGATGTATAGCCCCTCGTGGCACGTCATAAGGTTGTGGTCAAGCTGCACTTCCATGTTGTAGAACTTCACTTCCACACCGTAGAGCAATGTATCGTCGCTTGCGGTGCCGGGCGCAATTTTATCCAGCGTGTAAATCATCTCGATGATGCCATCCAAAATTCGCTTCGGCAGCACCAGGCTCAAGTCGCCCGCCGCGGCATTCAACGTGGGAATGGTGAAGGATTCGGCGATACGCTCTTCGGTACTTCTGCGGCCCCTGATTAGGTCGCCGAAACGTTGGATAATCACGCCGCCTCCCAGCATGTTGCTCAGCTTCGCAATGCTTTCGCCATAGCCGTTGGAATCTTTGAACGGCTCGGAAAAATGCTTCGCCACCAGCAACGCAAAGTTCGTATTGTCGGTCTGCTTCGCCGGATCCTCGTAACTGTGTCCGTTGACGGTAACAATGCCGTTCGTGTTTTCGTTGACCACTTCGCCCTTGGGATTCATGCAGAAGGTGCGCACCAGGTCTTCGTATTTCGAGGTGCGGTACACTATCTTGCTTTCGTACAGCTCGTCAGTAAGGTGAGCGAAGATTCCCGCCGGCAGCTCCACGCGCACGCCAATGTCCACACGATTGGAGTTCGTGTTGATATTCAGGTCGCGACACACCTGCTCCATCCACTTGCTGCCACTTCGACCTGCGGAAATAACGCATTTTTTCCCTTCGTAGGCAGTGCCTTCGTGATAAATGCGATACCCGTTGTCCAGCTTTTCCACGCGATCGATAAAGCAATTGAAATGGAACTCGACCTTGTTCTTCAGGCGATCGTACAGGTGCTTCAAAACAATGTAGTTGATATCGGTTCCCAAATGGCGAACGGAAGCGTCCAGCAAGTGCAGCCCGTTTTGCATGCAACTGGTTTTCAAGCTGGAGCCGGCGGTCGAGTACAACTTGGTGCCTTCGCCGCCGAATGCCAGATTGATCTTGTCAACGTACTCCATGAGCTCCAGCGCGGCCTTTTTCCCGATGTATTCATACAGCGTGCCGCCGAAGTCGTTCGTGATATTGTACTTGCCATCGGAGAAGGCGCCCGCGCCACCAAAGCCGCTCATGATTGAGCAGTGCTTGCAACGGATGCAGGATTTGATTTTATCGCCGTCAATGGGGCAGTGGCGTTTTTCCAGCTCATTGCCCATTTCGAAGATGGCAATACTCAAGTCGGGACGCTTCTCCAACAGCTCATAAGCGGTAAAAATCCCTCCAGGACCCGCGCCCACAATCAGTACGTCATACATTTCAGCACCTTCTTTTGTACTGTTTCTCTCAGCCGTGCGCCATTTCACGCTTTTTCGCATTCGACTCTTTGAGACAGAAGAGAGTCGTTTCCCTTCTAACCTATCCAAAACTATTTTCGCTTAGTAGAAGATCGTGAATTCCGACAATCAAAATTCCCTCTTCGTCTTTTTCGAAATTAGAGAAATTCACCTGACGACAATAACATTATTTTAGGTTTTTGTCTCTTTTACCAGTTTTCTGAAACGTAACCAGGTGCTCGCTTGTCGATGCTTTGACGATCGCAGAAATCGATTAATACTTTCATGCTATCGTGTCAGATTTTAGCTTTTTCTAAATAATTGTAACGTTAAATAGCAAATAAAATGACCTTTCCTATAACTCGACGTACGAGCAAGAAAAGGCCACGGAAGCACTATACTTGGGCAAGCTTACCGCATAGCGGCTCTCAAGCTTGTTTAGACCGACATTGGGCGACTAAACACATCGAGAAGCGTTTCTCCTTGATGGCGGTTTCTGAAAACTCTTTTATTATTTCCGAACCAAAAGCGCTACCGTCTCTACATGGGCCGTGTGGGGGAACATGTCCACCGACTGCACAATTTGAAGCTCGTAGCCGCGTTTTTGCAGCAGCTCAATGTCGCGCACCTGCGTTTCGGGATTGCACGAAACGTATACAATGCGCTGAGGAGCCAGGTCTGCCGCTGCCTGCAAAAATTCCGGCATAGAGCCCGCGCGTGGCGGATCCATGAGAAGAACCAGCTCGTGACCTGCACTTTCGTTGGCGCTGGCGACAGGGGCGGGGGCGTCGGGATCGGCAGTGGCAGCCGCATCAGCTTCACGCGCAGTTTCAGGCGCAGCACCATCGAATCCAGCGACACGCGCAACAGCGTCTTCGGACTCTTCCCCCAGCTCAGCCGCAGCATTCGCCCTGGCTTCGTTCATGAACTCGTCCGTATCTTTCTGGGCGAATTCACGCATGAACTGGGTTGCATCTGCCGCAATGAACGTTGCGTTCTCCACACCGTTGTGGCGCGCGTTCTCCCACGCATCGCGCACCGCCGCAGCATTACTCTCAACGCCAATGACGCGCTGTGCGCCGCGCGTTGCCGCGACCAAGCCAATCGTGCCCGTACCGCAGTACGCATCAATGACGGTCTGCGCGCCAGTCAACCCCGCAAGCTCAACGGCAGTGTTGTACAAAACTTCCGTCTGCGTTGCGTTGACCTGGTAAAACGAGGTAGAAGAAATGCGGAAACTCAACCCGCAGAGCGTATCAAGAATGAAACCAGGACCGTAGAGCACCGTTTCCTGCTCGCCCAGAATCACGTTCGTCTGGCGCATGTTCACATTTTGCACCACCGTGGTGACCTGCGGAACGCGCACGATAAGTTCCTTCGCGAACGACTTACCTGCCGGGAATTTCTCTTCGTTTGTGACGATGGTTACCAGAACTTCGCCACTTTCGTGGCCCACGCGCACCACCACGTGGCGCATGAAGCCCTCGCCCGTGTCCTCGTTGTACGGCTCGATTGCATGGCGCTGCATGATGGCCTTGATGGCGGAAACAACCTGCTGGCCCACTTCGTTTTCAATCAGACAACTCGTGGTGGGGACCAGCTTGTGCGTACCCTGTTCGTACATGCCCGTCAAGATTTCGCAGGTCAGGCCGCGCTGACGGCGCTTCTTTTTCTGGTCATCGCCCTTGTCGGCGCCAGCGGCAGCTTTCGGCTGCTCGATTTTCTTACCCGGCGCAAACGGGCTGATAATCTTATTGCGGTAGCGGAAGGGATCCTGCATGCCCAGAATCGGACGCAGCTCGAAATCGCCACCCACGCCTTCAAAAAGATCGGCTACCAGCGCGTTTTTCAGCAAAAGCTGCTGTTCATACGGCAGCGCGATAGCTTCGCAACCGCCACATTGAACGTCCACGGAACACGGGGATTTCATTGTCTTGCGAGCGCGCACAACAGCAGCAGAGAACACCGATTGCTTTGCGGGCGCAGCAGACGCAGTGCGCGCTGCCGGGCGTGCTGCGCGCACAGGACGCGCAGAGCGATCCGGGCGTTCGGAACGTGCAGGACGGTCGGCGCGATTGGAGCGATCCGAGTGAGCAGGCTTGTCGGAGGTGGGACCGAAAGGCTTTGAGCTGCGATTTTGCTTCTTGTCGAAATCTTTCTCGCGTTTGCGGCCATCAGCCTTGTCGTTTTTGTAGCCGCCCTTGTAACCGCCCTTTGCGGCAGCTTTGTAGCCGCCCCTGGTTTCACCCTTGAAGCCGCCTCGAGAGCCATCCACCTTGTCGAACTTCTTGTCGCTTCGCTTTTCGTACTTTTTGTCGAACGAGGACGATTTCCTTCCCTCGTCAAACTTCGCGGACTTCCTTGGCGTGGTCGAAGCGCCCGGCTTGCCCGACCTTCCCATACCGGCCAGCTTGCCCGCACCGGCAGACTTTCCACGGTATTCAGGTTTTGCCGATTTCCCTGCACCGGCGGGCTTTCCGGCACCCGCGAACTTTCCTGCGCTCGCGGACTTGCCCTTCTGCTCGGGCTTAGTCGACCTTGCGGCGCCATTCTTTGCGGAGCCCTTCGCGTAAGACGACTGCGAACCTCTTGTATCATTTCTCTCCGATTTTGCGCGCGGTCCATCAAGCTGAGCCTTCAGCTTGGCGGCAATATCGCGCGAAACTTCCGTTTGAGCAGCCTTTTTGGCATTTCTCTGCGCGGCCTTTTGGGCTTCGCGCTGGGCTTTCGGCGGCCTGCTGGTCTTATGCGGTTTTTTCGAAGCAGCATCGCGTGGCATGTTTCCTCCGTAATGTCTCGCTTTTGGTTATTGTTCCTTACGATTTGCCCACAGCATTTCGTTGGCATTTTTTCGTTGACTTTTTATTGTATAGTTTTTCCTCAACAGAATCTTTCACAAAAGAGCGCCATAGACAATGCATAGAATTATGCAGGCGAAACGCGTTTGGTACAAGGCGCGATATATCACCACCGCACGATATGCTATTTTGATTCCGCGCTTGATTTTACGCGCCGTTGCGTTGTTGGTCGCACTCGCAGGAGGTCCTTATGAAATTCGTAGCTCGCTGGATTATTACCGCCATTGCCGTTGCTATTGCGGTGAATCTTGTTGGTGGCGTGGTGCTCGTCGGCGGAACCGGCTGGGGGGCACTGGCGATGTTTGCGCTGGTCCTTGCGTTTGTCGATACCGTGGTCAAGCCTATCTTCAAAATTCTGACCATCCCTATTTCGTTTTTGACGCTAGGCATCTTTTACCTGTTCATCAACACAATTATGCTCTATGTGGCGGCATCGCTTTCGGGCGGGCTGTTCGGCATTGGGCTCGAGTTCGCCAACTTTGGCACTGCATTCCTTTGCAGTATTATCATCAGCGTTGTGAGCGCCATCGCGAACGCACTCATTTCGGATTAGACTTCTCCAAAGAGCGGCACGTGTGATTCCATGTTTCCGTATCGCGCGCGCAAATGAGCAGACAGAAAATAGCCAATGATCAGGTTCGATGATACATTCGAAGCATTCAACACCGTGCTTACGTTCTCGCTGTGTCTTGAAGGCGGTGAAGGGGTCGAGCGCACCAATGGGATCAAAGGTGGCGAAGGTGTTGCCTCAACCATAGAAGACGTATCACCGCAAGTCATCACCGCTTTTCACGAGCTGCACGCGCTGTGCGAACGATACGAAAACCTGTTTTCCCGAACCATTCCCGCCTCGGATATCTCTCGCATCAATAGCGCGCAAGGTAAAGCCATTGCCGTTGCGGCCGAAACTGCCCAGCTGGTAGCGCGCGCGTTGACGTATTGCGAAAAGAGCGGCGGGGTATTCGATGTAACCGCAGGGTGCCTTACGCGACTTTGGGATTTTCATCAGGGCATTGTCCCCGAAAAACAAACGTTGCAGCAAGCGGTACAGCATGTCGATTGGCGCACGGTGAACGTCTTTCAGGAAAACGACACCTGGTACGTGCAGCTTGCCAACCCCGACGCCGCCCTTGATGTGGGCGGCATTGCGAAAGGCTGGATTGCCGATGAGCTGGGGAAATATCTTCAGCGCGAAGGCTTCGCGAACTTTCTTATCAACTTGGGCGGCAATGTTTTAGCGCACGGCCACAACGCGCAAGACAAGCCCTGGACCATTGGCATCACGAACCCTTTCCCCGACCAAAGCGAGAATATGGTTGTGCGATGCACGGGGGAATCGGTGGTAACAAGCGGAACGTACGAACGCTGCTTTCAGAAAAACGGCGTGCTCATGCATCACATTTTGGATCCGCAAACAGGGTTTCCCGTGGTAACCAACGCCGTGGGCGCCACCATCATATGCGAAAAATCAATCGACGCGGAAGGCTTCTCCACCACAGCACTTGCCTTGGGCGTCGAAAACGGTCTAGCTTTCTGCGAAGCGCAACCAGAAATCATCTCCGCTATCTTCATTGACGTCCGCGGCAACGTTTATACCTACGAAGCAGAAGAGCCTTCATCCGCTTCTTCGCTGGCATAATCGCCATTATTTTCGTCTTCAGCGTGATTCGTCTTGACCCGCACTAATATTGCACTGTGATGGTGCATTTTTGGGAGTATTTTGCACTGTGATAGTGCAAAATTTGGCTGAAATTGCACGGTAGCAGTGCAATTTGCTGACCGGAAGAAACTGGCAGCACGAAAGAAGGGCGCACCCGCGACAGGCACGCCCTTCGATACTTCGTTGATTTTTTAACGCGCCTCAAACGCTAATATCCGCACACAGCGCGCGTTTGACCTGCGAAAATGTTGCAAACTACAAAGCGCTGCGATAGATTTCGCGGGCATCATCCATGGTCAGCTTTTTGAAGCTGCCGAAAACTTCTCCCTTATTTGCGCGCAGGGTCGGAATCATCTTCTCAATGTCGTCTTCTTCAATGCCAAGCTCGGCCAACGTAGTAGGCATGCCCAGCGACGAGAAGAACGCGCGTGTCTCATCAACGGCGGAAAGCGCATCGGACAGAGCATCGCCCGTGGGAGCTAAACCGAATACTTCGCGGCCATAATACGCGAAACGACCTGGGTTTTCGCTGCAGACGTACTCCATCCATGCCGGGAACATAACGGCCAGACCAGCGCCATGTGTAATAGCCGGGTTCAGCGCAGACAGTTCGTGCTCCATGCCGTGCGTCGCCCAGTCCTCGTGACGGCCGACGCCCGCAAGGCCCTGATGGCACAGCATGCCCGCCCACATGATGTTCGCGCGCGCATCGTAGTTCTCGGGATCTGCTAGAACGCGCGGAGCTTCCGCACGTACCGTCTTCATCAGGCCCAAGTTCAGATTGTCGGTCACGGGAACCGCGCCCACGTCATCGAAGAAGCGCTCCAGCAAGTGCGCAAACATGTCCGTAATACCCGCGGCCGTTTGGTATTCGGGCAACGTAAACGTGAGCTCAGGGTTCATGAATGCGAACTTCGGGCGATGATTGTTGTTCGCATAACCCGTCTTGCGCCCCAGCTCATCGTTGCTGATAACGGTGTTCTTGGAAGCTTCGCTGCCCGCCGCCGGAATAGTGAGCACCGCCGCAATTGGCAAAACCGCATGATCAGTGCGCTTCGTTTCGAAAAGCGTCCATACATCTTCATCAATGCAGGCGCCGTTCGCGATTGCCTTGGAAGAGTCAATGACCGAACCGCCGCCCACAGCAATAATCCAGTCGATGCCCTGCTCTTTGCAGATTTTCACGCCTTCACGCACAAGCGTCACTTCGGGGTTGGGGCGAACACCGCCCAGCTCAACATGGGATATTCCCTGCTCATCAAGCGATGCGCACACGCGATCGATCAAGCCGCTGGCCTTCGCGCTTTTGCCGCCAAAGTGAACCAGCACCTTCTTAGCACCCGCCGCCGCGAGCTTCGCGCCAATCTGAAGTTCGGCGTCTTTGCCAAATATGAACTGCGTTGGCGATACGAATTCAAAGTTCTCCATGATGAGCCTTTCTTATTCAGCTTTTGCCGCTTTTCTTATTCTGTTTCTCGTATTTCTTCGTTTTCATCAGCAGATTTGCTTGAAGAATCCGCAGCAACACCGCCCGCGCTCTCTTCAGCAGCTTCGCCATCGCCAGCGAATTCTTCTGCACCCGCTTCTTTCTCGGCACGCGCAGCGGCCAGCTGTTCGTGCTCCTGCGCCACCTGAGCCATGAGCTCGATAAAGCTCCAGCCCCTGTTTTCCTTGGTCAGAACCGCTTTGTGGGGAATCGAAGCACCCACAATCTTGAGCGCCATCAGGAAATCGTCCAGCTGATGCTTGTTCAGGTTGCACAGCAGCAAAAACTCGCCCTTAGGAGCTTCGCCGTCAAACGGGGCGAGCGCCGGGTGGTACCCCACTAAACCCGCAAGCGAGCCTACAGGGTCGGAAAGCTGCTCCGCGCGGACTTCTCGCAGGTCAAAGTTGAGCTCGCGAACAACACGCCACAACAAGGCACCGCGTTCGCTTTCTTTTTCAACACCGTAGACAATAACGCGAGGCGCGCTCCTCTTCGCCGCGCGCTCCTTTGCTGCACGGACTTTTGCGGCGTGGCTATCGCTCTTTTTCTTCGGCTTCTTTTGCGATTTCTGCGCCATGACTTACCCCTGGTAGCTTTCTTTCAGCGCGGCAAACGCCGGCAACGAATTGACAATGGTCTCTTTCGAGATGCAATAGCTCAAGCGCATCCAGCCTTCGCAGCCAAAGCTATTCGATGGCACCAGCAAAAGCTCGAACTTCTTCGCCGCTTCGCAGAACGCCTCGGCATCAGGCTCGAGCGCCTTAACCCACAAATAGAACGCTCCATCAGGCTCGATGTATTCATACCCAAGCTTCTTCAGGCCTTCGGACAGAATTTCGCGGTTCTCGCGATACGACTCAACATCAGACGGCTCGTCAATGCAGCGCTCAATCACCCGCTGGAACAACGCCGGCGCACACACGTAGCTCAAAGCGCGGCCCGCGCCCGCAATGGCGGTGGAAATTTCACGCGCGTTGCTGGCATAATCGGAAACATACACGTAGCCAATGCGTTCACCCGGCAAAGAAAGGCTTTTTGACCAGGAGTAACACACAATCGTGCGTGGATACAACGTGGGCACGTACGGAATTTCCTTGCCATAGGAAATCTCGCGGTACGGCTCATCGCTGATCAAGTACAGCTTGCGGCCAAGCTCTTGTTCTTTACGCGTGAGCAAGGCGGCCAGCTCTTCCAAGTTTTCGCGGGAATACACAGCGCCCGTGGGATTATTGGGCGTGTTAATCAAAACGGCGCGCGTTTTTTCGTTGATAGCAGCTTCAACTGCGGAAATGTCAATTTGGAAGTCACTTGTGCGCGCGGCAACGGGCACCAGCGTGCACTGTGCGCTTTCCACAAACGTGCGGTACTCAGGGAAAAAAGGCGCAATGGTGATAATCTCTTCACCCGGAACAGCAACCGCCTGGAACGCAATGCCAAGAGAAGCCGCCGCACCCGCTGTCATGTACACGTTTTCCGGCGTAGCGGGAACGCCAAAGCGACGGCGGATGTTATCCGCAACGGCTTTGCGCGTAGTATAAAGTCCCTGCGCAGGAGTGTATCCGTGTAGTTCAACGGGGTTCATCTCCGCAAGCTCGATGATTGCCTGCTTCACGGCATTGGGAGCAGGAACGCTCGGGTTGCCAATGCTGAAGTCGAACACCTTATCGGCGCCTATCTGCGCTTTCCGCTCAAGGCCGTAGGCGAACAGCTCGCGGATTGCGCTCGGCTCGGCACCCAGCCCGTACATTCTCTCGTTCAAATCTTGAGGCATATCGATCGAATCCTTCTTCCCTTGGTCTTTTCGCCGCTCATCGCCGCTGCAGCTGCCGCCGTTTTGCCGTCGCATGAGACAACCACATGCGAAGCTCAGTCACGCGTTGCGCTCAGCTTTTGTCCGCTTGGTTCGGCGCTGCCCGACACCACCCAGAGCCACAGCATCTTCCACCGTTCGGCGCTGCCTGACACGCCGCCACGCAAGCCTTCGCGAGCGCAGCACCGCTCAACAGCCCCGGCAACGGTCCATCGCAGGAGCCCTTTTAACCTGGTTGGTATTGTACCCCGCTTAAGGTTTGTTGTTTCCTATTGATTTTCTCTGAAAAAGCGTGTCCGCAACGTTACGAATGCAGTTTTTTAGACACTGCGCCCATTTAATCGGCCACGCTCAAGCGGCCACATTCCTAGTCGGTTACGTCGCCCGATTGATTCAGGCTGATGTACTCACCGCCCAGCGACGAAGAAGCCTTCACAAGCGTTTTGAAGAAATCTTTCGTGCGAGCAGGAATTTCGCGCAAGTCATAATAGAACTGGTTTTGGTAATCGCGCATATCGGTTGGCACGCCAGCAACCGTCATGCCAAGGCCCTCACCTGCGTAAAGGGCGCGATACAAGTGATAGGTCTGCGTGGAAACAACCACACGATTGCACCCGAAAATGTTCTGAGCTCGATACATGGTGTCATAAGTCGAAAAGCCCGCGTGATCACAGAAGATGTCATCGCTTGGAACGCCATGCGCCACGGCGTAGCGCTTCATAGCCGCGCATTCATTATAGGAGTCCTGACCGTTATCGCCGCTCATGATGATTTTCGGGGCAACGCCTTCCTGGTACAGAACAATGGCGCCATCCACGCGATCGGCAAGAATTTGGGACAACGAACCATCGGGTCGCACGGACGCACCCAGAACAACAATGGCATCGGCCTGAAAATCCGCTACTTCCTGTGTGGTGTGAATATTGTTTTTCGTCGTTTGCAGAACCCACACGTTCGTGCCGGCAACCACCAGAACCACGGCAAAAAGGC
>CAKTYF010000003.1 GCA_934631995.1 uncultured Eggerthellaceae bacterium
GAATAGAGATGGTGTGGCCGATGCGGCTGATGCGTTTGCCATTCAGCATTTTGTGCATTGCAGTAGCTGGAACTAACTATGCGCCAACGATAACTGTTCTTTCGACTTCTCCTCCCCTTCCCTTTATTCATGCGACCCCCGGTTGAGCTACTCCGGGGGTCGCGGTTTTTACCGGCCGAGATTAAGCCGATTGCATTACGGGTGGCGCGGGGAGTGGGGGCCTAAGCGCCCGCACTGCTCAGCCAGAACCAGGAGTTACGCCTTAGGCTTATGCGCTACGTGCACCGCAGCGATGCCGCCTGTATAGTTTTTCCAGGTCACATCAACAAAGCCGGCATTCTCCATAAGGTGAGCCAATCCTTGTTGATTCGGAAACGCCTTGATGCTCTTCGCCAGATACACGAATCCCGATTTGTCGCCGGTGATCAGGCCGCCCCAGAAGGGGATCAAGTGTTTCAGGTAGAAATTGTACAGCGCGCGCCACACAGCGTTCGGCGGCGTGGAGAACTCCAGACATGTGAGGCTGCCGCCCGGCTTGAGCACGCGAAACATTTCCGCCAGCGCTTGCTCGCGATCAGGCATGTTACGAATACCGTACGCCATGGTAATGGCATCGTAGCTGTTGTCCGCGTAGGGAATGCTCTGCGCGTCCACGACCTCGAAGTCAATGGGCACGCCGCAATTTTTGCCCTCGAGTTCCACGTGAGCGCGCGCAACGTCCAGCATTTCGTCCACTAAATCGGTGCATTGAATGTGCGCAGGGTGTTTCGTGCGTGCGACCGTAAACGACACATCTCCCGTGCCACCTGCGATATCAAGTACGTTGTCGGTTTCTTTGATGGGCGCTTGGCGCATCATGCCGGCAAGCCATGCTTTATACGCGCCAAAGCTCGAAACGGCATTGAACCGCTCGTACTTTTTGGCGATGCTGCTAAAAATATCTTTCACGCGCTCCGATGAAATCTCGGCAGGCGCTTCTTTTCCTGTTGCGGTATCAATGCTCACGTTGTGTTGTTCCTTTCAAAATGCGGCAAATGCCCTGTTCATGCTGTCAACGAAGGCGAGCGCCGATTCGGGCTCAAGCGCGGGCGAAGGCGTCGTCGCCCATGGGCACAGCCGGCGTATCAACGCTGGGCGGCGCGCTCGGCGAAATCGCCCAATGCCCCTCGCGCCCTCCGCGTAGGTGGTGCACTTGGCGCCGCTGCCCGTATCCCCGCGTCCGCCTCGCGTTGCGCCGTCCGGCGTCCTTACTGCTCGCGACGGCGCAGCTTGTCCAGCTTGCGGGCATCGCGAGCGCCGGCGCGTCCCGCTGCTCCTTTCAGGCCGCCTGCGCTCAGGGGGCCGTGGTGCTCCGTGCGTTCGGCTTCTTCGGTCATCATCTGCTCCAGCAGCGGATCACGCATCACGCTACCGCGCTGAGCTGCGGGAATAGCGCAAGCATCGCCTACGACGGCATCGGTGCCGGCGCGTCCTGCTTCCAGCTCGGCATTTTCCGCATCGAACGCGGCATTTGTGTTCTCGCGTGCAAACCCGGGCGCAACCACGCTGCCGAATGCTGCCACTTGCTCGCCTGCATCGTTCGCAAGCAAGCGTCCGTCACCCATACCATCGGTGACTACGCCCTTGAACGTGCAGTTTGGCGTGCCATCGGGGTTCCAGGCGGGCGCTCGCACGCCGTTTTTCTGCGGAGGATACGCAAACTCGCTTGCCGCCGAACGCCATGTTCCCGTCAAGCGGCTTGCCAAGTTTGCCGGCACGTTGGCAATTCCCAGCTTCGCAAGATGCAGCGCATGCGTGGGCTTGATATCAAACGCCCAGTTCAACTCGCTCTTTTCGGCCACGGTATTCTCTGACAGGCGCTCGAACTCCGTTTTCAGCGCCGCCATGCGCGCGTCAATGCGCCCCGTGCCGTTATATAGCACGTCGTCCAGGCGTTTCATCTGCTCGCGCGCCTCGCGCACGCGTTTGTCCACAGCGGCGCTCATCGCGGGGTCCAAAATGCCGTGTTCGCCCTTAATGCGGTTGATATCCAGCGCGGCATCGTAGGTGGCGTCCACCATCTCGTCCACGCTCATGTAGTCGCTCTCGTAGTTCATGATGTGCTTCCAGCTGGGAAGAATCATGCGCTGACGATGCTCCTCAAACGTGCGCGCGCGCAGCTTGTACCCATAATGCTCGGGGTTGTCGAACGCGATGGACCCCACGTCCAAAAACGGCGCCATAGGGCTGGTCATAACCACCAGGCGCGGGTCGTAATTCACGCGCTCGTACAGATGTTGCACGTACGCGCCGGTTTCGCGCACGCTGGCGGCGGTCTGCTTGGGAATGCCCGTCATGAAATACAGGTCGAAGCGGTCGCAGTTGGGATGCGAAAGCGCCTCGACAATCGTGTCTTCCAGCTCGGTCATTTTGTAGTGACCCTTGCCGAAGGCCGCGCGCACGTCGTCGTCGTGACTTTCGGCGGAAATCTCCACCGACCAGCTTTTCAAGTTGGTGTCAAGCATGTTGTAGAAGTCGTTGCCGCCCGGCGGTGGGCCGAAAAACTCAAAGCCAATGGGGTTTTGCACTTTGCCCTTCAGGCCGCAAATGAACTGTTCGGTGTATGCGGGGCCGGCTTGCAAAAAGTCGTTCAGCACAAAAATGGGCCCCCACACGTGATTTTGCACATGCTCGATGTCGCGAATAAGCAGCTTGGGGTCGCGCCACGCAACTTTGCGTCGCCCGAAATGGTTCTTGAACGCGTAAGCGCTGCCGCCGCACGTGGCGCAGTTGCGCGCGCATCCGCGACACGTCAGGCTGGCGGTCACGGGGTACTGCAGCCAACCCTTCATAGGCAAGTAGCTGGAGAAATCAAGCTGTCGCAGCACGCCCTTCATGGGGTAGTCGTAATCCATGGAAATGGCGTTCATGTCGTCGGGCACCCACGAAAGCGGGTTGATATGCACGCGACCAGTCTCATCTTTCCAGGTCAGGTTCGGGATATCGCTCAAATCGCCCACGGGAGTGCCCGTCTTTTGCGCACGAACCACGCGTTCCACCAGCATGCGCATGGGCTCCTCGGTGGAGTCGCCGCGAAACACGTAATCAATGCAATCGTAGGCAATCAGATTCTCGTGGAAGATGCTCGATGACAGTCCGCCAAAGCTGATCGGAACATGGGGGTGCAGCCGTTTCAGGATTTTCGCCACCTCAATGGAGCCGTGGCAATGAGGCATCCAGTGCAGGTCAATACCGAACATGCGACTTTCCAGGCGCGCCAGATTCTTCTCTACGTCGAAGTTTTTCTTGTGCAGCATCATCGACGCCAGGTTGTAAATGCGCGCGCGGAAGCCGTTGCGTTCGAAGTACTCGCACAGCGTGGTGAGTCCCAGCGGGTACATTTCGAAAATAGGCGTAGACGGCACCATGTCAGACACGGGGCCGTACATAATCGAGCGCTCGCGAAAATCGTACGTCGCGGGCGCGTGTATGAAAGTGAAGTCTAATTTATCCATAATAGGGGCAGTATACGCATTTTTCGCCGTCGTGGGGCTGTTCGCGTGCGCTTTCCCCCTGCGTACGCTTGAAATCTACAGAGATGCAAGTGCTTGCGAAGGGCGGGGAAGCAATCTGCCCGCAGATGTTCTGACACTTAGAAAGGGTGGGGAAGCGATTGGCGCGGATTAACAGGGCAGATCATGGTGCCGCGCGGGTATTGGCCTGCTGCAAAAAAGAGGCAATAAACGGGTGCTTTTGCGTTGAATTTGTAAAGCTGCTCCTCTTTGTTTTCGGTGATGCTAAGATACACTGTTCAGGGATAGAATGACTTTTCGTGTGCAAGAACAGGGAAGGTCGTGTAGAGATACAGTTCTATAGTTAGTGTTTCCCGCATTGGTCGGCAGTATCAAGAAAGCGCTGGTCAGAGTCAAGGAAACGTTGCGATTAAGGAACGTAATGGGAAAGCAGAAGACAACGGCGAAGCAGCGCGACGCGCGCATGCAGGCCGCGATAGAACGGGAACGCCTGGCGGAGGAAAAGAAGAAGGCCGCCGAGCGCACGAAGAAGATTTTCACGGTGGCAGTTTGCGTCATCTTGGTGCTGGCGCTGGCGCTGCCGACCATGGCGGTGGCGCTGCTTGGTGGCGGTGCGTAAGCAGGCGCAACGCTCGGTTTGCGCGTCTGCGCAGCGTGATTGTTTGCATGCCAGGTGGCAGCACGTAAACATACGTGCGGGCAAAGTGAGAGGGTTTTCCCTGTTCAAGGCTATAAAGAGGACCAGCGAATGGGGTTGCGGGGCTTTAGCAAGGAGAAAATGTGTTCGGAATCAGCGGTTTTGAGCTGCTCATCATTTTGATTTTTGGCTTTATCTTAGTGGGCGATCGTCTGCCCGATGTGGCCAAGACATTAGGGCGTGCGATTCGCACGTTCCAAAGCGCGCAGCGCGATATGAGCAAAGTCATCAAAGAAGACGTTTTCGACCCCAACGCGGAAGATCCGTTCAAAGATCCGCTGGCTGCTTTGGATAAAATGGGCGGCATCGCAAAGAAAACGGGTTCTTCTTTGGCAGGCGATTTGAACGAAATGGCTTCTATTGCCAAGAAGAAAAAGCCGGCTGCTTCCGCTGCTTCGAATGGCGCAGCTACGGCTGCAACAGCATCGGCAAAGGATGAATCCGCCGAATTACCAGCTCAGAGCACTGTTTCTACCGATAATGCCGCCGGCGCCACTGCTAACGCTGGCAAAGAGGCGCCCGCCGAAACGTTTGCCGAGCGCCGCGCCCGCTACGAGAAAGAGCGCGCTGCACGTCTTGCCGCGCAGGCAGAGCAAAAAGCCGCTGAAGAAGCCGCCGCTGCGGCAGCAGCCGTGCAAGCGGCCGATGCTGCTGTTTCCCAAGTTGAGGCCCAGCAGGCCGAAGCTGCGGCTCCCGCGACCGACGCACCTGAAACTTCCGCAGCCGATGCTGCTCCCACCACTGCACCATCTACCATTGAAGAAAGGGAGTAGATTATGCCTATCGGACCTGCTCGAATGCCCATTATGGACCACCTGGGCGAACTTCGCATGCGCTTGGTTCGCATTGTTGTTGCCCTTGCCGTATCGGTCTGCATCTTCTATCTCGCAACGCCGACCATCGCGCAGTTCCTGGTTATGCCTATCGCGGAGTTCCTTCCGACCGATGCGCAAGGCATGGCGGTGCTGACCGCTATCGACCCGTTTGAGTCGTTTAGCGTGCGCTTCAGCGTTTCGTTCTGGGTGTCTTTGGTGGCGTGCTCGCCCATTATTTTGTGGCAGATTCTCGCATTTTTCCTTCCGGCGCTTAAGCCAAAAGAGCGCAAGTGGTTTATTCCCACGTTCGCCGCGGCGGTTGCCCTGTTCATTTTGGGCACGGTGTTCTGCTACTTCATTATTTTGAACCCGGCTTTCTCATGGTTGTGCGACCAGGCATCGGGTTTTGCGGCTGTGCTGCCGCGTGCTTCATCGTATGTGAGCATCATCATCAAGTTCGAAATTGGTTTCGGCCTTGCGTTTGAGCTGCCGCTTGTCGTGTTCTACCTGGTGGTATTCGGCATTGTGCCGTACAAGAAGCTGCGTGCTTCGTGGCGTTACGTATATATGGGGCTCATTGTTGTTTCTGCCATGATCACGCCCGATGCATCGCCTGTTACCATGATCTTGATGTTTGCCGCCATGGTTTCCTTATACGAGTTGAGCCTGCTTATTTCCCGCATTGCGCTGGGCAAACGCCTGAAAGAGCAAGAAGCGCAGCGTGCACGCGATGAAGCCGAAGAAGCCGAGATGATGGCGGAGTGGAAGAAGATGCGCGCGGAGCGTGCGGACGACTAGTTCTGGCGCGGGCGGTGCGATGGATTGTCGCGACTGCGAAGACGACTAGTTCTAGTACGGGCACTGCGGCGGCAAGTCGTTTCGCAACGTATTGTCGCTGAAAACCAGTAGAGGAGCTTTTACCATGCATGAACTGGGGATTATGACCGGGGTCATGGATACCGTGTGCGATTCGGCGAAGGAGGCGGGCGCGCTTAGCGTGACGTCTATCTCGCTTTCTGTGGGGGAAATGACCGAATGCATTCATGAGGCGTTGATTTTCGCGTTCGAGGCATTGCAGGAGCTGCCCGAATACGAGCTGTGCGCCCATGCTGAGCTTAACGTGAACCTGGTCAAGCCGGAAAGCGTGTGCCTTGACTGTGGCGAGCGTTACCAGCACGACCGCTTTCATGTGTCGTGCCCTGCGTGCGGCAGCTTTGTCACCGAACTTCTTTCGGGACGCGAGATGCAAATCGATTCCATTGAAATCGAAACGCCCGACGAAGAACCGGGCGAATAAGAAAAACTGCGGAAAGCGCTCTTCGGGGCGCTTTTCTTTTGCTCCAGGATGTGACGTGCAGTCACACATTACGTTGCGCATTCAGCGAAGCTCCAGCAAACCGCTCAGTAATCGCCCAATAAAACACCCGCTGAGCGCGAATGAGCGTGAAGGAGGCGCGCTTATGGCGTACACTGTCGCAAACAAAAGATTTGGGCGGCTGCTTGCCAAGTAAGCTACCGGCGCCGCTCTAAAAAGATAAACATCCAGTTCAATGCAAAGGATATGCCATGAAAATCGATATGAAGCAGCCTATCTTGGACAAAAACGATGCACTTGCGGCCGAACTGCGCAAGCGTTTTGCGGAAAACCACGTGTTCGTTCTTGATTTGCTGGCAAGCCCCGGTTCAGGCAAAACGTCTACCATTTTGGCAACCATCGAGGCGCTGCGCGATGAGTTTAACATTGCTGTTATCGAGGGCGACATTGCAAGTTCCGTGGATGCCGAGCGCATTAAAGCGCAGGGCATTCCCGCAGTTCAGATCAACACGGGCGGCGCGTGCCACTTGGAAAGCGCCATGCTCAAGCGCGCGATTGACGTTCTTGATCTGGAGCGCCTTGACCTGATTATCATTGAGAACGTGGGCAATCTGGTATGCCCTACCGACTTCGATTTGGGTGAAAACGCCAAGGTTATGATTTTGTCTGTGCCCGAGGGCGATGACAAGCCGCTCAAGTACCCGGGTGTGTTCCAAATATCGGAAGCTATCATCCTTAACAAAGTGGACACGATGCCGGTGTTTAATTTTGACGAAGAAGCATTCCGCGCATCCGTTACGCAGCTGAATCCGCAAGCGCCCGTTTTTCCCATTGCTGCCACGAAAGGCGAAGGCGTTGACGCTTGGGCATCGTGGCTGGCGGAGCGCATTCATCAGGCATAACGGCCGAAGGAGGCATCTCCCATGGACATGAATCAAGTACACCAGGAATGCGTTTCCCAGTTGCGCGCATTCACCGAGTCAATTGGCTGCACAGAAGTTATTGTTGGCTTGTCGGGCGGCCTTGATTCTTCCGTGACGGCTGCGCTGTGCGTAGAGGCGTTTGGCGCCCCGTGCGTTCACGGCGTTTTGATGCCGGGTCCGTTTTCTTCCGATCACTCCTTGACCGATGCGCACGATTTAGCAGAGCGCTTGGGCATTGAAGCGCGCACGTTTTCCATCAAAGGGCCGTTTCTTGCGTTTGAACGGGAGTTTCGTCAGTCGTATGGCGAAGAACTCGCAGGGCTTGCTGCGGAAAACTCGCAGGCGCGCTGCCGCATGATCGTTCTTATGGCGCTGTCCAACCAGTATGGCTGGATGGTGGTGAACACCGGCAACAAGAGCGAAGCGATGATGGGCTACTCCACGCTGTACGGCGATACTGCGGGCGCGTATGCGCCTATTGGCGGCTTGTATAAAACGCACGTTTTCGAGCTGGCCGAATGGATGAACCAGCAAGCGCGCACGGCGGGGCAGGTGGAGCCTATTCCGCAGCATGTGATTGACAAGCCGCCTTCGGCGGAGCTTTCCGCAGGTCAGGAAGATGAAAAAAGCCTTGGAGTAAGCTATAAGCTGCTCGATCAGATTCTTATTCGCTTGGTGGAGCGTGAAATGTCCGTGCAAGAAGTTGCTGCCGAAGGTTTCGATGCAGCTGAAGTGGAGCGTATCGAAAAGACGATGCGCAGCTATGCGTTCAAGCGGGCGTTGGAACCGCCGTTTCCTTCCGCTGATTTTTACCGGTAGAGAAGAGCCGAGTCCCGGGCACATTACCAAGCGCCGCCTTGCGCGGCACGTGCAGTGGCCACGGGCATTCGCGTTCGGTGGCGGCTTCGATCTAAGGTTCGCGGTGGCTCGGTGCTCGGTTCAGCGCGGTCAGCGTCTTCGCCGTTTTCTTACATCTAAGTGACAATCAGATAGATTTCCTGAGTCATCCTTGAAACTAAGCGTCATGGTGCTAATATGCAAACGTTATCTGATTAGCACTCGATATGACTGAGTGCTAAGAAACAAACAAATGCGTGCAACGCAGAAAGGATGGCTTCAAAATGACTTTGAAACCACTGGGTGATCGCGTGATCGTTAAGCGCGACGAGGTTGAGGACAAAACTGCTTCTGGTTTGTATCTGTCTCGCGAGTCCAAGGAAAAGCCTCAGACGGGCGTCGTAGTTGCTGTTGGCGAAGGCAAGCGCGACAAGGACGGCGCTTTGATTCCTATGCCGGTTAAAGTTGGCGACAAGGTTCTGTATGGCAAGTTCGGCGGCACGGAAGTAACCGTTGACGAGGAGGAACTGCTGATTGTTCGTGCCGAGGATATTTACGGCGTGTTCGAGTAAGGTCCGCTCAACAAGAAACATCGGCGTTTGTAGCGGCACCTTGACTTTCAGAACCCAGTAAGCCCTCGCACACGGCGCAATAGGCCGCTTAGCTCGGACTTCTGGAACCTTCAAGTCAATCTGCTCGCTCGAAACACCTCTTAACGTTGTCCAATTAATTGGAAAAGAAAGAAGAGAATCATGGCTAAAGATATTAAATTCGAAGCCGACGCCCGCAGCGGTTTGGCCGCAGGCGTTAGCAAGTTGGCAGCTGCCGTTAAGGTAACGCTTGGCCCCAAGGGTCGCTATGTTGCTCTGGAAAAGACTTACGGCGCTCCCCTTATCACGAACGACGGCGTGACCGTTGCTAAGGAAGTTGAGCTGGAGGATCCCATTGAGAACATGGGTGCTCAGCTGGTTCGCGAAGTTGCCGTTAAGACCAACGATGTTGCTGGTGACGGTACCACCACCGCAACGCTTCTGGCAGACGTCATTGTGACCGAGGGCCTGAAGAACGTGACCGCTGGTGCTGATGCTCTGAGCATCCGCCGCGGCATCCAGAAGGCAACCGACACGGTTGTTGAAGCCATCAAGGCCGATGCAACACCCGTTTCTACGCAGGCTCAGATTGCCAATGTTGGTACCATTTCCGCTGGTGACCCCGTTATCGGTGAGAAGATTGCCGAGGCTATGGAAGCTGTTGGCAAGGACGGTGCAATCTCTGTTGAAGAGAGCCAGACCTTCGGCTTCGACACCGAAATCGTTGAAGGCATGCAGTACGACCGCGGTTACATTTCTCCGTACATGGCAACCGATATGGAGCGCATGGAAGCCGTGCTGAAGGACCCCTTCATCATGGTCACCGACCAGAAGATCACCAACATTCAGGACATGGTTCCGCTGCTGGAAACCGTTATGCGTTCTGGCCGCCCGCTGTTCATTGTTGCTGAAGATGTTGAGGGCGAAGCACTTGCAACCATCCTGCTGAACCGTCTGCGTGGCACGCTGACCTGCGTTGCTATCAAGGCTCCGGGCTTCGGCGATCGTCGTAAGCGCATCCTGGAAGACATTGCTGCCGTGACCGGCGCTCAGGTTATCGCCAAGGACTTCGGCATGACCGTGGCCGATGCCACCATCGAGGCAATGGGTACCGCAAAGACCGTCAAGGTTTCCAAGGATAACTGCCTGATTGTCGATGGCGCAGGTGACAAGGAAGTTATTAACGCTCGCATTGCTCAGATTCGCTCTGAAATCGATCACACCGACTCCGATTTCGACCGCGAGAAGCTGCAGGAGCGCCTGGCAAAGCTTTCCGGTGGCGTAGCCGTTCTGAAGGTGGGCGCTGCTACTGAGTCCGAGCTGAAGGAAACCAAGAGCCGCATCGAAGACGCTTTGCAGGCAACGCGTGCTGCTGTTGAAGAGGGCATTGTTGCTGGTGGCGGCGTTGCTCTGGTGAACGCTATCTCTGCGTTGGACGGCCTGGAGGGCTCCGACAAGGATGAAGAAGTTGGTATCGCTATCATCCGCAAGGCTCTGGAGGCTCCGCTGCGTGCTATTGCGCAAAACGCTGGTTTCGAAGGCTCCGTTGTTGTTGACCGCGTGAAGAACATGGCTAAGGGCGAAGGCCTGAACTGCGCAAACGGCGAGTATGGCAACATGATTGAGATGGGTGTTTCCGACCCGGTCAAGGTTACTCGCACCGCACTGCAGTCCGCTGCATCCGTTGCAAGCTTGATTCTTATCACCGAGGCTACCATCAACGAGATCCCCAAGCAGGGTCCCGATTTGTCTGCACTGGCAGGTGCTGCTGGCGGCATGGGCGGCGGCATGATGTAATCGCGCGCAAGCCGATTCATTTTTTAGTACCAGCTGCTTGATATTGCGTAAACGAAAGGCGAGGCCTGCGGGCTTCGCCTTTCTTGCTGCTTGAACGCCGTTTCAGCGTTTCGGACGTGCGTTGCTGCGAGCGGGCAGGAATGCTTCATGCGAGTCGGTGGGACGTCCATGCATGTTGTTGGAGCGTTTGACGCCTTTGCGTGCTTGTCTCTGCGCTGCCCGCTCGTGCGCTCATCCTATAATTAGGGGAGCTTTCAAGGAGATTCACATTTCGTTGGTCTTGCTTGAGCTTTGAGCGCGAATCGTTCTGTTAGAATGCGCCTTATGGAAGAATTTATTGACATAGCTCTTGATGTGCTGGCCGATGCCACCATTGACACCCTAAAACTCATCCCGTTTCTCTTTGTGACGTATCTTGCCATGGAGTGGCTTGAGCATAAAACGGGAACAAAAACGCAGGAAGCGGTGCGTAAGGCAGGCACGGCAGGTCCTGTCATTGGCGCTGTTCTAGGCGTGGTTCCCCAATGCGGCTTCTCTGCCGCCGCTTCCACGCTTTACGCGGGGCGCGTTATCACGCTGGGCACGCTGTTCGCGGTGTATCTTTCCACGTCAGACGAGATGTTGCCTATTTTCATTGCCGAGCAAGCTCCCGTGGGGACTATTGCGGCCGTTCTTGTTGCAAAGCTGATCATTGGCATGATCATGGGCTTCGTTATCGATTTCGCGGTGCGCCGCCGTAGCGCTGCCCAGGAAGGTTTGCGCATCCATGAGCTGTGTCAGCGCGATCGTTGCGAGTGCAGCCACAACTGCCAGACGTGCACCGAGCATCCCGAAATGGTGTACGGGCACCACGATGATTGCGCGAAAGATTGCGATCACCTGCACCATGCGCACGATCACAGCCATGACCATGATTCCGGAGGCTGGTCGGGTATTGTCCGCAGCGCGCTTAAACACACACTTGAAGTAACCGTCTTCATTTTCGTCATTTCACTTGCGCTCAATGCGGTTATCGAAGGGGTCGGCGAAGACGCGCTGGCGGCATTCGTGAGCCAAAATGAGGCGCTTTCGATTGTGTGCTCTGCGATTGTGGGCCTTATTCCGAATTGCGCGGCAAGCGTAGCTATTGCGCAGCTGTACCTTGAAGGCGTTTTGGGCTCCGGCGCTATGATTGCCGGACTTTTGGTTTCCGCAGGCGTGGGCCTTTTAGTGCTGGCGCGCGCGAACCGACCCGTGTCGCGCACCGTTGCGATTATAGCGGGACTGCTGGTCACGGGCATTGTTTGGGGTCTTCTGATAAGCTTGGTGGGCGTTACGTTCTAAAAGCTTCTCAAAAGCTTCAAAAGTCCGCGAAAAGTGTTTGACCTTGCGGGGTAAGCAGGTTACAATACATGCTTGCGTGTAGAACGGACCGTTAGCTCAGTTGGTAGAGCAGGGGACTTTTAATCCCAAGGTCCAGGGTTCGAGTCCCTGACGGTCCACCATTCACGTGCTTGGAGACTGGGGTATCGTCCAGCGGCAGGACTCTGGTTTTTGGTACCAGCTACCTAGGTTCGAATCCTGGTACCCCAGCCACAGAAACTTTCAGAGGCACTATCCATCGCCTTTCTTTCGACCTTACGTAGCCGAAGTACGCTACGGTCTCAAGACGGCGCGTCTAGCACCTCTGAAAGCTTCTGTGAAGAAGCGGGGGTTTGATGTTGTTGCTTGCACGTAGCCGAAGTACGCTACGGTCTCGAGACAACCTCATCTAACGCCCCACAGAGCTTCTGAAGAGGCTAGTTTGCGAGATTTTCTCCTTCGGTGGTAAAACCGAAAGATCTCGCCTAAGGCGTGAGTCTTAGAGAATCATGGCACCGACAAGGCGGTGGCGCTCTTAGCAGCGCAAGTACCTGGCGGCTTCGTAAGGGAATACGAGAGCTGCGCGGCCTGACCGCACGCCTGACATGCAGGTAAAAAAGCCAACAAAAATTTGGTTTGTCGGTTCGTGCACTTTTTTCCAAAAAATACTGTACAAATAAATAATTCTTTGCTATCATTCATCTTCGCGTTAAAGGCAGTTTTGGTTAGAGGAGAACTTTTGGCCAAAGAAGATGTTATCGAACTCGAAGGCACCGTTCTTGAGGCGCTACCGAACGCTATGTTCCAGGTAGAACTTGAGAATGGTCACAAAATCCTGGCCCACATCTCTGGCAAGATGCGTATGCACTACATTAAGATCTTGCCCGGTGATAAGGTCACGGTTGAGCTCTCGGTTTATGACTTGAACCGCGGGCGCATCACTTACCGTTTTAAGTAGTTCGAGGCGGTACGCAGTCTGTGCAGTCGGGACAACTGTGCGGGCTTTTTTGCGCGTGAGTCCCAAGGCAAGCCAGCCACTTGTCTTGATCGTAAGCAAATAAACACCAGCGGCTGGGTGTGAAGATAAAGTAGTTCACATTACCGAAAGGAAGACAAAATGAAGGTACGTCCTTCGGTCAAGAAAATGTGCGACAAGTGCAAAATCATCCGTCGTCATGGCAAAGTTCTTGTGATTTGCGAAAACCCGCGTCACAAGCAGCGTCAGGGCTAGGAAGAGAGAGGGGACGATAATTATGGCACGTCTTGTTGGTGTCGACCTTCCTCGCGATAAGCGCATTGAGGTCGCCTTGACCTACATTTACGGCATTGGCCTGACCACTTCTAAGAAGATTCTTGCGGAGACCGGCGTTAACCCCGACACCCGCACCAACGATCTTACTGAAGAGGATTTGGGCAAACTGCGTGACTACATTCAGGCTAACGTTAAGACGGAGGGTGACCTTCATCGTGAAGTTAGCATGAACGTAAAGCGCCTCATGGAAATTGGTTGCTACCGTGGCCTTCGCCATCGTAAGGGCCTGCCCGTTCGCGGTCAGCGTACCCATACGAATGCTCGTACCCGCAAGGGACCGAAGCGTCAAATCGGTGGCAAGAAGAAGTAAGGGGTAGTCAGTCGTGGCAACTAAGAAAAATCTTCGTGCACGCGTAAAGCGTTCAGAGCGCAAGAACATTGCTGTTGGCGCTGCACACATCAAGTCTACCTTCAACAACACCATCGTTACCATCACCGATCCGCAGGGCAACGTTATCTCCTGGAATTCCGCTGGTACCGTAGGTTTCAAGGGTTCTCGTAAGTCTACCCCGTTTGCTGCCCAGATGGCTGCAGAGCAGGCTGCGAAGACTGCTATGGAGCACGGTCTGCGCAAGGTTGCTGTTTACGTCAAGGGCCCCGGCTCTGGTCGTGAAACCGCTATCCGTTCTTTGCAGGCTGCTGGTCTGGAAGTTTCCAGCATTCAGGATTGCACGCCCATTCCGCACAACGGTTGCCGTCCGCGCAAGCGTCGTCGCGTGTAGTTGAAAGGATTAGCTAAATTATGGCTCGTTACACTGGAGCGGATTGCCGTTTGTGCCGCCGTGAAGGCGCGAAGCTCTTCCTGAAGGGCGATCGCTGCTTTACGGAAAAGTGCGCAATCGAGCGCCGCAATTATGCGCCAGGTGAAGCTGGCAAAAAGCGCGTGAAGGAATCCGAGTACCGTATGCAGCTTCGTGAGAAGCAGAAGACCAAGCGTATCTACGGTATCCTGGAGAAGCAATTCCGCGGTTATTACGATATGGCTAACCGTCAGGAAGGCGTTACGGGTGAAAACCTGCTTCGCATTCTGGAAAGCCGTTTGGACAACGTTGTTTATCGTTTGGGCTTTGCCAAGTCTCGCGCAGAAGCTCGTCAGCAGGTTCGTCACGGTCACATTACCGTGAACGGTCGCCGCGTTGACATTCCTTCTTTCCGCGTGCGTCCTGGTGACTTGGTTGCTGTTGCTCCCAAGGCCAAGGAAATGGTTGTTATCCAGAGCGCTCTGATCTCCAACGAGCGCACTTCGGTGCCTGCTTGGCTCGAAGTTGACATCGAGAAGCTGCAGGGCAGCGTTCTGTCTCTGCCGCAGCGCGATCAGATCGATCTGGACATTCGCGAGCAGCTCATCGTCGAACTTTACTCGAAGTAATAACCGCAGCAGCATAGCAAGGAGGCTCATATAACATGACAGAGTTCATGAGGCCGACGGTAACAATTGAAGAGGTAAACGACACAGTAGCTCGTTACATCGTGGAACCGCTTGAGCGTGGCTATGGCTATACACTGGGTAACTGCATGCGTCGCGTGCTGTTGTCTTCCTTGAATGGTGCGAAAGCAACTGCTATTCAAATCGAAGGCGTTCAACACGAGTTCACCACTGCAGAAGGCGTTGTTGAAGACATCACCGACATTGTACTCAATGTTAAGGGTCTGGTCTTCTCTGCTCTCAACGATGACGTTGAGTCTGCTGTTGCGTATGTAACTGCTGAGGGTCCCTGCACGGTGACCGGTGCGGACATTTCTGTCCCCACCGAGTTCACCCTGGTCAACCCTGAGCATGTGATTGCGACGGTAGCCGATGGCGGTATCCTGAACATGGCTATCCGCATTGGCGTTGGTCGCGGTTATGTTTCCGCAGAGCGCAACAAGCGCGATGAGGACCGCATTGGAACTATTCCCGTTGATTCGCTGTACTCTCCGGTACGTCGTTGCACGATGAACGTCGAGGACACTCGCGTTGGTCAGCGCACCGACTACGACAGGCTGGTGCTTGAGGTGGAGACCGATGGCAGTATGAATCCGACGGATGCCGTGTGCCGCGCTGCGAACATTATCAATCAGTACATGGGTGCTTTCCTGAGCCTGACCAGCCTTCCCGAAGGCGAAGAGGGCGAAGTTGCTTCGATTTTTGCTCCTGAGGGTCAGGAATCGAACGTCGAGCTGGACAAGCGTATTGAGGATCTGGACCTTTCCGTTCGTTCCTACAACTGCTTGAAGCGCGCGGGCATCCACTCTGTGCGTCAGCTGGTTGAATACTCCGAGAACGATTTGCTGAACATCAGGAACTTTGGTACGAAGTCCATTGAAGAAGTGAAGGATAAACTCATTTCCATGGACCTCAACTTGAAGCAATAGGAGATATCCATGAGACACTACAAGAAAGGGCGCAAGCTCGGCACCGACTGGAGCCACACCAAGGCAATGAAGCGCAGCTTGGTGAAGTCTCTCTTCCAGAACGATCGCATTAAGACCGTTGAAGAGCGCGCCAAGGAAATCCGCCCCGATGTTGACAAGATCATCACCTGGGCAAAGAAGGGCGACCTTCATTCTCGCCGTCTGGCTATCGCTGCCTTGGGCAACGACAAAGAGCTCGTGCGCGAGATTTTTGAGAAGGTTGAGCAGGGTATGTTCGCCGACCGTCAAGGTGGCTACACCCGCATCATGAAGCTTGGTTACCGCAAGGGCGACAATGCTTCCATGGTTATCATGGAGCTTTGCACCGATCCGGTTGCTAAGAAGGAAGAGAAGGCTGCTCCCGCCAAGAAGGCTGCTCCGAAGAAGGTTGTTGAAGAGGCACCTGCCGAGGAAGAGAACGTAGCAGAAGTTGCTGCCGAGCCTGTTGAAGAGGCTGTCGAAGAGGTAGCCAAGGAAGTAGTCGAAGAAGAGAAGGCAGAAGCTGCCAAGGAAAAGTAATTCGCTGAGTAAGTGAATCTTTCCAACTCTTTTGAAATGCTTTGAAAGGCAGGACGAAGTCCCTTTGGGGGCGTCGTCCTGCCTTTTTGTGTGTTGGAACAGGTTGTTTGCTTTGCTGCGATGTGGCTTTGATTGCGCGCGGGCGCAATGGGGTGGTTGCGATCTAGCTGTCTCTCCATGTTCGATATGTGCGCAGATGCGCTTGTTTTCTGATGCAGCGCGCTCATAGAGTAAAATGCATCCCTGTGAACATTACGCTGAAAACATATTACGCAGGAAATTCCGCGATTCATCGCATGGACGTGCGTTTGAAGATTGTTCTGCTTGCGCTTGATACGATAGGTGTTTTCTGGGTGGGAACGCTTGAGGGAATGCTTGTTTGCTGGGCGTTGCTGTTGCTTCTGTTGGTGCTTTCGCGCGTTCCGGCGCATGTTTATTGTGCGTTCTTGCCTGCTGCGCTGGTGTTCATGTTATTTCCTGTGCTGTTCAATGGTTTTTCGTTCGATGTGTACGCAACGCAAGATGCGCTGTTCACGTATTATGGTGTTGCCGGCGATTGGCTGGCAGATGCTAATCCTATTGCGCTGTTAGGCACGTTTGGCGTTGTTCCCGCAGGTCTCGTGCGTGGCATTGTTTTGGGCCTGCGCATTTTCATTCTGATTTATCTGAGTCTTCTTTTTACGTTTACCACTCCGGCCAATGCGGTGGTCGATGCTATTTCGTGGTTTTTGGCGCCCCTGGTTCGGCTGGGCGTTCCGGTGCGCGATATTTCGCTCGTGTTTTCGCTGGTGCTTCGCTTTATTCCCGTGATTGCGCAGGAGTTCAATACCGTTGCAGCTGCTCATCGGAGTAGGGACGCGCAGTTGGACGATGGATCGCTGTTCGAGCGCATGAAGGCATGGGGTGGGGTGTTCATTCCGCTTTTTGTGCGTCTATTCCATCAGGCGGATGTGCTGGGATGCGCCATGGATGCCCGCTGTTACGGCGCTCCGCGCCCGCATGTTAAAAAGTGACGGGGTCTTTTTCACCTTGTTGTCAAATTACCCCACCTTTTGTCAACAATTTCGGCTTTTCCGACGGTTTGCCATCGCGAGAATTCCATGTTGTTGAAAAATGGCTCGCTAATTCGAAGTTGATGCAGGTTGGAAGTAGGTCACGGGTGCGAATCGGGCGTTTTTTCTGCTGAGTGCTGTGCTTGCGAAACGAGGGTTTTGTAAAGCACCAGTTCAAAACAATGCTTTGTTGAGATGAATTATACGGTTGAGCTAATATCAAGGCTGAGACCTACTTCCAACCGACCACAACTTCGAATTTCGACCCCAAAATTCAACAACATGAATTCAGTTGCATGCTCGCAGCGGCGACAAGGGATTCGCCGAGCGGACGCTGCTTGGATAGTGCTTCTTCGGGTTTGCGAATCATTCAACTTATCCAAAGCGTCGCACATCGGCTCGTTCCCTTGCCGCCGTCTATTTTCTGCTGGGCTTGCACGGGGCGGCTTCTTCGCCTGTTATCTTCTTTTACCTAGGAAAATGCTCTCAAAGCGGTTCGCGGATTCGCGTGGTGTTACAATAAAGAGCGTGTCATTAAAACCAATCCTATAAGGAGGATGCAATGGGCGTCATTATTGATGTGTATGGTCGTGAGATTCTTGACTCGCGCGGCAACCCTACCGTTGAGGTCGAGGTCGTTTTGGACGACGGCTCCATGGGTCGCGCGGCTGTGCCATCGGGTGCTTCTACCGGCGCTTTCGAGGCCGTTGAGCTGCGTGACGGCGACAAGGACCGCTACCTGGGCAAAGGCACGCTTGATGCCGTTGACCACGTGAACACCGAAATCGCCGAGGCGCTGTATGGCTTCGATTCCGAAGACCAGCGCGGCATTGACTACGCTCTGCTTGAGGTCGATGGAACGGACAACAAGGGCGCTCTGGGTGCGAATGCCATTCTGGGTGCATCGCTTGCTGTTGCGCGCGCTACGTCTGACTCCCTGCAGGTTCCGCTGTACAAGTACGTGGGCGGCGCAAATGCGCACATTTTGCCCACGCCCATGATGAACATCCTGAATGGCGGCGTGCATGCCGACAACAACGTTGACTTCCAGGAATTCATGATCATGCCGGTGGGCGCTCCCACGTTCCGCGAAGCGTTGCGCTGGTGCGCTGAGATTTACCACACGCTGAAGAAGGTTCTGCACGATGCTGGTCTGGGCGGCGGCGTTGGCGACGAAGGCGGTTTTGCTCCGAACCTGAAGACGAACGAAGAGCCGTTGAAGTACATTGTTGAGGCGTGCGAAAAGGCAGGTTACAAGCCGGGCTCTGACATTATGTTCGCCATGGATCCCGCTTCCACTGAGTACTACGACGCTGAGCGTCAGATGTACGTTTTGGCTGGCGAAGGCGTTGAATACACGCGCGAGCAGATGGTTGATTACTGGGAAGCGCTGGTCAACAAGTACCCGATCATCTCCATTGAAGACGGCATGGCCGAAGAAGACTGGGAAGGCTGGAAGATGCTGACCGATCGCATTGGCGACCGTGTGCAGCTGGTGGGTGACGACTTGTTCGTTACGAATTCCAAGCGCCTGGCCAAGGGCATTGAGCTGGGTTGCGCAAACGCCATTTTGATCAAGGTAAACCAAATTGGCTCGCTCACGGAAACGCTCGAGGCGATTGAGATGGCAAAGCAGGCGGGTTACGCATGCGTCATGAGCCATCGTTCTGGTGAAACGGAAGACACTACCATCGCCGACCTTTCTGTTGCGTGCAACACCGGCCAGATCAAGACGGGTGCTCCGTGCCGATCCGACCGCGTTGCCAAGTACAACCAGCTTCTTCGCATCGAAGAAGAGTTGGGCGATTCTGCGCAGTACGCCGGCATGAAGGCGTTCTACAACATCAAGCGATAGGCAAGGTGCGCTATGTCTGTGGAAAAACCCACATTTGCGATTGTGACCTGCTCTGACACGCGCAGCATGAAGCAGGATACGGCGGGTGCGGCCCTGGAAGCGCTTATTGCCGAGAAGGGTTGGGAGTGCTTGAGCCATGTTGTGGTGAAGGACGATCGCGCGGCTATTTCCGCCGAGATTGTACGCGGCGCCGATGAACTGCATGCCGACATTGTGTTGACCTGCGGTGGAAGCGGCCTTTCCCTGCGCGATGTTACACCCGAAGCAACGGCCGACGTTTGCGAGCGCAATGTTCCCGGCATTGCCGAAGCCATGCGCGCGTATAGCCTGCAGATCACGCCGAACGCCATGCTTTCGCGCGCCGTTTGCATGCAGCGCGGCAGCTGCATTGTGATCAACCTGCCGGGTAGCGAAAAAGCTGCTCGTGAGAATTGGGCGGGTATCGAAGGCGTTTTGCCTCATGCCGTGAAGATGATGGCGGGCGGCGGACATTAGTGTCCAAAGCAAGCCGAAAACATCGGAACGCAGTTGCTGCCCGTAAAATGCCGCAGCGCTCGCAAGAAAACGTGCCGCAACAGGCGCGCTCAGGGGAGACGTATACACAAGAGCCCGTTGCGAAAGCGGCGGGCTCTGCGTGTGTCGAAGGGTGCAGCGCTGGGGCTCCTGCTGCGGGTCGCGCCGTTGGTTGCGGCGGTGGCAACGCTCGCGGTGGCAGTACCGCTTCCTGCGCCGATGCCTTCGCTGCCGGCGGGCGCGAAGCGGACCAGCGCAACGGTAGCGTCGCTCGCGCCGATGCCTTCGCCCGCAGCGGCTTTGCTTCTGCGGACTCCCAAGAAATATGCACGAACAAAAAGCTCGACCAGAAAGGAAAGCCAGTGGAAGAGCTCATAAACGGCTTCACGGGTTTTGCTAAGAAAAACACCATGTCAAGCGCGCGTCTTCCCCATAAAGAGGAATCGTCATCGCAGGAAACGGGGGGTCATTTGACATTTGATCCCGAAAAATTGGCAGAGATTGAGCCTATTGATAGGCGCTGGTCGTGGCTGGAAATCGATTTGAACGCGATTCGCAATAACGTGCGCGTGAGCAAGAACCAAATTGGGTATAACTGCCGTTTGTGCGCGGTGGTCAAAGCCGATGCGTATGGCCACGGGGCGGTGCGCGTGGCAAAAACGGCGCTGAATTCCGGTGCCGAGTATTTGGCGGTTGCTACGGTGCAAGAGGGTATCGAGTTGCGCGAAGCCCTGATCAACGCACCGATTCTTCTTTTGTGCGAGCCACCGAAAACAGCCATTCCGCTGCTTTTGGGTTACAAGATTATGCCGAGCATTTATTCGCCCGATTTCGCCATTGAATATGCCGAGGCCGCAAACGCATATGGAGTTACAGCGCCGTATCACCTGGCTATCAACACGGGTATGAATCGTATTGGCGTCCGTTATGACCAGGTCGTTGAGTTTTTACGCAACGTGAGCTTCCATGCGCAGCTTGAACTGAAGGGCGTTTTCACGCATTTTGCCACGGCGGATTGCGCGGAAACGTTCGATTTTGAGATTCAGGCGCGCCGTTTCGTGGACGCCGTGAATGCAATCCAGGCGTCTGGCTTTGACCCGGGTATCGTCCATTGTGCGAATTCGGCTGCGTTGCTGCGTTACCCCAACGTACATTTCGACATGGCGCGTTTGGGCATTTCGCTGTACGGGTATCATCCCTGCGTGGAGACGCGCGGGTTCTACGATTTGCAGCCGGCAATGAGCGTGCATGCGCGCATTACGGACACGCGCACGCTGGGGATAAATGACGGTGTGAGTTACGGGCTGCATTATCGCAGCAACGGCGGCTCGCATATCTGCACACTTCCTTTGGGGTACGCCGATGGTTTCAATCGCCTTCTATCAGGTAAAACGAGCGTGATTTTCGAAGGACGCCTGCATCCGCAGGTGGGTAACATTTGCATGGATCAGTGTATGTTCGAGTACCTTCCGCTGCGGCGCGAAGTCAATCCGCGCCTGCCGCAGGTTGGCGATGAGGTGCTGCTGGTGGGCAAGCAGGGCGATGCCGAGGTCACTATTGACTGGATGGCGCAGGAGTGTGGCACCATTCCGCACGAGATAACCATTGGGCTGAGCCGTCGCATGCCGCGTTTGTACGTGTAGGTGCGCGACGCGCGGACTTGCGGGGCTCTGGCGCGGGCTGCAAAGGCTTCCGGCGTGAGCCGTTGGGTAGCGCGGCCGCGAAGGCTGCGAGCGATGCGAGCTGAGGCCGCGACCTGCATCGGCGGTCCCTGGCGCCGGCCGCAAATGGCGACGAGCAAGACGAAACAACAAGCAAGGTGGCAGAGATGAACAAGCCCCATATTCCTTTGGAGACAATTCGCGAGCAAGTGTGCGCATGCCATGCGTGCCCGCTTGCCGATGGTCGCACGCAAACGGTGTTTGGTGTGGGAAATCCGCAAGCGCGTGTCATGTTGATTGGCGAAGCTCCTGGTAAGAACGAAGATTTGCAGGGCGAGCCCTTTGTGGGAGCAGCGGGCAAGAACCTGAATGCCATGCTGGAAATTGCCGGTTTGTCGCGCGATGACATCTACATTGCCAACGTGCTTAAGTGCCGTCCGCCCAGCAATCGTGATCCGCGTCCGGAAGAAATCGAGCTCTGCACGCCTTTTTTGCGCGAACAGACGCGCACCATTGACCCCGAGTTTATTGTGACGTTAGGTAACTTCGCCACGAAATTCATCTTGAAAACCGATGTTGGCATTACGCATTTGCACGGCAAGCTGCAGCAGGCGGGGAAGTTCAAGGTGCTCCCCATCTATCATCCCGCCGCGGCGATTTACGATAGAACGAAACAGTCAGCACTTGAGCAGGATTTTGCTACTTTGGGCGAATTGTTGCGCCAAGAGCGATAAACTTGCGAATGTTGTAATGGGGCGCTGTAGCGACCGTTGATGTTTCCACTGTGCTCTGTTGCGTCGCTTTGGCTTTATTGCGTCTACCTGCGCTTTTGGAGGATTTCATGGAACAGTTCGATGCCGTTGCTTACATAAACACGCCACGCTGGCAAACAGTGAACTTGGGGCTTGATCGCACGCGTCTTCTTATGAAGAAACTGGGAAATCCGCAAGATCAGTTGAAGTTCGTGCACGTTGCAGGAACGAATGGCAAAGGTTCGACCTGCGTTTATACGGCGCATATCCTGCAAGCAGCTGGTTATACGACAGGCATGTTCACCAGCCCTTACATTGAAACGTTCGAAGAGCGCATTCAGGTGAACGGCCAGCTTATCTCCATGGATGAGCTGACCAACGTAACGCTTGACGTGAAAGAAAAAGCAGAAGAGGTCGAACGCGAGACGGGTGAACATCCTACGGAGTTTGAGCTGATGACGGCCGTTGCGCTGTGCCATTTTGCGCGCTGCAGCTGCGATATTGTGGTTTTGGAAGTGGGTCTGGGCGGCCGTCTTGACTCCACGAACATCATCGACGCGCCCGAAGTGTGCGCTATTGCGCGCATCGGGCTTGACCATACCGCCCTTCTAGGCGATACGTTGGCGCAGGTCGCAGGAGAAAAAGCGGGAATTATCAAACAGGGCTCTGCGGTGGTGAGCTATCCGCAAGACCCTGAAGCTGCTGCAGTTATTGCGCAGGCTGCTGCTCAAGTGGGTTCGTCGGTTGTGCAGCCTGACTTTTCGCAGCTGAGCACAGGAAGCACCGCCCTTGCATTCGATGAGGATGGCAGCGAGTTGATTGTTCGCACGTTCTCTTACGGCGAATACCAGGATTTGCATACAGCACTTTTGGGCGAGTACCAGCCAGGAAATGCGGCGTTTGCCATCGAGATTATTCGCGCGCTGCAACAGCGTGGTTGGGCTATTTCGCCAGAGCACGTTCGCGCTGGTATCCAGGCTGCTCGTTGGCCGGGGCGCTTTGAGGTGTTCCCGCATAAGCCTGGCACGCCGTGGGTGGTGGTCGATGGTGGGCATAATCCGCAAGGCATTGAAGCGCTTCGTCGTACATGTCAGGACGTTTTCCCTGGTAAGGCGCCTTGGGTTGTGCTTAGTCTGCTTGCGGACAAAGATTACGATTCCATGACTGAGACGCTTGCAGATTTTGCTCAGGGCTTCGTTGCCATGACGCCGCCAAACCTGCGTGCGCTTCCTGCAGAGGATCTAGCTGCGGTTTTGCGTCAGAAGTGTGCTGCTTGCGGACGTGCGGATGTGCCAGTGGTGGAGGCGCAAAGTTTCGAGGAAGCACGTGATAAGGCCAGGGAGCTTGCTGGCCCCGATGACTTGATTGTTGTTTCGGGCAGCCTGTACTCCGTTTCTTCTGCGAAAAAGGCGTTTTGCGCGTAGTTTTGCGGCATGTTGTCGCTTTTTAGTCCCGAATGCGCAAAATATGACGGTACGGGGTAGGTGAGGAGCGGCTGTCCGTGCGTTTCGCCGTCGGATGATTTTTGCGACCTGGGGTTTTACGGGATGCAATCTACTCTTGCAGCTCCGAATGACGCTATTCATGTTTCCGACCTACCCCGTACTGGAATATTTTGCGCATTTGCCTCGATTTTTCGACAAGATGGCCTTCGCGGGTGGGCTGATGATTCTTTCTCGGCGTGCTTTGCGGCGTTTGCGTGGCTCCATGCGACATCTGTGGGCTTTTTTATGTGCAGAGCAAGGTTATGCGGCTCGCGTGCGCGGGTATCGGGTATACTATGAGGGCATTTGACTGAGAGTATTTCGAATGGGCTTGAACGGCGCCATGCCTCGAACCTGGTCAGGTCCGGAAGGAAGCAGCCATAAGGACCTCTGACGAGCGTTCAAGCCTACTCGCAATACTCTCTTTCCGTTTAGGGCGGCGTGCTCCATACACCTTGCATCGAGCCTCACGTACGTCCAGTACGCCACGGCTCTCGCGCGGGCGGATCGCATCCGCCCTAAACGGAAAGGTCCGATGGGTCAGGTAGCGCGCTCCATCCCTTGCATCGAGCCTCACGTACGTCCAGTACGCCGCGGCTCTTGCGCGGGCGGATCGCATCCGCCCTAAACGGAAAGGTCCGATGGGTCAGGCAGCGCTTTTTGCCCCCCCGCGGGCGCATCTTGCTGGAAATGTTTCTCCGAAAGGCATTATGGGTATCATAGAGTTCTTCATAAACCTGCTGAAAGACCCGCGCGGTTTTATTGCGAGCTGGATTGTTGCTTTAGGTCCCATCTGGGTGTATTCGCCGCTTTTCCTGATTGTGTTTGTGGAAACGGGCCTGGTGTTTTTCCCGTTTTTGCCTGGTGATTCGCTTCTTTTTGCGGCGGGTGTTTTTTCCGCCGAGGGAGGCGGCCTGCATTTGGGCACCACGCTTATCGTGTTCTATGTTGCTGCTATTTTGGGCAATACATCCAATTACTGGATTGCGCGCTTCTTTGGCAAGCGCATCATCGATTCTGGCAAAGTAAAGGCGCTTACGCCTGAACGCATGGCAAAGCTCGATGGCTTCTTCGAGCGCTTTGGCGGTCTGACCATTGTCATCACGCGTTTTATGCCGTTTTTCCGCACGTTTGCCCCGTTCATCGCGGGTACGGGCCACATGAATTTCGGTAAGTTCACGTTGTATAATTCCATCGGCGGCATTTCGTGGGTGAGCCTTTTCGTGCTGGTGGGATACTTCTTCGGCGGCGTTCCGTTTGTTCAACAGCATTTCGAAGTCATTGTGCTGGGCATTGTGGGCGTCTCGGTGCTTCCTGCCGTTATTGGCGCGGTGAAGGCGGCGCTTGCTGCACGTAAGGGCGCAGCCGCTAAGGACACCGAAGGCTCGCAGGATACAAGCGCGCAAAACTAGGGGATACTATGGCCGAAGCTCTGTATCGCAAATACCGCCCTCAGGTTTTTTCAGAGGTCGTGGGTCAAGACCACATCGAACGCACCATAAAAAACGCCATTGACCAGGATAAACTGAGCCATGCATACCTTTTCTGCGGTCCGCGTGGTACGGGTAAAACCACCACGGCGCGACTTTTGGCGAAGGCTCTGCTGTGCGATAACGGCCCTACGTCGAACCCCGATGGAACTTGCACAAGCTGCCAGGAAATCGCCCAGGGCGAGCATCCCGATGTCTACGAACTTGACGCCGCGAGCCGCACGGGCGTAGAAAACGTGCGTGAGGAAATTATCAGTCGCGTGCAATTTGCCCCCACGCGCGGCAAATACAAGGTGTACATCATCGACGAAGTTCACATGCTTTCGGTGGCGGCGTTTAACGCGCTGCTGAAAACTTTGGAAGAACCCCCTGGTCATGTGGTGTTTATCCTGTGCACCACGGATCCGCAGAAAGTCCCCGAGACTATTTTGTCGCGTTGCCAGCGCTTCGATTTTCGTCGCATTGACAACCAGGGAATGACCGATCGTTTGGCGCAGATTTGCCAGGCGGAAGGTGTTGAATTCGAGCGCGAGGCGCTTGAGATCATCGCCGGCAGGTCCGATGGCGGTTTGCGCAATGCCCTGACTGCCCTTGAGCAGGCTATCGCATTTGGCGAAGGTTCCGTGTCGGTTGCTGTTGTGCAGCAACTGGGCGGTACGCAGGCGGCGTGCGATTTGACGGCTGCCATTGACGCGCTGGCCAAGCGCGATATTGCGGCGGCATTCATGTGGGTTGACTCGTTTGCACAGACGGGTGGCGATTTCGCGCGTTTGACGGCGGATTTGGCGCAGCGTGTGCGCGATATGTATTTCCTTGCGATGGCGGGCGCTAAGGCGCCGCTTTCGGTTGCGGATGAAATGCGTCCGCAAATCATTGACCAGGCAAAACGTTTTGCTCCCGAGCGTTTAGCGTATATGTTGGAAACGCTCGGCGACGTGATGGTGCAACTGAAGCAGGCAACGAATGCGCGTCTGTGTTTTGAGATTGCGCTTACGAAGATTTGCCATCCCGCAAGCGATGTAACGCTTGAGTCATTGGCGGAGCGCGTGGAGGCGCTGGAACAGCGTCCAGTGGCGGCTGTTGCTGCTGGTGAGGCGGGGACTGCGTCGGCAGCGGGCCTTGCGGCGTCTGTACCTGCGGCCCAGGCGACGCCGGTTGCGCGGGCGGCAGCCCCTGCGGCTGCGACCCAGGCGACGGCAGCCACGGTCGAGTCGCGTTCGGCAGCGACTCGGGTGGCAGCGGTGACCGAATCGCTGCCTGCGGCGTCGGCTCCTCAGGTGGAACTGGCTGAGAGCAACGCCGCCCGAGTGGTTGAGTCCTCAGTGGAAGATCATAACCCCGCTGCTCAGAGCGCCGTATCTGCTGCGGCGCCCGCTTCCGCATCGACTGCATCTTCGGCCGCTGCACCGACAAGCGCCGCGCCTGCTGCGGCGGCGGAAAAGCTCGAAGGCTTCGCAAACCCTGCGGTGGTGCAGCGCATGTGGAAACGTGCTTTCGCGGAAATCAAACGCGAACGGCCGACGTACACCTCGCTGCTTATGAGCGCTCATGTATCTTTCAATCAGGCGAAAGGTTCGCTTGATATCGTGTTTCGGCAGAGCTGTGCGCATGCGCTGACCATGCTGCAAAAGCCCGACGCGTTGGAGTATTTGCGTCAGGCCGTTTCGCACGCTGCGGGTGCCGATGTTCCCGTTGTTGTGTTGGCGGAAGGTGCAGCGACTGTTGCGACAAATTCCGCAGCGGCTTCAGCGACGGCCGCTTCCGCGGCGACCGCTACAGGGGCCGCTACGGCAACTCCTGCAGCGGCTTCCGATCCTGTGGAAGCGGAACAACCGGCGGCATCGTCCGAGGTCAGTCGCGAATCCGAATTCCTTTCCAGCATAACGCGGACCACGCGCGGTTCGGCTGGCGCTGCACGAAAAGCGCAGCCGGCACAACAAGCACCGGCAACGGAGGTAGCGGCGTCGGCCCCTGAAGCAGAGGAAAAACCCGACGCGATGACGCAGGCAACGCCGGGCTGGTCGCCCAATGGGGTAATGCCAGGCGCCGAAGAGCACACGCATGCGAAAGAGGAATCGTACGCGTACGAGGAAGTGCCGTTGGATGCGTACAGCGGCTTCGATTCGTACGGATGCGATGACGAGCCGCCCTTCGATGAGGACGAACCGCCTGCTCAGAAGCGAGAAGCGGCAGCTGGCACGGCAGTGCAGCCTGCGCCCGAGTCTGCAGCGACAGCCCCGACGGCAACGTCTGCAGCGGCCAGTCAGTCCGCGAAGCAAGAAGTTCCGCCTTGGGAAGACGACCCCTTCGCCATTCCTGAAGACGATGGCCCGACAATCGGCCTTGAGGAATTCCAGCAGATGCTGACTTCGAGTTTCGGTGAAGGCGTGGTTGTGCAAGAAGCGTAAAATTCCGATTGCGTGCGGATGGGCGCAAGGCGGCTCCCAGCGCATGACGGTGAAAAGAGAAAGAAAGCGGCGCGTTGACGCGCCCTACTTGATAGGAGAAAACTCATGGATATGAAAAAAATGATGAAGCAGGCGCAGAAAATGCAGCGCGACCTGGCTATTGCGCAGGAAGAAATCAAGTCGATGGAGTTCGAGGCATCTGCGGGCGGCGGCATGGTGAAGGCCGTTGCCGCAGGTGACGGCTCTGTGAAATCGCTGGAGATTGCTCCCGATGCCGTTGACCCTGAAGACGTGGAAATGCTTCAGGACATGGTTATTGCTGCGGTGAACGAGGCGTTGCGCGGTGTTGCCGAGATGGGCAATCAGCGCATGAGCTCGGTAACGGGCGGCATGGGCAATATGGGCCTGCCGTTCTAGGCGTGCCATTGAGCCTGCTCAAACGGATAAAACTACAACACTGCAATTCGTAGATTCGCTAAGGTCTTCGTTGAATTATGTTCGCTGCTCCTGCCATACAAACCCTGCTCGACGAGCTTGAGCGGCTTCCGGGTATTGGCCCGAAGTCTGCCCAGCGCATAGCGTATTGGATTCTGAACACCGATTACGATACCGCCATGCGTTTGTCTCAGGCCATTGTGGAAGTGAAGGATACGGTGCATTTTTGCCCGCGTTGCTTCAATTATGCGCAAGGCGATGAGTGCGAAATTTGCTCGTCATCAAAGCGTGACCAGGGGTTTTTGTGTGTTGTCGAAGAGCCGCGCGACATTCCGCCCATCGAGCGCACGGGCGTTTTCTTCGGGCGCTACCATGTGCTGGGCGGGGCGCTTTCTCCTATGGAGGGTATTGGGCCTGATCAGCTGCATATTGCTGCGTTGATGCGCAGACTTGCAGAGGAAGACGTCCGCGAAGTGGTGCTGGCCACGAATCCGAATGTGGAAGGCGAAACCACGGCAACATATTTAGCGCGCTTGATTAAGCCGCTTGACATCAAGGTTTCGCGCCTGGCTAGCGGACTGCCCGTTGGCGGCGACTTGGAGTATGCCGATGAAGTGACGCTCGGTCGTGCCTTGGAGCAGCGTCGCGTTCTGTAGCGTTGATCTGCGGTAATTGCGTGGTTGCTTTGGTCGCGCCGTTGCGGCTGCTGCCCTGGTTGCGCCACCATCGCATCAACGCAGGGAATCTGTTGGCTTCCAACTCAAATTGATTCCAACTAAAAAGCGAGGAACGACTTTTGTCGCCCCTCGCTTTCTGGTTGTCTTTTCCGGTCCCCGCATAAACACAGACAGCACCTCGGGGAGGGGTCCGGGGCGCTGTCTGCAGGACGGAAACCGTCTTTATTTAGTTTTGTTTTGACGTCGTGTCAGGTCAACTGTTTGCCGGAACGACGTCGATTACGATTATTCGCAGGCACTTCACTCGCCGGCGAAATGCCTGCTTATATGGCGTTGTGCCAGGGCAAAGCGCTGCAAGTCCCCTCGCAAGTCGTAGTTGCTATTCAGCAGCTTCCTCGCGGCGAGCCATGGCCTTCTCGTAATCCTTCGTACCCACGAACACTTCGTGCTTGTATGGGTTCACGCCCAGTTTCTTCGCGCGGTAGATCACGTAGCTCACGGCGGCGATGTTCGCGATCAGGGCAATTACCGAGATAACCAGGTTTACATCGGGGTTATTCACGGACTGCACGGCAAACACGGAGTCGTTTGCAAACATGGGCACGACCTGGCAGAACATGCACCACAAGCTCAAGGTGAAGGCGCGGTTCTGAATCCAGCCGCCCTTGTTCCATAACAGGCCGGCAACGGTCGGGGCCAAAAGCAGCGCCAGGCCGCAGTACCAAGAGTGCGTGGGCAGGCAGTTGTACGTGTAGCAGAAGTTCCAAAGGTCGTAGCTGATGATAAACACCCAGGTCATGTCGGGCCACAGCATGTCTTGCTTCTTCTTCGACGTGTAAATGCCCCACCAACCAGTCATGACAAAGATGTTCAGAATGCCGGCGATACCGTTAAACACGTTGTGCATGCCGCCGTACAGAAGCACGCCTTCCGAAGAGACCCAGGTCGTACCGAATGCGCGCACGGCGCTTTCGAAGTCACTGACCACGGCGATCAGAATGTTGATTGCCACAATGACGAACGGGAAGCATTTGAACCAATCGACCTTGCCCAAGCGGCCCCAATGGTACTTCAGAATCAAGAAGCCAATGCATCCGGCGGTTGCCGCGTAGAGTTTTGCGTAGTGGAACCAACTGTTCATGTAAAGATGCGTTGGGTTGTTGAGTGCCCACTCGGCGCCTGAAGCAGCACCGATAGCGATGGCAATGAAGTACACGGTCAAAATGCCGGGAATCACGAAAAAGCAGGTGATACCGCCGATTTTCGACCTGCGGGCAACTTCGTTGAGACCGATTAGTGCTAAGAATACAATTGCCCAGCCGATCCATTGATAAAAAGCAGTGTCGCCATATACTTGAAATAACATGGCATCCTCCTTGTTGTTTTGTTTTGCTTATCCCCTTGCAAGCCGCGTTGTCGGCGCCAACCTCGCGGTCTGAATGGCGTGTTTGCTGCGCGCCCCCTAAGGCAGCTCGCTTAGACGCTCCATGTGAAGCGTTTGCGCTATCAGGCATTTCAGTACTTCATCGGGCACGTTGCGGTGTGTTCGGATGTAGCCGCACAGGCCCAAAATCAGCATGTAGAAGGTTTCATAAATGTGCTCAATCTTGATATCGTGCAATTTCGCATAATCGCGCACAGTGGTGTCAATGATGTAGCTGGTGGTTTGGTCGGCCACGCGGTTGACGAACTCCAGGTACAAAGCGGCGTTTTCGCTGGTGTCAAGCGATCGGCGAAACGACGAGCCCTCGAATACGCCCATACGCAGCACTTGCACAACGCTATCTAATGCGTGCTCGATGTTGCCGACTTCGCGTTCGGCGTTCCACATCCGAAGCGATTCGATGTAGTCGGCAATGTAATCGTCAAGCACTGCCGACGTAACGGCGTGTTTGTCGGGGAAGTAGTGGTAAAACAGCGAGCGGGCAATGCCGCATTCGTCGGTGATGTCTTTTACCGACGTGCGAGCGAGACCCTTTTTCTCGTAGAGCATACGAGCGGCTTCGATGATTTCTTGCTTTCGCGTATCGCTCATGATTCGCCCCCTGCTGCTGTTTTACGCTCCTGTCTGCGTTTTCTGCATCATACGAAGGATATTGACACTGTGTCAATGGACAGATGCGCGGATTCGTCAATCCGCGCTTTGCGATTGCTACGCGCAGGTTTTCCTGGCTTTTTGCTGGGGAATGGATGCTGCTTTAGGGCGGTAAGCGTGCGGGTGTGGTTGACGGCATGTCAAGGTGGGGAAGGCAGGCGCGTGATCGTGTGCGGGCTGGAGCGTGTTGGCTTCAGCCCGAGGAAGGCGAGTGCGCGTGGTATGGGGGTGAAGGCGGAGCCACGGGCTTGGCAGGCGTGGACCGCGGTGCGGTGCTGTGCTGTGGGTAAAAAGCCCCGGAAAACAAAAACCGCGCCCGAAGGCGCGGCTATTCTCAGTCGGAAAAGATCAAAACTCCGTCCCCTCCAAAAGCGAAGTTTGAGCTTTCCCGAAGCTCAGAAATCAAAAATCAACATTGCCTAGTATAGCTGGTTTACTGCGCAGTTGCAAAGGTTTTTTCTTGCTAGAAGTTATCACTGATTTCGCATCACTATTTTTTAAGTAAGGCCTCGCTATAATCTGCGTATTCTCTTCTATTCTTTTTCGGGATGTCCTATTTCAAGGGTGATATGCGGAGTAGGGGGATGACTTGCTATTATGAATATGCAGCGAAAATCGTTGAAGGATGTTCGTGGTGAACTCTTTCATTTTTTCGCTATCCCCCCCTCTCTAAAAAGGACCCAGCATTAAGCCGAGTCCTTTTTTTTGATGCTACCAACTGTGTTTTTTCATATAGCGCTGCAGTTCTTCGATGATCTCGTTGCAGGTTTGGAGCTCTGGTCGCTTGTCGTCCTTCGATATGAAGGCGCTCACTTCGTATGATGTGTCAACGCCGGCCAAAGGTATGAAATCAACGAGGTCTCGATAGAGCGGAATGTTGTGCTCCGACGAGAATCCTATCCGATCAGAAGAATGCACGCGCAGCATTGCGGTATCGACGTCTGGATAGAAATCAAGGTTTTTCTCAGACAAATCATTAGGAAGAAGCTCTTGAATGAATGTTGCCATGTTCCCATACGACGCTTCGTCGGGCAAAAGAATGAGCTTGTCTTTCAAGGATTCAAGGCTTACACATCCATCAACGAGCTCCTTGTGAATGGGGTGATCGGGTCTTGCCACCGCATCGAATCGATCTGTGTAAAGAGGCTCAACGCGATATACTTCGTGGGCCTCGGGGAAGAAGTCCATGCTGAAAACCAAGTCGGGATTCTGCGATCCAAGGGCAAGTCGAATTTCCCAGAATTCGCAGCACCGTAAGTTGACATGCACTTTGGGTGCATATTTGCGTATTTTCGACAAGAACAGGTGCAGGAAGGGTCGTGACGCACCACGAAGATAACAGATGTCAAGGTTGGCGGTGTAGCCTTCCTCCAGGCAGCGCAAGTGCGTTACGGCGCAGTCATACCTTCTCACAATGTAGCTTGCGTCTTTCTGGAAAATCTTGCCCTGTTCGGTGAGGCTTACTTTATGGGAGTTTCGTTCGAACAGTTTAGTGTGGAGCTCGTCTTCCATGGCTGCTATATGCTTGCTTAACACCGATTGACTTAAAAAGAAGTGTTTTGCCGTTGCGCTGAAGTTCAACGAATCCGCTAAGAAGCTGAATTCGCGCAAATGATCGATATTCATGCATCCCCCTTCGATATGAAATCCCCCGAGCAAGTCGTTTGTGTCTGTGCATAAGATACACCGTTTACCAGCGGTAGCAGCTATTTTTATCAGGAATTATTTGATGATAATTTTTTGTTGGAGCTTGTTGAAACAAAAAGCCTCCCTGCAAGAGGGAGGCTAAAAGAGCGAGATGAGTTAAAGGGGGCTTTTACGCTACCAAAGGCAGGCCCATGGCGGTGCCGACGAAGTAAACAACAAGAACCTCAACAACAACGTAAGCAATGGAGCACAGCCAGCCAGCCTTAGTTAGCTCGGCAGAGGTGTAATAGCCCTCGGCGAAAGAGACCAGCATAGGAGGGCTCAGCGGCAGCAGGAAGGAACCTGCGGTGATGGAGCCCATGAGCATGGCGAACATAGCGGGCGATACGCCGGCGGCAACCAGGTAGCCCATGACAGCGGGGACGAACAGCGCGCACAGAGCAGGGGCGGCAGGAACGAAGGTGTGCACAATGTAAGCCAAGGCGGTGAACACCAGCAGACCAGCCAGAACAGGCAGGTTCATAACGCCTGTTGACAGCAGGGAGTTAACCAGGAATGCTGCAGCACCCGTTGAAGCGCACGCGCCCGCAATGGACATAACGCCGGCAACCATCAGCACCACGCCCCAGCCAACGGTGTCTTGGAAGTCCTTCCAGGTGACCAGTTCCAAACCAGGAATGAAGGCGACAGCCAGCATGACCATAACAACGTTGACGTTGGACAAAAGGGGAATCCATGTACCGGCAACAAAGCCAGCAACCAAAACAATCATGTAGATCAAGGACAGAATGTCTTTGGTGGTCATGGGGGTCTTCTCATCGGTGCCCTTTACCAAAGCAGCTTCTTCTTCAGAAAGATCTTCGGGAGGGAATACCTTGCAAATAACAAGCCAGCAGAACGGCACCAAAATAACGGCAATGATCAAGCCGGGAACGAACCACTGGAAGAAGTCGATGGACAAACCGTAGGTGCTTGTCAGAAGGCCAGAGCACAGAATGTTCAAGGAATGGCCGAACGGGGTGATAAAGCCGCCCAGGATTGCCGCAAAGGCAATGCCCAAAGCCAGGCAGCGACCCAGATTCGGGTGGGTTTCCTTTGCGTTGATGCCGCGCAAGAACGGCAAGGCCAAAGCCATACCCACAGCAACGGCGCCCGTGTCGGTCATGAACATAGACACAATGGCGGTTGCAATCATGTAAGCCAAAACAATCGACTTCGGCTTAGTGCCTGCAAGGCCAACCAGCGCTTGGACAAGGCGCGTACCCAGCGAGCTTTTCGTCATGATAACGGTCATAATGAAAATGCCGAAGATAAACCAAGGAGTTGCGGAAACAAAACCGCTCCATGCGTCGGCAAACTTGGGCACAACCCCCAGAACAGCCAGCAGGATAGCTCCTAGTAAGCCCGTGACGCCTACGGGAAGAACATCGCACATCCAGAAAACGATGCACATCAGCAGAATGCCGATAGAGGTCAGACCCTCATGAGTAAGCTCTTCGTTGCCAGGAATCAACATGCATGCGATCAGGCAAACGATACCCAAGACTAAACCGATGTATTTTTTCATCGGTGTCTTAGCTTTTTCGGTAGACATAAGTCCCCTCCTTTTTACTATCAAACGAATACACCAGTCGCGTTTTCGTGCAAAACAATCAGTTTTGCGCTACCTCCTTCTCTTCTTGCTCTTTTCAATGTGCGAAGGCTTGCTTTGCTTGGTAAGGGCTGAAGCCATTTGAAGCGGTGCCAAATCGAGGGCCTTCGAAACGCTGTCGCGGGGTTGCGCATCGATCCCGAAGTATTCCGAGACTTCGCGCATGGTTTCTTTTGCGGTTGGCATGGAGGGTTCGCTCTGCTCGCCGTTTTTCTTCCAACGCAGATAGCTAAGGAAGATAGCGCCGATAAGAATTGCGCCGCACAATGCAGTGATAAGAGCTTGATCCATGATTCCCCCTAGAATTCGCCCCTGCGTGTGGAGAGTGTTTCGAATGCCTTGATGGGCCCTGCCTCTCGCAAGGCAAATAGTACGTTGTTATGGTTTTCCTGGGCGTTTCCTTAATGGGGTTTTTCTTTCCAATACCGAAATGCCACGCGCTTGCCAATCTTCCTATCATTTACGTCAGGCGTTTCCCCTTCGAGCACTCAAGCAAGCATCCAGCTGTTTGACTGCTTCTTGAAAACGCCGGCAGAAGAGAGAAGTTCGTTTTTTACGGCGAATAAGATGAAAGTATGGGAGGAGTGAAGAATGGCTGAATTCAAAGACGTGTCGCACGAGCGTGCTGAAGGCGAAAAGATTGGCCGTCCCGACAAGTACGAGTACGTGTCTCATGAGAAGCCGTGGCGCTATCAGGAAGGCGAGTACACGGTAACCCGAGGCTCTGCTTGGTCTGGCCCTGGATGCCATTTGGGCTGCGGCTTGTTGCTGTACACCGACAAAGAAGGCAATCTTGTTAAGGTCGAAGGTGACCCCGAGAATCCTTTCAACGAGGGTCGTCTTTGCGTGCGTTGCTTGGATCTGATGGAGACTACCTACAATGAGTCTCGTGTTGTGTACCCCATGAAGCGTGACCCCAAGGATCGCGGTAAGGATGCTTGGACTCGTATTACCTGGGATGAAGCCTATGACCTTATTGCCGAGAAATTCTTGGCATACAAGAAGGAATTCGGCGCTGAATCCGTTTTGTTCTACAAGGGAACCGGTCGCGATATTGCTCCTTGGATTTCGCATTTGGCCTGGTCTTTTGGCAGTCCCAATGTTGTTTTCGGCCTTTCTGGCTGCGCTTGCTTTGTTCCGCGTATCGCTTCTTCCATGTGCACCTCTGGTTCTTTCTGGGTTGGCGACTACTCGTCTCAGTTCACTAAGCGCTACGAGGATCCTCGTTGGAAGCTTCCCGAGTGCATTGTTCTGTGGGGCAACAATCCTGTTGTTTCCAATTCCGACGGTCTGTACGGCCACTGGGTTGTTGACTGCATGAAGATGGGCTCCAAGGTTATTTCCGTTGATCCTAAGATGACGTGGCTTGGCGCTAAAGCGGAAATCTTCTTGCCGCTGCGTCCTGGTACCGATGCTGCTTTGGCCATGGGTATTCTGCATGTCATGATCGAAGAGGAAATCTACGATAAGGAATTTGTTGACTGCTGGTGCTATGGCTTTGAAGCTTTGGCTCAAGCTGTTGCTCCTTACACTCCGGAAAAGACAGCTGAGATTTGCTGGGTTGACGCCGAGGATATTATTCAGGCGGCGCGCATGATGGCCAACGCCGATGGCATGATTCTTCAGTGGGGCGTTGCCGTTGATATGTCCAAGGAAGCTGTTCCTGCATGTCAGGCTCTGTCTGCCCTGTTCCAGATCACGGGCAATGTTGATAATCCCGGCGGCATGATTGCTCCTCCGTCTATTCTTCCGTACTACGCTGGTTGGGGCGGCGAGAACCTTTCCGACGAGCAGAAGGAAAAGCGTTTGGGCATCCACAAATACCCGCTGTATCGTTACGGCTTCAAGAACGCTTCGACCGATGTGGTGATCAACTGCCTGGAAACCGGCCTGGACGAGAATGGCAACCCGTATCCGCTGAAAGCGGCTTGGATGCAGACCACGAACCCGCTGATTAACTCTTCGCCTGATAGCCGTCGTACGTATCATGCTTTGAACAACCTGGAATTCATTGTTTCGGTTGATATGTTCATGACTCCTACCGTTCAGGCTTTGGCTGACGTGTTCCTGCCTGCTTGCACCTTTGCCGAGCGCAACGGTATCCGTATTGGCGATGGCGTGCAGCGTGGCGAAACCATCAACAAGGCTATCCAGGTGGGCGAAGCCAAGTCCGACATGGTTATCAACATGGAGATTGGTTGGCGCATTTGCCCCGAGTACTACCCGTGGAAGACCGAGGAAGAGATGTTCTCCCATATTCTTGAGGGCATGGACATGTCTTTCGAGGAATTGCGCGAGAATGCTCCTACGTATTTGGATTTCGAGTACAAGAAGTACGAGAAGGGCTTGCTCCGTCACGATGGAAAGCCTGGTTTCGAGACCGCAACGGGCCGTATCGAGCTTTGGTCAACGTATTTCAATCAGATTGGTATCGAGTGCATTCCGTCTTTCGATGAGCCTTCTCCGGGTCCTATTGCCGATCCCGATATGTATAAGGAATACCCGCTGATTTTGACTACGGGCGCTCGCAATTGGTCGCTGTTCCATTCCGAGCATCGTCAGGTTCCGCGTTTGCGCGCGTTGCGTCCCGATCCGGGTTTGGAGATTAATCCTCAAACCGCAGCAAATCTTGGTCTTTCCGAAGGTGACTGGGTTTGGGTTGAGAACCATCGCGGTCGTGCAAAGCGCCGCTTGATTTTCAACGAAGGTCTGGATGCTCGCTATGTGGCAACCGATCACGGTTGGTGGATGCCCGAAAGGGAAGGCTACGAAGATGGTGGCTACTCGGGTATGTATGACTACAACATCAACCAGCTGCTTGCATACGATCCCGGTCGTTCTGGTTTCGGCTCCAACTACAAGACGGTTCTTTGTCGTCTTTACAAGTGCGAAGAGGGCGACCACAACACCATGGCAAACCCGCTGGGTCACGATGAGGAGGAGTAATAATGGCTAAGGGTATTTTGGTTGATTACGAGTGGTGCTCCGGATGCCACTCTTGCGAGATGGCCTGTGCTGTTGAACTGTCTCATGATTTTCCCGACAATCATGCCGGTATCAAGGTAGTGCAGGAAGGTCCTTACAAGATTGGCGAGAAGAAATGGACCTTCATCAACATGCCTATCATCACTGATTTGTGCGATCGCTGCGCAAACCGCGCAGCTGTGAATGGCGACGAGCGTCCTACGTGCGTTAAGCATTGCCAGGCTCGCTGCTTGAAGTATGGTGAAGTGGAAGAGCTGGCAAAAGAGCTGGCCGCAAAGCCGAAGCAACTGTTGTATTGCCTTGAGGCATAAGTTTTAAAGGCAATTGCCGTTTTCAAAGGCGCCAGGCGATAGCTTGGCGCCTTGGCGTATCGTTGGTTGGCGCGATGGAGTAATAAAGCAAGGAAAGGCAGAATTCTACTATGTGCCAAACATGCATTGGTTGCGGGAAATGCAATGGAGAACCGCGCCCGGGGCTAGACCAGGGCGATTGTCCCTATTGCGGCACGAAAAACGATACAGGTGCGCTGAAATGCTCGAATTGCGGTGCCTTTTTGCCGCTTCCTCCGGGTAGGCCTGGTCAGCGCTGGAAATAGCCCAACAAAAAAGAATGCCCGACGTTGGCGGGCATTCTTTTTTGTTGGGCTGGGCCAACAGGGCTCTTCTTAGCAGACGTAATGTATGTGAAGGCCGTCTTCTGTTTGGATGCTTTTCATGCGTTCAGTCATGGTGACGTCATGGGTTAGTACCAGGCGGGACAGGTCGCCTTCGATCTGCTCCAAAATCCAGTTATAGGCATCGAAGACTTTGAGCATTGATCCCGTGCGGCCCAAAAGGGGAGCCAAATAGCCTTTCCAGTCTCCCATTCCAACAAGGTTTGCCGGACGCGCTGCAATATCGCCTGCAATGAGGTATTTTTTCATTGCGCCGGATGCTGCGGCACTCAAAGGAACTTCAACGCGTTGTCCCTGCTCATTAGCTATTACGTGGGCATCCGATTTATCAAAGGCAATAGCGTTTTTCACTATAACGACTTGCTCGGCAACCGAGTGGCAATCGCGTAGAACGTGGATATCGATCCCAGGCAAGAAATTAATAACATCGCCGTTGAGCAAGGTGATAATGCCTTCGTCGATCATTTGACGCATAGGCGGATAATCGGTTGGCATACAGGCTGGCAGCGTGGCCTGGGCGTATTCTGGTTGCGCTATCATGCGTTCCCAGGCTTCGAATTCTTCTTGTTGGATGTAAATGCGTGCGTTTCTGAAGCGTTCTACGCCGCCTATGTGGTCGATATGGGCGTGGGTGAGAATAACGGTATCGATGTCCTCGGGTTTCAAATCGACTTGCTCAAGTGCCCATACGACACCTTTGCAAGTGTCAATCAGCTGACTCCATAAAGCCTCTTTAGCTGGATCTTCGGTGTCTACGCCGGTGTCTACCAGGATATTGTGACCGTTGCCCTGGATGACCGTTACGGAATGAATATTGTATTCGGTTTCGCCCAGCTTGGGGTTTCCGACCATGCCGTAGATGAATTCCGAGCCCCAAGGACCAATGCCGTACTCGATATTTGTGATGGTGTACATAACGCTTCCTTCCCCGATATGGCGTTCTTTCTTGCGCGCAAGATTTGTTTATTCGGGGAATGCCTGAACGACACCCAGACCTGCGCAGATGAGATATGACCAGCAAACGGTGACGAACACGAACAGGATTGCCGCCAGCCAACCGCCCTTGGCAACTTCGCCGAAGCGATAATAGCCTTGTTCATAAGTGATAGCAATGGTCGGGTTGAGCGGAACCAAGAAGCTGCCTGCAGTGATGGATGCCATAACGAACACGGGAATCACCGTGGGAATGCCAACCGTTTGCGCCCAGGTGAGCAATGGGGGCAAGAACAGCATGCACAGCGCTGGTGCAACGGGGCAAATGGTGTGGATGAGATACATCAAATAGCCCATGATCAGTAGCGCCAAGAAGGGATGAATGCTCAGAATGCCGCTTTCCAGCAGAAGTCCTGCAATGAAATCGGTGCCACCAGTAGATGAGATGGCGTTGCCCAGGCACATAACGCCGCCGAAGAACAAGAACACGTTCCAGCCCGCGATATCTTGGAATTGCTTCCAGGTCATAAGATTGATGCCCGGGAAGAAAATCAAAATAACGCCCAGCATGGCAACAATGGTGGTGTTGAGGAAGGGAATCCAATTGCTTGCCACCCAAAGGGCGGGCAGCAAGATAATAATGGCGATTTCCTTTTTATCCTGAACGCTCCAAGGACCAAAGGATGTAGCAGAGCTGCGAATCTCTTCTTCTTTGCTCGAAATGTCTTCCGGCGGGAAGGCGGTTGTCAGCAAAAAGCACGTAATGGGAAGCATGACAGCAAAAATGGGAATGCCTACAAGCATCCAGCCAAGAAAGCTGACGCTTTCGCCAACGGTGCTTTCCATGATACCTATCCCCAAAACATTCAGGGAATGCCCGCAGGGCATGGCAAAGCCTCCAAGCACGCCGGCGAAAGCAACACCAAGCATGAGGCATTTTGCAAGGTTGCATGAACCTGGCTTTGCATCGATGGCTTTTAGAAGCGGCAGCACCATGCTCATGCCCAGAACAACTGCTCCCGTGTCGGTCATGAAAAACGATGCCACAGCGGTGCCCAACATAAAGGCGAAGACGAGTTTTCGGCTGTTTGCACCGGCCCAGGCAATAAGACGTGCTGTAAGGCGAACGCCCAAGGAACCGGTTTGCATAATTGCGGTCATGCAGAATACGCAAAGAATAAACCAGGTGGTTCCAGCGGTGAAGCCGGAAAGAGCGGAGCTCAAAGAGGGAACAACGCCAAGAAGCGTTAGCAAGATGATGCCTATGATTGAGGTGACCCCTTGCGGGAACGTGCCGCAAAACCATAGGGCGACGCATGCGAACAGGATGCCAATCGCCATGCGGCCCTCGTAGCTGAGCATTTCCGACCCAGGAATCATGTATGTTGCAACAAGTATGAGAGCGGCAATGATAATGCCAAAAAACCCTTTCGGATTATGCTTGAAATAATCCATTTTTATCTCCCCTAAAATGAATCAACCCAATTTCCGATGAGGGCAATTCTATACGGGGTCGCTGAAGAGGCGCTATTCAATTTAAGGAGCAGCGTGCGAATATTGGAAAGCAAGGCCGCGTTTCCAGACAGCCCATTAGGGTGTCCTTCTCGGGCGCTTTTCCTTCTTTCACGCTAAACCCACGGTTGCGAGAAGAAATTGCGTACGAAAGCGGATTTATCTTGCTCGGGCACAGGCCACAGCGTTGGCTCGAAATCGAAGATGTCCAGCATATTCGCGTCTTCAAGCTCAATAGCGTTGTCGCGGCAGACGTGCTGGCACAACTTGCAGCGAACGCAGCGCGATGCATCGAACTCGAAGTAGCTGCCGGGTGCGTCTTCGCGCTCGATGGTGCTTTTCGACAGCGCCTTGGTGGGGCAGATGAGCACGCATTTCTTGCAGGACGTACACGCCTTCTCGTTGATGCTCAGCGTGGCGAATCGGCGCGAGGAGACAACCATATCTTGCGGTTCTCCCAGTTCGGCGAGCGCGTTGAGCATGTCATCGTGGCGTTGCGGCTCTTCCTGGATGGCTTGCGCGACTTTCTTTGTTATGTCGATGCCAGTGGCTTCCTTGAGGCTAACCGACGCGACGGTGCGTGCGGTTTCGGCGGCGGCTTCTTTCGTGTGGAAGAACAGCGAGCGGCGTTCTTCGTTCAGGTCTTGCGCGGTGAAATCGCTGTGAAGACTTTCGGGTACGCCGGTCATGCACTGGATGCGCACGGGGCTGCCCATGCCCATAAGCAGCTCGCTTGTCTCGTAGGCCAGGTCGTGGGCGAGTTTGCCGCACTTTTTGAATTTGCAGGTTGTGCAATCGCCATCGGCCAAAATAATGGTGTCAATGCCGTGTGCCGCTAAGCGCAGCAGCAACGATTCCTCGATGCGCGAAAGGCAATCGACCGCGACAACCTTTGTCTTGTCCGGTCCGCGGCGCGCCATGATGCGCGCGCACGCGAAGCAGGCAACGCCTTTGGCGGCCTCAATGGCGCTCACGGCTTCCTGTGCGAGCTCGGTGTCGGTTGGCGTCAGCGGCATAAGCGCCTGAACAGGGCAAACGGTAGTGCAGGCACCGCAGTTCACGCATGCGGACTTCTCTATTTCTATCGTACGCGGCATAAGCGCGATGGCGCCCGTGGGGCAGGCGTCCACGCACAGGCGGCATTTCGAGTACGTGTTGCGCAGTGGCATGCAGCGACGCTTGTCAAGAACCGTGTGGTCTTGAACAAGCGCGTCGCTCATTTCAATGAGTTTTGAGAAATCGGGCATGGCGGTGTCTTTCCGAGCGTTGGTTTTCGTGGTGCGGCGGTTTTCGTGGAGGTGCGTAGAAGCTGTACCATGCGGGCAGGGGGCGCGGAGCCCGCGCTTTGCGGGCGACGTTGCTGTTACACGCCTCTATCTTCCGCTGGCCCTTCCATGTGCGGGCTTTCGACCGCCGCCACCTTCCAAAGTTAGTCGAAGCAGATGTCTTCCAGTCGCGCAAGCTCCTCGGGCGTGTTCGCGTTCACAAAGCAGCCGCCCATGGGGGAGGTCTCCAGTACGCGCGCCTGGGGGAATTCTTCCACGTTGACCAGGTCGAAGAACGATTGCGCGCGTTTGTTGCCCTCGTCAAGGCGCTGCTTGATAGCGGGCAGGCACGTTTCCTTGCGGTACAGGGCGTGGAATGGTTCGAAACCGTGCTTGTTCACGGGCACCACAACATCGGTGCCTTTTTCGTTCATCTCAATGGCTTCGCCGCGCACCAGCGAAGCGCTGGCAAGCACCATATCGCACGCCACTACGGCAACATAAGGGCTGGTGGCGGACTTGATTGCCGTGTAAAGGCCGGGTAGCGCGCCGCGATAATCGCACTCGTCTTTTACCAGGCGAATACCTAGATCGGGGTACATCTCGTGAACGAACTGCAGGCGCTCTGCTTCGTTCGTGGTGATGACCAGCTCGTCGGCGGCGGGTGAGAGACGTTCAATCAAACGGCAGATCATGGGGCGTCCGCCAAATGGCACGGTCGCTTTGCTCTGACCCATGCGACGGCTTTCGCCGCCTGCTTGAATGACCACGGTCACGCGGGGGCGCACGTAGTACTTTTCGATGAAGTTCACCAAGGGCGTAATGTCGGCCAGGGGAAACGCCTGGATGCCGTACGTCTGCGCCGCATCCACCACTTCGGGGATATCGGTGACCACGGCCACGGTGTTGCTTGCGGGCATTTTCTGGGCAACGTCAAGGGCAAGGTCGCCGGTGAGCTGCGAAACGGGCGTTTTTGCTTCGAGCGCTGCCTCGATCAGGGCTTGGTCATCGGCGTTGTTCGCAGATGAAAGACCGCGTACGAATTGCGTGAAATCGGTCTCAAGGGAAAAGCCGCGCTTGGCGCCTTCCACAAATACGCGCGCAACGTTGGCGTCGGCCTTGTTGCCAGAGCGCATGATCTCAATGGAGGGCAAGCCGCTTTTGCGGTAGCCTTCGACCATAACAATGTCGTGACCAGGCATGCTACGTACAATTTCGCTGCATTCCAGCTCTTCGTCGAGCGTTTTTATGCGCGCAAGCAGGGTTGGAGACGCAATGACGGTCTCCGATGCGCCCGCCGCGCGATGGCGAAACGAGTCCTTGCCCGGATGATCGATTTCGAAATTCGTGTGATGGTGGTGTTTGATGCTGCCAACGTCGTGCCCGCGGGAAACGAGCTCGGCAATAACGCGTTCAATCAGGGTTGTTTTGCCTGAATTGTGACGCCCCACAAAGGAAATGGCAGGGCTGGGAATATACATCGGTCCTCCCCCCGAGTGCTGTTTATCTTTAACCGCGAATTATACCATTCTCGGATGATGTTGCACGGCATATGCATCGGCGTGGTTGACGCGGAGGGGTAGCGCGTGGCGGTTACGGGCGTCGCGGATCGGGGAGGGGTGCGGTTTCTGCGGACGATCCCTCTGTTTTTGTGGCATGTTGTTGAAATTGGGGCTCCAAATTCGAAGTTGATACGGGTTGGAAGTAGGTCAAGGGTGCAAATCGAGGTATTTTCTAACAAATACACTGATTACAGAAAAAGAGACGAAGAGAAGTCCCAGTTCAAAGTTATTCTTGAACAGGTCATATCTCGTAACTTGCTTCAATGCGAATTACGACCTACTTCCAACCTGTCACAACTTCGAATTTCGACCTGGTTTTCCAACAACATGCCTCGAGATACGGGAAAGTGTGCTATTGGTGGGGCGGTTTGGTGGTGATGGTTTCGCATCCCGAAGCGTTTATGCGCATGCTCGTTTCCGCGGCTGCGGATTTCCTGAAAAGACAACGCCTTCGTTTCGACGATTGCAGCTTGCCGTTGCCGTTCGCAAACCGTTCGCGGAAGTTTTTTCAAATATTGTTGCACAGTCGAATACTGTGTTATACTTCGCAACGTACTTTAGCACGGTGGAGTGATGGAGTGCCCAAAAGGTTACTGCGATTGAAAAAGATGCGCGGTGATCAATCGAAGGGCGGCGCCGCGAAAGCGCGCGGAATATTCCAGACACTCGCTGAACTGAACCTACCTAAGAAGAGAGCAAGAAAGGAAATATACCATGAAAAAGAAAATCGTTGCCGCCGTTGCTGCGTGCGCCGCTCTCGCCTTGAGCGCGTGCCTGCTGGCGGGCTGCTCCAGCTCGTCGTCTTCCGCCTCCGCGAGCGCATCCGCAAGCGCTTCGAATGCCACCAAGTTTGTGGTGGGCTTTGACTCCGAATATCCGCCGTACGGCTACGTGGGCGATGATGGCAAGTTCAAGGGTTTTGACCTGGATCTTGCTGCCGAGGTCGCTCAGCGTAATGGCTGGGAGTTCGACGCTCAGGCAATCGACTGGAACGCTAAGGACTCGCTGATTGAGGCAGGCACCATCACGTGCCTGTGGAACGGCTTTACCATGGAAGGCCGCGAGACCGATTACGCGTTCTCCGAGCCGTACATGAATAACAGCCAAGTGATTATGGTAAAGGCTGGTTCCGACATTAAAACTGAGGCTGAACTGGCCGGAAAGAATGTTCTGACCCAGGCTGGTTCCGCCGCTGAAACGCTTCTTGAAGACGACAGCGCCGATGGCAAGGCTGCCCTGGCCGCTACGTTTGCTGGCGGCAAAGTGAACACCATCGCCGATTACACGAACGCTGTTATGCAGCTGGAGGCCGGCGCCGTTGACGCCATTGCATGCGACAGCTCCATTGCCGACTACTTCATGGCTCAGAAGCCCGACACTTACACCGTTGCCGTGACGCTTTCAAGCGAGCACTACGCTGTTGGCTTCAAGAAGGATAACCAGGCAATGGCCGATGCCGTGACTAAGACCTTGAAGGAAATGGTCAAGGATGGTACCGTTGCAAAGATTTGCGAAAAGTACGCAGCGGAAGGCATTAACGCTGACGCCTGGTGCCTGGAGGCATAAAGCTCGGAGCGTGAAGCTCACGGCACAAAGCTCGCGTCATAGGCTTCAGAGGTCGAGCTGCTCTGTGTTGCTGCGTGACCTTCTGTAGGGAAACGCCGCGAAACTTCTGCGGAAATCGCAGCTGATTTGAATGATCATAGTGGATGGTCGGCAAGGGTGCGCCCCTGCCGACCATTTGCGCGTAACAAGGGAAATGAATGGAAACCACAATTTTAACCAGCATATCTCAGTTTCTGGGTTTGAAAATGGACTTCGGTGTGTTCATGGGGCTGCTTTTTGACGGCTTCGGCTTCACCGTGGGCATTTTCTTTATCACGCTTATCGGCTCGCTGCCGCTGGGCATTTTGGTCGCGCTGGCGCGCATGAGCAAAATCAAGCCCCTTTCTTTTATTATGGGCATCTACATTTCGTTCATGCGCGGCACCCCGCTTATGTTGCAGCTCATGTTCTTCATGTTCGCGCCGTATTACCTGTTCGGTATGCCGCTGGGCGCCGATTGGAAATTCTACGCGTGCGGCATCGGCTTCATCCTGAACTACGCCGCGTACTTCGCCGAGATTTACCGTAGCGGCATCCAATCTATTCCGCGCGGTCAGTACGAAGCGGCGGAAGTGCTTGGCTACACGAATACGCAAACGTTCATGAAAATCGTATTGCCGCAGGTCATCAAGAGAATTCTGCCGGCTATGGGCAACGAGATCATCATGCTGGTGAAAGATACGTCGCTGGCGTACGTGCTGACCATTGCCGAGATGTTCAGCGCGGCGAAGGCGCTTGCAGCAAAAGAAGTGAGCATGGTTCCGTACGTGGTGGCGGCGCTGATTTACTGGGCGGCATGTTTGATCATCGAATTCTTCTTGAACAAGATCGAGAAGAAGCTGAATTACTATCACGATTAGGGGGCAGCTGTGGTTGCAATTGATGCGAAAGAGTCTTTGGCGGCGGATTCTGATGTCGCGTGCACCGATGCCGCGTGCGCGGGCGCTACGGGTGCTGCGGGTGCGGCGCAAAAGTCCGAAGTGCTGCTCTCGCTGGAGCGCGCGAAGAAGAGCTTCGGCGATAACCAAGTTCTGAAAGACATTACACTACAGGTCGAAAAAGGCCAGGTCGTTGGCATAATTGGTCCGTCGGGAGGCGGTAAATCCACGCTTCTGCGCTGTGCCACCATGCTGGAAACGCTTGACGATGGCACGCTTTCGTACGGCGATTTAATGGTGTGCCAGAACGGCGCGTATTCGGGTAAAGAGGTGCTGCGCCAGGCGAAGATGCGCTTCGGATTGGTGTTCCAGAACTTCAATTTGTTCCCGCATTACACGGTGCTCAAGAACGTCATGGATGCGCCGCTCACCGTTCAAAAACGCGATAAAGCCCAGGTGGAAGCGGAGGCTATGGCGCTTTTGGAGAAAATGGGCCTATCGGGAAAAGAGAACATGGTGCCGTGCGAGCTTTCCGGTGGTCAGCAGCAGCGCGTGGCGATTGCGCGCGCGTTGGCCATGAAGCCCGACATTTTGTTCTTCGACGAGCCCACCAGTGCGCTTGACCCCGAGCTGACGCAGGAGGTGCTGCGCGTTATTCGCGAGCTGGCCGAAGAGCACATGACCATGGTTATTGTTACGCACGAGATGACGTTTGCGCGCGACGTGGCCGACCACATTGTGTTCATGGATGGCGGCGTGATTGTTGAGCAGGGTCCATCGGCCCAGGTCATCGATAACCCGCAGCACGATCGCACGAAGGCGTTCTTGCGCAAGTACGAGTAGGCGCGGGGGAGCGAAGCGGCTGTGGCGGCGCTTGCGGCGCGGTGCCGTGCGATGCGGGGTGCTTGCGGGCGCACGTGGTTCGCGGGGCGCGTAGTTGCAAGCCCGGGAGCGTTTGGCTGCGGTTGCGCGAAATGCAGGGTTGCGAAGCGGCTGCATTTGTGGCTGTGGCGGCGCTTGCGGCGCGCGAATTGCGCGAGTGTGTTGCGCGGATGCCGCCCAGCACTTTATTCGATTGCCTTACGAAAGGTAGCTATGGCAGAGAAAAAGGAATACTTGGAGCAAGTTTTAGCGGGTCAAAAGCCGCTTCTTTTTGATGGCGGTTTTGGTACCATGCTGCAGGCGCGTGGTTTGAGCGTGCCCGGCAAAACCGCAGATGAGCTGTGTATTACGGCTCCTGACGAGATAACGGCAATCCATCGTGCCTACGTGGATGCTGGCGCCCAGGTTGCTACAACGAACACATTCAACACGAACGCCCGAGCATTGGCGTCGGCGAGTTCGCCTTACTCGGTGGAAGAGCTGTACGCAGCCGCTGCGGCGTGCGCGCGCAACTCGGGGGCGCTTTTCGTGGCGGGAGACATTGGCCCCATTGGCGAATTCTTGCAGCCATACGGTGAGCTTGAAGAAGACGAAGCATACGAGCTCTACGCGCGTTGTGCACGTGCTGCCGAAGCTGCAAACTGCGATTTCATCTTGATTGAGACAATGATGGACGCGAACGAGGCTTGTCTTGCTGTGCGCGCCGCTCGTGAAAACACAAAGCTTCCCATTTTTGCTACGATGTCGTTCAACGAAAATGGCCGCACACTTTTTGGATCGACTCCCGAACAGGCAGTCGAAGGGCTGCTGGCGGCAGGCGCGAAGGCGGTGGGCCTGAACTGCTCGGTGGGACCCGTTGAAGCGTTGCCGGTGATTCAGGCGTACGCCGCTGCATTGCGTGAAGCCGCAGACGGAGAAGGTTTTGCCGTGCCGTTGATGGTGCAGCCGAATGCGGGTCTTCCCGACACGAGCACAGGGCAGCCGGTTTATCGCTGTGCGCCGCAGGAGTTCTGCGAAGCGGTATCTTCGCTGGTCAATGCAGGTGCGACTATCGTCGGCGGATGCTGCGGAACAACGCCGGAGCATATTGCGGCTCTTCGTGATGCTTTTGTCGGGTAGCCTTTTGTTGCGATTTTAAGCTGTGTGTCAGGCTGATTCTGGTCGGGCATAGTTGGGCGCTGGGTTGTGCGCGGGTTGCGCTCGGGTTTCGCGCTGAGGCAATGCGGCAGATTTTTTCAAGAAAAAGCTTGACCCTGCGTCGTAAATGTATACAATACTTCTTGCCCAATTTTTTGGGGTGTTAGCTCAGCTGGTAGAGCGCATGGCTGGCAGCCATGAGGTCACGGGTTCGAACCCCGTACACTCCACCATAGAGTTCTTACAGGTCCAGCAATGGACCTGTTTTATTTTAAAAAGGCCGTTCTGACGAACGACCTTTTTTGCTGCCGCTGCGCGCGAGCTGGACGGGCACCTAGGCGCTTGCCGCTTCGCTCGTCGGGCTCTGCGCGTATGGGCATACGCCTGGCCCTCCGCCGCGCCTATCTGCTCCGCCGATCTCGCGCTCGCTGTCCTTCCATGGGCGACGTGTTGTCAAATTACCCCACCTTTTGTCAACATTTCTGACTTTTTGGCGGTTTGCTGCTTTGCGGAATTCATGTTGTTGAAAAATGCCTTCCAAATTCGAAGTTGTGATAGGTTGGAAGTAGGTTAAGGTCGCGATTCGCGGTATTTTTTCGCGCATGCACCGTAGGACGAAAAGGACTTTCAGCAAAATACCTGCTCATAACTATACGTAATCAAGGTTAATTGAATCGCTAGACTAGCGGAAATGCTGTAACCTACTTCCAACCTGCTTCAACTTCGAATTCACGCCTGCTTTTTCAACGACATGCTTCAATATTGTTGGCAAATGCCTTTGAAACTCTTTCCGCTACGCATTGCGGCATATAAACGGCGATTTCGTGTTGCTTGCCTTTGCTTGCTTGTTTTTTCTTTTCTCTCTTGACGCCTGTGATAAAATACTTGGTTGGACTTTAACTTATCGGAAAGGTTTTATATATGTCAGGACATTCTAAGTGGGCCACCACGAAGCATCGCAAGTTTGCTCAGGACGCAAAGCGCTCTGCGCTGTTCTCCAAACTCTCTCGTAACATTACCGTTGCTGCTCGTGAAGGCGGCGACCCCAATCCCGAAAACAACGCTTCTCTGGCGGCCGCTGTTGAAAAGGCAAAGGCCAACTCGCTGCCGAAGGACAAGATTAAGACCGCAATCGACAAGGCTTTTGGCGCTGGTAAAGACGCCGCTAATTACGAAACCGTCGTGTACGAAGGTTACGGTCCGGCTGGCGTTGCGTTCCTGTGCGAGGCGCTGACCGACAACCGCAACCGCACGGCTGCCGATGTTCGTTCCGCATTCTCTCATGCAGGCGGCTCGCTGGGCACTTCCGGCTCCGTTTCCTACATGTTTGAGCGCAAAGGTCAGATCATGGTGGAAAAGGTCATCGAAGGCGACGGCAAGAAAGTGGCGGATCGTCCCAATGCTGTTGACGAGGACGAATTCATGATGGCCGTTATGGAAGCCGGCGGAGACGAATACGAAGACAGCGACGATCAGTGGATCGTGACCACTGCTCCTTCTGACCTGATGGCCGTGAAGAACGCGCTGGAAGAGCAGGGTATCGAGACCAAAGGTGCCGAGCTTATCATGGTTCCCCAGACCACGACTGCTGTTTCCGTTGTTGATGCAAAGAAGGTTATGCGCTTGTTCGATAAGCTTGAAGAGCTCGAGGACCTGCAGAATGTATACCACACCATGGAAATGACGGATGAGATCGCCGAAGCTCTTGAAGAAGACGAATAAATTCGCCGCCTAGGGCGGGTATCTCGACCTTGCTCTCAGCTTCGCCGCACGTAAGGGACTCGCTTCCGTTTGGGAGCGAGTCCCTTTTCTTATGTCCCCGTAACGGTGCTTTTAGCACCTCATCTGAGTTCAAGGGCATAATGCCTAATGGAACAAGGTGGTCGCAGTATTATTTGTGCGCTGAGGGAATCACTTCGTTTCCCCCACGTTTTCTCCTTCGGTATCCGCCGTCAAGTTCATGTTGTCGAAAAATTCGCCCCAATGTGCAAAATATTACGGTTCGGGGTAGGTTTGGTGGCGCGCGATGCCGTCTTTGTTTTGGGCTGAAATCTGCGACCTGGGGTTTGCGGGGTTTATGCGGATCAAAAGCGGTGGAGCGGCTGGTGCAGCGCGTCGTTTGCGTCCTCGACTTACCCCGAACAGGAATATTTTGCGTATCTGCGCCCGATTTCCGACAAGATGACCTGCAACTCGATGTTCGTCAGGAGAAGAAAGGGTTGCGAAGGTGGCGGCTGGCGGGATAGCGCCCTTGCCGGCGGATGTGTTTCGCCGCGCTGTTCTTATGAAACAGGGGAAGCAGGGGACGGAGGTTTGTTCCATCTCGCTCGGCCAGCGATCTCTTCCTTTTCCAAGGCGACTCTGGGCTGCCCTGCTCCTGGGGTCGCCTTCGCTTTTGTTGTTGTCAAATTACCCCACCTTTTGTCAACAAAAAAATCCGAGGCGCTGTTTGTCCTCGGATTTTTTCGTTGGCAGCGTTGTTGGAAATTGTTGACAAAAGGTGGGGTAATTTGTCAACAAACGGGGTGGCCGTCAACAGCGCCGCCAGGGAAGTTTGTCAACAGCGCTGCTAGGGTAGTTTGGCGACATGAACAAGACAGCGAATTGACATGGCGGCCTATAAGGTCACGAATCCGGGTACCCCTCTTGCGTAAACCACTCGGGGGGTGTTCCTATAGTTTTGTCAACCGATTTTTCGATTGATTTCCCCCTTGCATGGCAATGCTGACGCCGACCCC
>CAKTYF010000004.1 GCA_934631995.1 uncultured Eggerthellaceae bacterium
GCATGGGGTATAACCGCCGCGCCTTGGCGTTGAAGCGCTGTGCCGATGAATGCGCTGCGCAGTACGGCGGAACCATTCCCCGCGAGCTTGACGCGCTGCTGGCGCTTCCTGGTATTGGGCCGGCAACGGCGGCAGGTGTGCGTGCGTTTTCGTTCGATGCGCCAGGGGTATATTTGGAAACAAACGTGCGCACTGCGTTTCTGCATGAACTTTTCCCTGGTCAATGCGATGTTTCCGATAAGCAGATTGCGCCTTTAGTGCAAGAGGCCTGTCCGCATGAAAACGTGCGCGGCTGGTATTACGCGCTGCTCGATTACGGGGCGTATTTGAAACGGACCACCGTGAATCCCAGTCGGCGCAGCAAGGAATATACGCGCCAAAGTAAATTCGAAGGTTCGCGGCGGCAGAAACGCGCAGAGATAGTGCGGCTTGTTCTGGCGGCGCCCGGTATTAGCGTAGAGCAAGTATTTGAGGATTTGAATGATTTTGAGCGCAGCGCTGGGCGTGATGGTGTGACGCAAGATTATTTTGAGGAACTTTTGGCCGATTTGCAAAAAGAGGGATTTTTCAACAGGGAAGATGGCCGGTTGATTCCGTAGCGGTGTCCCGTAGGGGTGTCCCATAGGGGTATCAAGGTCGCGTGCTTTTCTGCGCGGTGGAATCGGCAAGGTGAGAGGCGTTGTTCGTGGGATTAGTTGATTTGCTGCTCATCGGCGTAGGGCTGTCGATGGATACTTTTGCCGTTGCCGTGTGCAAGGGCTTAGCCATGCCGCGCCTGAATATGAAGCAAGCACTGGTGATTGCGCTGTTTTTCGGGGTGTTTCAGGCGCTCATGCCCGCTTTAGGTTGGGCACTGGGCACGCAGTTTGCCGGCTTTGTGACCTCGGTATCCCACTGGATTGCTTTTGCGCTTCTGGCTTTTATCGGCGGGAAGATGCTCTGGGATGTGTTCCATGACGCAGAAGACGGCGAAAAGGAGACGGGCAACAGTTTCAAACTTGACTTGAGGGAATTGTTCCTGCTGGCTATTGCGACAAGCATCGACGCATTGGCTGTTGGCATAACGTTTGCGTTTCTGCAGGCGGACATCGTGTCTTCGGTGAGCATCATTGGTGTTACCACGTTTATGCTCTCGCTTGCCGGCGTGGCGGTAGGTCATGCTTTCGGAAACCGCTATGAGCGACCTGCTCAGATTGTGGGCGGTGTTGTGCTTATTGGCATTGGTGTGAAGATTCTAGTTGAAGGCTTACTTGCGTAGCGGCATCTCTTCGTACGCGAACAGCGCTGCACCCAGCGCACCGCACAGCTGCGCTTCTTCGCGGCTTAAAGCATTTCGGGGCACAGTCCCTTTTGGGCGAGGGGACAATCGGCGCAGCGGGGGCGCCGTGCAATGCAAATTTCGCGGCCGAACAACACCCAGCGACGATTGATGTTTACCCAATGATCTTTCGGGTATAGGGCGCACAAGTCTTTTTCAACTTGATCAGGTGTTTCGCCTTTTGAAAAATCCAGGATGCGCGCAATGCGGTACACATGGGTGTCCACAGCGATTCCTTCGGCAATATCGAACGCTTCCGCCAAAACGACATTTGCTGTTTTCCGGCCAACGCCTGGCAACTTCGTAAGCTCGGCGATGGTCTGCGGAACGGCGCCATCGTACAGGTCGATAACGCCTTGCGCGCACTTGATGCAATTCGCGGCTTTGCTGCGGAAAAAGCCCAGGGAATGAATTATTTCTTCTACGTCGCCGGGATTTGCTGCTGCTAAATCGGCAACAGTGGGATAGTGTTGCCACAGCACGGGCGTTACCTTGTTTACGTTCTTGTCGGTTGTTTGCGCAGAGAGCAGCGTGGCGATGGTCAGGCGAAACGGGTCGCCATCGAAATGCAAGGCGCATGGAGCGCTTGCGTAAAGCGTTGCCATCTCTTCGTAGACGGCTTCGGCTCGTTGTTTCTTTTTTGCTTTCGACTCGCGTGCCATGGGCTCCTCCGTTGCGTTCTTGCTGTGCATGGTCGTTTTCGCGCTCTTTGAGTTTTTGCATTTGATAGAATATCGCCAAACATCATCGAGTGCCGCAAGAAATTTGCGGCTATTCGCATTTGGAGACGTTTTCGCGTTGATTGTCAGTTGGTAGATTTTCGCAAGGCAATTGCGGTTATCTTTGATTGGGTCTCCATTGAAAAAGGCAACAAGGAAGGGTTTTGCGTGCTTATTGATTCGCTTACATTTCGATTCGAACGTACCGAAGCGGTAAAGAAGTTTTGGGACAAGCTTGATGCGGCGCAAGATGCCACGCTGGGGGTTGCTTCTTCTGCGCGTCCGCTAATGGTTGCCATGCAGTTTTGCCGTGCGCCGCAGACAACGCTCGTTGTTGTTGCAGGTGAAGACGCCGCTATGGGTTTCGCGCGCTCGGTTGCCACGTATCTGGGCGAAGATAACGTGCTGCGGTTCTTTGAGCGGTGCGATTATCCGAATTCGAGCAAAATGCCCGATCCCGTTCTGGCGGCACGTCGCATGGAAGCGGCTTATGCGCTGCGCTCGGGCAAGCAATGCGTTGTTGTTGCGTCGGCGCGCTCGCTGGTGCGCCTTCTTCCGCCGGTTGACGCGTGCGCATGCGACCCGTTGGTGCTGCGCTGTGGTGATGATTTGTCGGAAGGTGCCGTTTCCGGTTTGGAAAGTTTCGAGGACCTTTCGCGCTACCTGGTGCGTTTTGGTTACGAAAACGCAGGTGACAAGCTTGAAGGTCCGGGAACGTTCGCGGCGCATGGCGGTACGATTGATATATATCCCGGCAATTTATCGTACCCCGTGCGCGTGGACTTCTTCGGTGACGAAATCGACGAGATTCGCCGCATTGTTCCCGCAACAGGGCAAACGATTGCCCCCTTGCAGCAGGTTGAGATTTTCCCCGTGGTGGAATACGCGGCAACAGCTGCGGCGTATCGTCGTGCGCGCAAAACGCTTGAGGCGCAAGCGCATACGAGTGCGGTCATGCGCGCGCTGCTGGAGTGCCTGGATGCAGCGGATGGCGGTATTCGCTTTCCGCAATCCGATTTGCTGCTGCCGTTTCTCTACGACGCAGCGGCAACACTGGGCGATTATGCGGCGCCGCAAACGCTGACCACCCTGATAGAACCGAAATCGCTGTTCGATGATGCAAGCCATGCGTTCGATGAAGCGTGTGCTCATGTCGAGGGATGCGGTGTTGCGCCCGAGCGGCTGTATGCGCCGCCCACGCAGCTGAATTTCGGTGGAGGTGTGCGCGCCACGTATCTATCGCTTATGGGGGTTGGCAAGACGGTTGATGACGAGCTGCCCGTCAAGCGCACCGATGTTGCGGGCAAAGGCGGGCGCCTTATCGGTCGTTTGCGCACGTTCTTAGAAACAGATTATATGGTGGTGTTCGCGGCGGCGAATGCGCAGGTGCGCAAGGAGCTTGAGCTTGAATTCGCCGATGAAGGGCTTCCTATCCAAGAAGTTTTGCAGTGGCAAGACGAGAACGGAGAACAAGCGCGTCGTCGATTGCGTTCGGGTGTGGTAAACGTGGTGGATGCCGATGTTGCCCTGGGAATGGTGTTTCCCAAGGCGAAACTCGCGCTCGTGTCCATTGCTGACACGCAGGGTGCGCGCGCGGCAAGTTCATCGGGGCGCAAGATTGACATCACGGAAATCACGTTTCCCTATAAGCCGGGCGATTACGTCGTGCATGCCGTTCACGGCGTGGCGCTTTTCCGCGAGCTCACCCGCCAGGAAATTGATGGAAGCGTGCGTGACTACCTTCTTCTGGAATACGCAGAAGGGGACCGCTTGTTTGTTCCCGTTGAGCAGCTTGACCGCGTGACGCGCTATGTGGGACCAGAAGGGTCGCCGCCGCGCTTAACGCGCTTGAACACGTCGGACTGGTCTCGTGCGTTGCGCAAAGCAAGCAAGGCAACAAAGAAACTCGCGTTTGACTTGGTGGACGTCTATGCGCGTCGTTGTGCGGTGCAGGGCTTTCGTTTTAGCGAAGATACGCCCTGGCAGCGCGAGATGGAGGCGGCCTTCCCGTATGCGGAAACGCCTGATCAGCTGAGTGCCATTTCCGATGTAAAGGCCGATATGATGAGCGCACGGCCTATGGACCGCCTGATCTGCGGTGATGTTGGTTTCGGCAAAACGGAAGTCGCGTTGCGCGCAGCGTTCAAGGCAACGCAAGATAAAAAACAGGTTATGGTGTTGTGTCCGACTACCATTTTGGCGCAGCAGCACTACACGAATTTCAAGGAACGCTTTGAGCCGTTTGGGGTTCAGGTAGAAGTGCTTTCGCGTTTTCGCACGGCGGCGCAGCAGCAAGAAGCGCTCAAGGGATTCGCGGATGGCTCCGTTGAGGTCCTGGTGGGCACGCATCGCTTGCTTTCGCGCGACGTGAACCCGCATGATCTGGGCCTTGTCATCATTGATGAAGAGCAGCGCTTTGGCGTGGGCCACAAGGAACAGTTCAAGAATTTGCGCGAATCGGTTGATGTGCTCACGCTTTCCGCCACGCCTATCCCGCGTACCATGCAGATGTCGATGAGCGGCGTGCGCGATATGAGCGTTATTTTGACGCCGCCCGACGATCGTCGTCCGGTAAAAGTACACGTGGGCGCCTGGGATCCCGATATCGTTTCGGGCGCCATTCGCCACGAGCTGGCGCGCGGGGGACAGGTGTATTACGTTTCGAACCGCGTGCGCACCATCGACGATGCCGTTGAACGTGTGCAGTTGGCGGCAGGCGAGGCGCGTGTGGGCGTTGCGCATGGAAAAATGACAAAAGAGCAGCTTGAGAACGTGATGGAAGAGTTCGCGGCGGGCGAGTTGGATGTTCTGGTTGCCACGACCATTATTGAAAGCGGCATTGATAATCCGCACACGAACACGCTTATTATCGAGGATTCCCAGCGTCTTGGCTTGGCGCAGATGTACCAGCTGAAAGGCCGCGTGGGGCGTTCGAGCACCCAAGCATATGCGTATTTCATGTATCCCGAGAAAGTGGTGCTTACCGAAGAAGCCACGGCGCGTTTGCTTGCCATCAATGAGCATCAAGAATTGGGAAGCGGCATGCGCATTGCCATGCGCGACCTGGAGATTCGCGGTGCCGGTGATATTTTAGGCGCCGAGCAAAGCGGGCAGATGAGTGCGGTTGGCTTCGACTTGTTCGCCCAAATGCTTGGTCAAGCGGTGCAAGATGTGCGCAAGGGTCTTGCTGCCGAAGGGGGAGACGCTATCTTACCGCCGGCGCTTTCCGATATTACGGTGAACGTTCCTGGGCGCACGTACCTGGGGGACGATTATTTGCCCGACGTGGACGAGCGCGTTTTGTGGTATCGCCGCATTGCCAGCGCGGAAACGGTCGAGCAGGCCGACGCGCTTTTGGAGGACATGCAGAAGAAGCATCCCGAAATGCCTGTTGAAGCACGCAATCTGTTCCTTAAGACGCACCTGAAGGCGTACTGCAACGAGCATGGCATCAAAAGCGTTGTCGTGGTGGGTGGCAAAGTTGTTGTTGAGCCCATCGCCATTTCGCGTGAAAAGTCAATCGAGCTGCGCCGCGAGGGCGGACGCTACACGCCGCAGTAAAACCGCCTTGAGGTGCCCATGAAATACTTTAAGTTGGAAGGTGAAGATACGCCGCTTGGTGTCTTGAGCGCGTTTCTTGAAAGCCTTGAACTGGAAGAAGGGGATGGCGCTGCGAAGGCGGGCTCAACGCGAACGGTGGCTGCATCTGCGCGCGCGGCGACATCTTCTGCGTCAAAAGCTGGTGCTGCAAAGACGGCAAGTGCTTCGCGGGCATCTTCGGGTCAGGCGGGCGCCAAGTCGAAGAACAGCTCGCCTGCCGTGGGGCATAATTCGTTTGCGCGCAAGCCGCTGAATTCGCCGTCAAGCACTTCGGGGTCAGCGAATCGCTTCTCGTCACGCAGCGCGGCTGATAGACGCAACATGACAACACGCACGGTGCGCCGCCGCCACAACTGGTAACGTTTTGGAACGGAGGACCCGCTCCCGAGCGGTCCTTTTGTTGACAAATTACCCCACCTTTTGTCAACAAATTGAGTGCTTGAGAACCCGAGGCGCCCTTCATGTCTTGGATTTTCGCCTTGCTGCGGTATGCAATGTGAAAAAGTGACGGGGTCTTTTTCACATTTTGCTTCCAGTCAGCCAATCGTACGATGCAATTCAGGGCGTCTGCCGGCAAGGGCTCGCCTCACGACTCCGTTTGGATAATGCTTCACTGTACCCGCAACTCGCTCAACTTATCCAAAGCGTCGCAGTTCGGCTCGGCCCTTGTCGGCGGGCGCCCCTTGAGGGTCTGTGTGTCGGGAGTTCGGTGCGCGCAATTGGGCTCGCGGCGCGTTGACTCTTGGTTTAGGCGTCTCTTTTGGGTTCCCCAGCGGCATGTTGTCGTTTTTTTTCGCCCAAATATGCGCGGATTGACGGTGCGGGGCAGGTGCGGAAGAGGTTGGCGCGTTTGAGACTGCCAGGGGGTTCTTGCGACCTGGGATTTTGCTGTATGCAGTGGACCTGAAGGGCTCCAAGATATCGTGCGCGCGTCTTCAATCCGCCCCGTACCGTCGATTAGGGCGCATTCGCGCCCGATTTCCGACAAGATGGCCTTCGCTTGTGCGTTTTATCCAGGGCGATTCGCTGGGCCCATCGAGGCGACTCGGCAATAAAAGGAGTTCATATCGGGGAAGGTCCTCTCTCGTTGAGGGGTGCTGAATTGTTGACAAAAGGTGGGGTAATTTGTCAACAATCGCCGTTACGAGCGCTCGTCGTTGGAAGCAAGGTAGAGCAGCACGTTGCAGATGCACGCGGCAATGTTGGAGCCGCCTTTGCGTTCGTGTGCAGCAATGAATGTGAAAAAGTCCCCGTCACTTTTTAACACGAAACGGGTTACGAAGGGCCGCCGAGAGGACGGGGGAGTAACGGAAGGCGCGCTATCGCCGCGGGGGGCTTGACCCCCCCCCCGACTCGATGCCATACTAGAAGCACACAACCGAATAGAGAGCTGCTCCGTCGGGCGCCCGGGCGGAAAGAGCTTCGCTCGGGTTGGATGAATGGGGTGGGAAGCCCCGCGAGCCGGTCACCGTGATGCCGCCCCTCCCTTGAACGCGGGGAGGGAGGCGGACAAGTCGGACCTCCGTTTCCGTCGGCGCGGGCGAGAACCGCCAGCACCGGGGGGCCCGCCAGCGATCCCATTCCGGGGCCGCTGGCGTTTTCCATTTCTTTTCGGTGTGGGGAATGCGCACAACGCAATAATGTCGCTCGCGCGAAAGCGCGCTGCATAAACGGGGTGCGCAAAGGTGTGCGGCTCACAACGGGCACGCACAAAGGACGCGCGCCGCATAGGCGGGGCGCAAGAAAGCAAGGGACAAGGAAACGAAAGGAAGGGAAATGCAGAAAATGCAGAAAGAGAAGAAACGCATGCGCGGCGCGCTGAACGTGTTCCTGTCGCTCGTGCTTGCGGCGGGCCTGCTGCCGGTGCTGCCGGGTGCGGCCGCAGCCGACGAGCCCGCAGCAGACCTGGGTAGCGTCCACGTAATCGTGGAGAACACCACCTGCCCCGCGCCCGACGCGGCGTGGACGGGCACGCTCGTGGATGCCACCGTGCCGCTATCCGCGGACTCCACCATGATGAGCTGCGTCAAGGCCGCCATCGAGGGCGCGGGCAAGACGCAGGTGGGCGCCGACAACGGCTACATCAGCGAGATCGAGGGCCTGGCCGAGCACGACGGCGACGACCACGACCCGGATGGCAAGGGCTACTCCGGCTGGATGGGCACCTTGAACGACTGGTTCACCAACAAGGGCTTCTCCTCCTACTCGGTGGCAAACGGAAAGCTTGCCGCCGGCGACGAGATCCGCGTGATGTACACCTGCACCATGTACGATTTGGGCAACCCCAACAACACGGACCGGGCGCTTGCGGGCATCGCGTTTTCCGCCGGCACGCTGGATAAGAGCTTCGCCAGGGACGCCTACAGCTACACCCTGACCGTGCCCGAGGGCACCGCATCGGTGAAGGTGGCGCCCACCGCCGCAAACAAGAAATACCAGGTGCGCACGTTCGCGGGCGATACCCCGTACAAGCGCACGGCGGATGTTCCGGTGACCGACGGCGCGACCATCACCGTGAAGAGCGGCTATGCGGACATGGACGCCGAGAACGACGCCGCCGACGCTGTGGCTTACACGTTCACCGTGAAGGTGGGAACCCCTGCCGCCCCCGAGCTGGTGGATTCCGGCGCCAGCGGCAATACCGAATGGAAGTTCTACAGCGACGGCTTGCTGGAGATCTCCGTCGTTGAGGGCACGGACGGCGCCATGCCGAACTACACCACGAAGGCCCCCGCGCCGTGGGATGCCCACAAAACCGACATCACCTCTGTGGTGGTGAACCAGGGCGTAACGACTATCGGTAACCTTGCGTTCGACGGCTACGCCAACCTGAAAAGCGCAACGCTTCCCGAGGGTATAACGAAAGTGGGGCAGATGGCGTTCAGGGAGACCTCTTCGCTTGAGTCCATCGTGGTTCCCGCATCGGTTGCAAGCTATGGTTCAGGCCCGTTCATGAAATCGGGCATCAAAAGCGTCACAGTTGGCGGCAGCGCCGGCAAGCTTACCATGATGACGATGTTCCGCGACTGCAAGAGCCTGGAGACCGCAGTCATCCGCAAGGGCGTGACTGACCTTCCCATGAATCTCTTCTGGGGCTGCACCAGCCTTCGCGAGGTGTCGCTTCCCAGCACGCTGAAAACCATCCACCGCCTGGCATTCCGGGATTGCGACAGCCTGGCAACGATAAACTGCGCCGAGGGCGGCATCTTCTCGTTCGATAACGGCATGCTGCTCAAGAACGGAAACGAGATAAGCTATGTCTGCAAGCCTGGCGTGTCGGGGCAGCTCGATATCCCCGAAGGCATCGAGGAGATAGCGGATAACGCTTTCAAGGGCATCACCGCCATTACGGGCTTGAAGCTTCCCTCTACGCTGAAATCCATCGGCTCTGGCGCGTTCTGGGGCTGCACCGGCATCACGGGCGTGGAGTTCCCCGCGTCCCTCCAATCGATCGGCGCCGGCGCGTTCTCTCAGTGCGCGGGCATCGAGAGCCTGCGCATCCCCGGCACGGTGAAGGTTATCGACGGAAATGCCTTCGGCAGCTGCACGGGCCTCAAGACGCTCGTCATGGACGACCTGGCCGATGCGGAGGGGGCATCGTACGGCAACGGCATCTTCCAGGATTGCACGTCCCTGAACTCGGTGCGCCTGCCGCAGAACATGCCCGCGTACAACGACATGTTCCTGAATTGCTCGTCGCTTCCGGAGCTTGTTCTGCCCGAGGGTCTGGGCGCATTGGACTCAACCCCCGCCGCGGACGGGGGAACCACCACCCAGTTCTTCGGCATGACGAGCCTGGACAAGCTGGTGCTCCCCTCGTCCGTGAAGGATTATCCCTACCATATGTTCATGGGCGACCTTGAGCAGGTATCCTACGTTCGCCTTCCTGGCGCGAAGACGATCAATGAGCTCTTCGGGAACAGCAACATTCGCGTTTTGGTGCTGCCTGCGACGCTTGAGCGGTACAACGTTTCTCAGAAGGCCGAGATCATCTTGTTCGGCGGCACCAAGGAGCAATGGGATGCCGCAGCGACCGATTACGCGAAGGCGGCCCTCGAGAAGAACGGCACGAAGGTGTTCTTCAACGCCGACGGCACGGGCGTGGGCGCTCCCGCGACCATCGTGAAGCAGCCCGAGGGCAAGAGCGTCTTCCGGGGCATCGGCGACCCGACGCTGTCTGTGGAGGCGCACGTCGATGAGGGCGCCATCGTGCAGTACCAGTGGCACAAGGTGCGCGACGGCGTTGACACGCGCATGACGGTCGAGACATCCCCCCAGGCCTCTGCCGACATGTCGCTTCTTGGCGAGACGGGATACTACTGCGTGGTGCGCACCATCAAAGACGGCGTTGTGTCCGAGGTGTGCTCCGACACGGCTATCGTGGAAGTGAAGGAATACACCCCTGCCGACGCGTTCGGAGGCGACGGATCCCAGGAGCATCCTTGGCTTATTTCCAGTCAAAGTGACATATCCGCGCTGGGCGGATTCGTAAATTCGGGCATTTCGTTCGAAGGGCAGTTTATTAGTCTAGAAACTGATGTGGAGCTGCCTACTGATTGGAAGCCCATGGGCGTTACGCCTGACGGCACCATCAATATCCAAAATGGAAAGAACCTCTGGCCGTTCTCGGGCACGTTCCTGGGCAACGGCCATACTGTCACGGTGCCTGCGGGCGGTAAGCCGCTCATCGGCTACGTGAAGGGTGCGACTGTGCGCGACCTTTCCATCTACGGCGAGCGCATCGTGGGCAACGGATTGGTGAACAACCTGGAGGGCGTTGGGCTTTCCGGTTCTTCCATCGTCGTTGACAACGTGACCATCAAAGCCGGCACGAACATCACGAAGTCGGGTCTTTTGGGCGCGAACGTTACCACGAACGGCTTCGCCGGCTGCTCGGCAGGCTTCGTGGCGTCTATCCGCAACTGCACCATCGAGGAAGGCGTGACCGTTGGCTGCGACGGCGACCAGTCCATGGTGGGCTCCATCGCGGGCCGCATGCAGGGCACCGTCGAGAACTGCACAAGCCATGCCACCGTGAAGGGCACAAACTACGTGGGCGGCATCATCGGCACCCGCGACAACGCCATGGGCCAGGTCGAGGTGCGCGACTGCGCGTTCGACAGTACGGTGCAGGCATCCGGCAAGTACGCCGGCGGCATCGTGGGCGGCGGCTACCCGGGCGGCGCGGCGCCCAACGGCCTTAAGCCCATCATCGTGGGCAACACCTGCACCGGCACGGTAGCGGGCAGCGACTGCGTGGGCGGCATCACCGGCGGCGACCCGAGGGTCGTCCAGGGATGGGGCACCGCTTGCTGGACCATCTGCGACAACTTCTTTGGCGGCCACGTGAGCGTCACCAACGCGGACGGCTACGTAGGCGGCATCATCGGCCGCTACGCCAGCTTGAACAAATCCGACGACATCCACGACAACACGTTCGCCTATAACTGCGGCGCCAGCCGCGGCATCGGCTTCGTGAAGTACGTCGATACCAGCTGCGAAACGCACGAAACCGAAAGCGGCGCCACGTACATGGACACCTCCAAGGAGCTGCCCGGTATCGGCGGCATCACGCGAAAGGACTGCAACCGCACCGACGACCCGCTGGGCGCCGACGCCGATAAGCTGTGCAAGATGATCGCCCCGGCGTTCGAGGTGTCCACGGCCGTCGCGGCCGACGGTTCTGGTGTTGTTCCCGCTGCTGTGAAGACGGGCGACACCGTGACGGTGAATGTCTCCGTTGCCGCGAACTACGGCGTTGCGGCCCTGTCCGGCGCGCTGGACTTCGATCCGGCCGTGTTCGAGCTCGTGAGCGTGGCGCGCGGCGCGGGCCTGTCCGAGGGCGCGTCGTTCCTGCCGGCCGAGGGTGCTGCGGAAGCGATGTTCAGCTTCTACGGCAACGAGGCCGACGCCACTGCCCAGGGCGGCATCGTGGTCGCCACCGCCACGCTCAAGGCCTTGAAGGCCGCGGACGCCGCGACCATCGGCGTGAAGGACGCCACGGCCGCCATCGCGGGCGACTCGCTCGACTATGCCGCGACCGTGGGCGGCGTCGCCGCGATCGACGTGCTGGCGGATGCCACGCTGGGAGATGCGAACGGCAACGGCCGCGTGAACATCGTTGACGCCCAGGTCGTCTACGACATGGCGATCGGCCGCTACGGCGAGGGCTACGCCGCTCTGGCGCTTCCCGCCTGCTGGACGCGCGCGACCTTGCTGTGGGCCGCCAACGTCAACGGCGACGACGCCATCGACGCGGTCGACGCCTTCGCCATCCAGCGCTTCGTGCACTACGGGGCTTGGGCGTAAGGCTTTCTGCCGGGTCGGGTGGCTTTGTCCTTCCGGCCCGGTCTGATTGAGACCTATCCGCTGTTGCCGGCTGGGGAACGGGGGACGGAAGTTTGTTCCAGCCCGCCCGGCCGGCGACTCCTTCCTTTCTGCAAGGCGACCCCGGGCTGACCTGCTCCCGGGGCCGCCTTCATGTCGTTGACAAATTACCCCACCTTTTGTCAACAATTGCGAAGAATTGCAGCGTAGGTTTCTTGTGGGCTTGTGGATTTTCCTGTTTATCAGCGAATTTCCTTGCATTTCCCAACTTTATCGAATATTGTACAAAGGCTGTGCAAAAAGCGCAGCCTCTTGTTTCTTAGTCGCCTTGGTTCACCGCCATACGTACTCAGAGACAAAGAGCAGAGAAACGATGCGCAGAGCATCGCAGCAAAGCGGTTTTATCCGCGGAAAGGTGGCTGAAATGGCTGACAAACTCAGCATCAGCAAAGAGCGTACGGCAGAACTCATCAAAGAATTCGGCAAGAACGAGCACGACTCTGGTAGTGCAGAGGTTCAGGTTGCTATTCTTTCCGAGCGTATTCGCAACCTCACGGAGCATCTGAAGGTGCACAAGAAGGACAATCACACCCGCCGTGGTCTGATGATGCTCATTGGTAAGCGTCGTGGCCTTTTGAAGCACATCAAGGATCAGGATATCGATGCATATCGTGCTCTTATCAAGAAGTTGGGCATCCGCGACAACATCTAATTCGAGTTCAAAGACCCGCCTTCGGGCGGGTCTTGCGCTGCATGGGGCCTTTTCATACGGAAGTGAAAAGGCTTGCGGTCGAAAGCGCAAGGGCGCTTTTGCTCGTGACTGAGTAGCTTGAGTTGCTGCTCAGTCGAAGAAGCTTGCGTGCAATAGGGCATGCAGGAAGAGAAAGAAAGAAAAGAATGGAAAAAATTGTTGAAGAGTTCGAGCTTTACGGCAAGAAGTACAAGTTCGAGACCGGTGAGCTGGCAAAACAGACTACGGGTGCTGTGCTGGTAAGCCAGGGTGACACCACGATTTTGGTGACCTCTGTTGTCTCCCGCGAAGAGAAGAACTACGACTTCTTCCCGTTGACCGTTGACTACATTGAAAAGATGTACTCTGTTGGCCGCATTCCGGGCGGCTACCTGAAACGCGAAGCTCGTCCTTCTGAATTTGGCACGTTGACGGCTCGCATGATTGACCGTCCTATTCGCACGGGCTTCCCCGAGGGCTTCAAGCAAGAAGTTCACATTGTTGCCACGACGTTTGTGTGCGATCGCGAGAACACCCCCGATGTCATCTGCGTTATGGGCGCATCTGCTGCCCTGATGGTGGGCGGCGCTCCTTTTGAGGGTCCTGCTGCCTGCGTGCGCATTGGCCGCAACAAGGAAACGGGCGAGTTCATCGTGAACCCGACGTACGCCGAAATGGAGAACTCCGATCTTGAGCTGACCATCGCTGGCACGAAGGACTTCATCTCTATGGTTGAAGCGGGTGCCGAGGAAATCACCGAAGAGGATATGCTTGCCGCTATGAACTTCGGTCAGGAAGCCATCGCTGCATTCTGCGAGCATCAGGCTGCGTTCCTTGCCAAGGTGAACCCGACGCCTATCGAGTACAAGATTCACGAAGCCGACCCGTGCATCGCTGAGCGCGTTGAGGCCTATTACGATGATATGGCTGCTGCTCTGAAAGACGCCGACAAGCTGAATCGCGTTGCGAAAGTCGAAGAGCTGAAAGCACGCATCAAGGAAGAGAACTTCTCGGAAGAGGAACGTGCTGCTTGGGGTGCCGATATCGCTGCTGCCTGCAAGAGCCTTGAGAAGCGTGCTATGCGCAAGATGGTTATCGAGACGGGCGAGCGCGCTGACGGCCGTGCCGTGAACGAGATTCGTCCTTTGCACATTGTGCCTGGTTATCTGCCGCGCGTCCACGGTTCTGGTTTGTTCCAGCGTGGCCAGACGCAAGTCATGAGCATCTGCACGTTGGGCATGCTCAACGAATGGCAGCGTCTTGACACCATCGAGCCGGTCGAAGGTAAGCGCTACATGCATCATTACAACTTCCCGCCGTATTGCACGGGCGAAGTTGGCCGCATGGGTTCCCCCAAGCGTCGCGAGATCGGTCATGGTGCTTTGGCAGAGCGCGCTTTGCGCCCCATGGTTCCTTCCGAAGACGAATTCCCGTATTCCATTCGCGTTGTCTCCGAGGTTTTGGAGTCGAACGGTTCTTCCTCCATGGCTTCTACCTGCGGTTCTACGCTTGCCCTGATGGACGCTGGTGTTCCCCTGAAGCGCCCTGTATCGGGTATTGCTATGGGCCTTATCAAGGAAGGCGATGACGTTGTAATCTTGTCTGACATCCAGGGTCTAGAAGACTTTTTGGGCGACATGGACTTCAAGGTGTGTGGTACTGAAAAAGGCATCACCGCGCTTCAAATGGACAATAAAGCAAAGGGTCTGTCCACGGAAATCCTTGGCCGCGCACTTGCTCAGGCAAAAGAGGGCCGTGCGTTCATTTTGGCTGCCATGCTGAACGAGATTGCTGCGCCGCGTGAGCAGCTGCGTGATACCGCTCCGCGTATCGAGACCATCCACATTCCCGTTGACAAAATTCGCGAAGTGATTGGCACGGGCGGCAAAGTTGTTCGCAGCATTCAAGAAGAAACCGGTGCTACCATCGAGATTCAGGAAGACGGCACCATTCATATTGCTGCTGTTGAAGGACCTGCTGGCGATGCCGCAAAGGCAATGATTCTTGACATCGTTCGTGAGCCTGAAGTAGGCGAGCGCTACGAGGGCACCGTTGTGGGCATCAAGGACTTCGGCGCATTCATCAAACTTACGTCAAGCAAAGACGGCCTGCTTCATATTTCCCGCATGGCAAACGGTCGCGTAGGCAAGGTTGAAGATGTTCTGAACTTGGGCGATGTTGTTGAGGTTGAAGTCATTGAGGTGGATCCGAAGACGGGAAAGATTTCCCTTGATCGTTTGAACAAGCCCGATGCGCCCGAAAGCACGGTTGATGCACGTCCTGGTCGTGGCGAGCGCTCGGAGCGCAATGGCCATCGCAGCGACCGCGACCGCGGTGAACGTTCTGGCCGCACCCCGCGTCGTCGTCACGAGTAAAATCCAGTGCTGCACCGCGATTGCGAATATCGGGTGCACGAGCACTGCAGATTCTGCTCGAACCGTGAGCGAATCATGTGGTTCCCCTGCCTGGTGCGGGGGAACCACTTTTTTGAAGACTTTATGGATGCGGGTGCGCTTGCGATGCGTTCGCCGTGTCAGACGGTACTTGTAAGGCATTTTTTGACCCACAATACATGAACAGGATGCATAATGCATAAAAACAATTTTTCGTTGCGGGGGTTGATATGATTACAGTAGCTGTTTGTGGATGTTGCGGACGTATGGGTACCGCCGTGGTGAACGCTGTGCGCGGCGCGGAAGACATGGAGCTTGTTTGCGGTATTGATCCTTCGGGAAAAGCAACTGATTATCCGATTTATCCCAATCTTTCCGAGGCAATTTCTTCTGAAAAATTCGATGTTCTTGTTGATTTCACTGCTCCGAGCGTTGTTGAGGGCAACCTTCGCACCGCTTTGCCGGCGGGAATCGATTGCGTTGTAGGAACAACGGGTCTCTCAGAGGAAAAACTTGCCGAACTTGCAGATCTGGCACCCGAAGAAACCTGTCTTTTCTATGCCCCGAACTTCACCACGGGTGCAGTGCTTATGATGCAGTTTGCAAAAGCTGCCGCTCCATATTTCCCCGAAGCAGAAATCATCGAATTCCACCACTGCAATAAAAAGGATGCGCCCAGCGGTACTTCTGTGACTACCGCGAAGCTGATTTCGGAGGGTCGTGGCGGTCGCGTAAGCGCCGCCCCTGGTAAGGAAACAGAACTTGCTGGCATGGAAGGCGCGCGTGGCACCTTGGTGAGCGGCGTTCCGGTTCATTCGGTCCGCAGCATGGGTTTTGTGGCTTCGCAGGAAGTCATCTTCGGATCCCTTGGCCAAACGCTTACCATTCGGCACGATTCTTGGGACACCGCTTCGTATATGCCGGGCGTTCTTTTGGGTATTCGCAGCGTTGGGCAAGAATCTGGTTTGATTGTTGGTTTAGAGAAGTTCATGGTATAGCCAGCCAGGCTCTGCCATAATGAACGAAACGCATTTGAAGTAGAAGAAAAGACAAACGAAGCAAACGCATACGCGTACTGCGTGTTGATAGGAGCAAACTATGGCTGAACAACTTACTTTCGGTCGATTGATTCCCGCAATGGTCACGCCTTTCGATGAGAACCTTGATCTTGATTTACCACGTGCTCGCCAATTGGCAAATCGCCTGATTGAAGGTGGCGCCGATTCGCTGCTTATCAATGCCACTACGGGCGAGGCTCCTACTATTTTCTATCCGCAAAAAATCGAACTGTTCAAGGCCGTTGTCGATGAAGTTGCAGGTCGTGTGCCCGTTATCGCCTATGCGGGCGACAATTGCACGGCCGACTCAGTGGATTTCGCGAAAGAAGTTGAAAAAATCGGCGTTGACGGTATCATGTTGGTGGTACCGTATTATAACAAGCCTCCGCAAGAGGGCATGTACCGCCACTTCAAAGCAATTGCGCAAACGGTTGAATTGCCGGTTTTGCTGTACAACATCCCTGGTAGCACCGCCATTAATATGACTGCGGAAACAACGTTGCGTTTGGCACACGACGTGGATAACATTATTGGTATCAAGGAAGCATCGGGTGATTTCGACCAAATCAAGGAAATCATCGATGGTGCTCCTGCCGGCTTCCATGTATATTCGGGCGATGACGACGCCACGATGAAGATCATGAAGCTTGGCGGCGTTGGTGTTGTGTCTACTATTGGCAATGTGGCACCTGCACGCATTCGCGAGCTGGTATATCTTTGCGCTGAAGGAAAATGGGAACAGGCTCAAGAGTGCCATGAGAAATTGAGCCCGCTTATGAAGGGATTGTTCGCTACCACGAACCCCATTCTGGTCAAAGAAGCTTTGAAGCTGGAAGGTTTCCCCGTTGGTGGCGTGCGTCTGCCTTTGATCGATGCGACGCCCGAGCAGTCCGAAGAACTTGCGCGCATTATGCGCCAAGTTGGTGTGTTGGCCGATTAATCTGTTTTGGAGCGGTTTGCAGATTGATTTGCTCGCATATATCGGCGAATGCGTCGATGAGCACGAACGTATGCAGCCCCAAAATGGGGCTGCTGTGAAATAAAGAATAGGAATATTGTATGGAACAAAAAACAAGGCGCGATGAAGGTGCTTCTTCTTCGCGCGCTCGCGTTTCCGAACGGAAACGCAGGCATACTTCTGCCCAAATCAACGCAGAAGTGCAAAACGAAATCGATGAGGCGCTTGCCTCGCAAAAAACGACGCGAAAAAAGGTAACGAGCGTCAAAAGAAGCTCCGCTACCCAGCAGCCCGTTAGGAAGGGCATGAAGGGTACGCAGCCGGCTTCTGCCCAGGCGACGCGCAAAAACGCAAATGCGAAGCTTAAAGTTATCCCGTTAGGCGGTCTGGACGTAATTGGCCGTAATATGACTGTTTTCGAGTGCGGTCAAGACATGATCATCGATGATGCAGGCTTGATGTTCCCCGATGATGATCATCCCGGAATCGACCTTATTCTGCCTGATTACACGTACGTCTTGCAGAATGCGCATAAGCTCCGTGGTATTTTCATCACGCATGGTCACGAAGACCACACGGGCTGTCTGCCGTATCTGCTGAAAGACTTGGATTGCCAGGTTCCCATTTATGCTACCAAAATGACGTTGGGGCTTATCAAGCTGAAACTTGAAGAACATCGTATTAAGAATGCAAAGCTTGTCGAAATCAAAGCAGGTCAGCAAATCAAAATGGGTTGCTTTACCGTTGAGTTCTTCTCGGTGAATCACTCTATTCCCGGTGCGGTGGGCGCTTTCGTGCAAACACCGGCAGGAAACGTTCTGCACACTGGCGACTTCAAGCTTGACCAATCGCCCGTTGATGGCGTTCGCACCGATTTTGCTGCCATGGCGCGCTTCTCGCAGATGGGCGTGGACTTGCTTATGAGCGATTCCACAAACGCCGATACGCAGAGTTTTACCAGGTCAGAAAGCGAAGTGGGCAAGACGCTTGAGGATCTTATCCGTCACGCCGAAGGACGCGTTATTGTGGCTGCGTTCGCGAGTCACATTCATCGTATTCAGCAAGTATGCGATGCTGCGGTCAAAAACGGGCGGAAAGTGGTCGTTACAGGTCGCTCTATGGTGCAAAACACCGATATCGCGCGCCGCTTGGGCTACTTGCAGATTTCGGAAGGCAACTTGATTGATGCTTTCGACTTGAAGAGCATACCTTCGGAAAAAGTCGTTATCTTATGCACCGGCAGCCAGGGTGAGCCGCTTTCGGCGCTTGCGCGTATTTCGAATTCCGAGCATCGCACTATCTCTATTGAGCCCGGTGATACGGTTATTATTTCCGCAACGCCCGTTCCCGGCAACGAAAAAGCCGTGACGCGCATCATCAACAACTTGTCACGTGCTGGCGTGGATGTGTACGATAAATCAAAAGCGCTTGTGCACGTTTCGGGACATGCTGGTCCCGAAGAGCTGAAAATCGTCCTTTCGATTGTTGCGCCGAAGTATTTCATGCCCGTTCACGGCGAAGCGACGCACCTTCGTGCTCATTCAAAGCTTGCGAAGATGGTGGGAATTCCCGAGGACAATATCTTCATTCTGGATAACGGCGAAACGCTTGAACTTACTACAAAGGGCGTAAAGCGTGGAGCGTCGGTGCCAAGCGGCATCGTATACGTTGATGGTCTGACGGTCGGCGATACTTCCGATGCCGTTCTGGAAGAGCGCGTGCAGCTGCAAACGAAGGGCTTTGCTTGTGTTGCTGTGGCCGTTTCCTTCCGTAAGGCAACACTTGTCAGCGATGTGCAAATCACCATGCGCGGCATGACGGGCGGCGACGATATCTACCTGCAAGACGAAGCGCAAAAAGTAGTGACGAACGCCATTCGCAACGCGCTGAGCAAGGGCGTAGCGAAAAAGGATCTTACAAAGATTTGCAAAGATTCGCTTCTGTCGATATTGTGGGAGCGAGCAAAACAGCGCCCGATGGTTGTTATCAACATCCTGGATGTATAAGCTATAATAAAGGGTGCTCATTTGGCACCCTTTCTCTTTAAACGTAATTTAAATGCAGCATATAAAAGGAGATTGGCTTGGCACGTTCTAGTCAGACTCAAACAAAGAGGCGCTCTTCCTCAACGAATACTTCTCGAAACTCCGGCAAGCGTCGGCTGAATTCATCTGCGCCCGAACAGGGTTTTCTTGATGATGAGGCAAAACGCAACATCCTGGGTATTTCCGTAATCATTCTCGCTATCATCTTGCTTGTTGCGGCAATTTTGCCGTCGAAGGCGGTCGTTACCTCGTTCGTATCGGATGTCTTGCATCTAACGTTTGGCGTGGGCTGTTATGTTTTTCCCGTATTTCTTGCCGCGATTGGTTTGAGCCTTATGATTCAATCAGAACGCGAGCACGTTTCGAGTCGCGCCGCGTTGGGCTTGTTGCTTATTTTTATCGCGATTCTCACGATCCTTTCGCTTTTCAGCCCGAACGCTGTTTCTGTTGGACCCGAGACAGTGTTCGAGAAAGAAAGCGTCATTTCGCTGGGTGGGTATGTTGGAGCAGGCATTGCTTGGGTTGGCCTGACATTATTTGGCCAGGTTATTGCTACGATTATAGCTGCTGGCGTTATTGTCGTCTCGCTCTTTGTCATTGGTTTTTCGTTGAATGACTTCAAGAACAAGATTGATCAAAAACGCAAAGAACACGCTCGGAGGAAAGAGGAAGAAGCTGCTCTTCCTTCTGCCGCGTTGAAAATGGGTGCGCCGAATGCAGCAGGCTACACCAGGCCATTGGCTCCCGTCGATGCTCTTCAGGCACCGGCTTCTGGACAGAAGAAAGCATATCGACCCGCAACGTCGCTGGTGGGTAAGGGGTCGTTGTTCGAGAAGAAAAAACGCGAAGGATGGGTTGACCCCACCATTGCTGAGCTGGAAAAAGAGAAGGATGCGGCGCAAAAAACAACGCTCATCAAACGAGGCGGCAACGCCAATTCTGCGGCGGCTGAAGATGCTGTCGTTGCGGGCGCAGCTGCAGGAGCTACCGCCGGTGTGCTTGCTGCTACGTCCGCAACGGGCGGAAAAACGCGTGTCTTGCGCAAAAAAGGCGCGTCAGATACCGATGGTCTTTCCGATATCAAGGCAGGCGAATCAAAGCCGCTCACGCGCAAACTTGGTCAGAAAAAGACTGATACCGCAAGCGCAGATGCTGCAAAGAGTGCACGCAAAAACAGGGTAAAGCCTGATGAATCGCTTGCTGTTCCAGCCCCTCTTGAAGGATTCGAGCTGCCGCCAACCGAGTACTTGCGTCGCTCCGAAGTGCAGGCGCATTCGAGCGCATCTGATGAAGAGCTTGCGGAAACAGCAGAGATCCTTGCCGAGACGCTCGAAGACTTCGGTATTTCTATCGAGGTTAAAGGCTGGGTTGCCGGTCCCACGGTAACGCTTTTTAAGATATCGCTGCCCTCGGGCGTTCGCGTGAATCGCATCACCGTCTTAAGCGACGACATTGCCTTAGCGCTTGCTGCCCCTGGTGTGCGCATCTTCGCGCCCATTCCCGGTACAAATTACGTGGGAATCGAAGTGCCGAATAAAGTGCGCCAGAACGTTTTGCTGGGCGATGTTTTGGATTGCGCTCCCGCAGGTCCGCTGCAGTGCGCGGTGGGCAAAGATGTTGAGGGCAATAACGTGGTTATGGACCTTGCAAAGGCTCCGCATGTTTTGATTGGCGGTACGACTGGCTCTGGTAAATCTGTGGGTATCAACTCATTCATTATGTCTATGCTTATGCGTAACACGCCAAATGAAGTCCGCATGATCTTGATTGACCCCAAGCGCGTGGAATTTAGCCTCTATAACGGCATTCCGCATCTGTATATCCCTGTTGTGGAGGATCCTAAAGACGCTTCTGCTGCCTTGAACTGGGGCGTTGCTGAAATGGAGCGAAGACTGAAGCTGTTTTCGTCCGTTGGCGCCCGTAATATTGCTCAGTTCAACACGAAAGTGCAATCAGGCGAACTTGAAAACGAAAACGCACTACCGTTTATCGTTATCGTTATCGACGAGCTTGCCGACTTGATGATGAACGTTGGCAAGGAAGTTGAATTTTCCATTAGTCGCTTGGCTCAGCTGGCGCGCGCTGCGGGTATTCATTTGATAGTTGCAACGCAGCGCCCTTCCGCAAACGTGGTTACGGGTCTTATCAAGTCGAATATCACGACTCGTATTGCGTTTACCGTGGCTTCGGGCATTGATTCGCGCGTTATTTTGGATTCACCGGGTGCTGAAAACTTAACGAATAACGGTGACCTGCTGTTTTCGAAGCCCGATTTAGCGAAACCGCTTCGTATTCAGGGCTGCTACGTTTCCGAAGACGAGATCAACGATGTTGTTGAGCACTTGAAGCAACAGGGCGATCCCGATTACCACTCCGAGATCCTTCAGGTCAACACTATGTCGCTGGGGGATACGGCACCCGACGGTAGCGGCGGGCGCGGCGGATGCGATGACCCGCTTTTGTGGGAGGCTGCTGAAATTGTTGTTTCTGCGGGAACTGCATCGACATCCTATATACAGCGCCGCCTCAGTGTAGGATATTCACGAGCAGGTCGAATCATGGATATGCTCGAAAGCAAGGGCGTCGTCGGTCCCCAGAACGGCAGTAAAGCGCGTGAAGTGCTCGTCGATGCTTTGGAATTGGAAACGCTCAAGGCGTTTGAGCTCAACGATTAAACAGGGGTGAGGTAATGGCTCTTAATAAAGGTTTTGGCCGCCAGCTTCGCGATGCGCGCGTGAGCAGCGGTCTTACCTATGGAACCATTTCTCGTAAGCTGCGCATTCGCAGCGATATTCTTCAGGCAATTGAAGAAGAGGATTTTGCAGCGATTCCGCCCCATAGTTATGCGCGGGGCATGGTTCACGCTTATGCAAGCCTTTTAGGGCTGGATGCCGATAAAGTGACTGATGATTACATGGAGGCCGTTGCAGCAGTTGAGGGGAGAACTTCATCACGTAGGCGCTCCCGTTCTACCACGTTGCCGAGTTCTGTGGGCGGTGACTTTTCGTCGGACGATATCGAGCGTATCTACCGCGAGGATTCGCAAGATGCGGCGCGCGAGCGCTTGAGAAGGCGAAGGGAACAGCGAAACGGAGAGCGGGCAAATCGTCAGGATGCTTCCCGCGGCAATCATGCGCCTTACGAGGACGCGCATCGCTCGCGTCAATCGAATAATCGCCCGAACAGGAGAAACGCTGATTACGATGCACGCGGGCATCGTGGCGAAACATCTCGGCGCGATGCCGCGCGCAATAACGGCTACCGCGAGCAGGGGCACACTGATACCCATGCAGCATCGAATGTCATCGGCGCAGCCGGTGCTGTTTTCGCTCGTGCCGCCGATACCGTCGCCGAAACGGTAGGCGGTGCATTCGCTTCGCGGAAAAAGATTGACATCAACCACTCGATCTACGCGGACAGAAAACAGGGTGGTTTCCCCAAGAGCCGCACCCAGCAATCGTTTGGCGCCATGAACAGCCGTCAAAACATCATGAGCTCTCAAAGTTACGGCATTGACAGCGCTAAGCCGGTCGTAAAAAAGATACCGCTTCTGATTGCGGTTGTGGCGATTCTCATCTTGCTCATTATCGCTGCGAACTCTTTGTTCTCCAAGCCCGCTTCGTCTTCGGGCAGCGCTTCAAGTGCTGCGAGTTCCAGCTCGTCGGTTGCAATCTCTGGTCTAACCGACCCAGGATCCGCGGGGACGGTTGAAAAGGAAACGACCGTTGTTCCTATTGCTCCTACGGCGGCTGTTTTTACGTACGAAGTGGCCGATGGCAAAGATTGCTATCTTGAAATCTACTTCGACGGTTCAAGCACGCCGACGGTTGCCGGCACGTATACCGGTCCGAAGCGCGGAACGTACGACGTAACGGGAACGCTTTCGTTCGTGACAAGCCGCCCCGGCGCCGTTACGCTGAAGGTCGATGGCAAAACAGTTGAGCTGCAAGATGACAACAATGATGGCGTCTACGTTTACAATATGGACTTTAATGAAATACTAGCCGCATGGAAAGAAGCAAACGGCCAAGCAACAGGCGATTCGGGCAGCGCATCGTCTGCATCGTAGGCCGACGAAGGCTGCAGGTAACAAAACTGCACTGATATTTGTAGGATAAATTAAAGGGAAGGGGCCAACTATGGCAAAGGAATCAAGTTTTGACGTCGTTTCGTCTGTTGACATGCAGGAAGTGGATAACGCATTCCAGCAGGCAAAACGCGAACTCGTTCAGCGTTACGACCTGAAGGACTCGGGCGCCACTATCGATTTGGATAAAACCGCGAAGACGCTTACGGTGGCTGCACCCGCCGATTTCGTTGCAAAGCAGGTAATCGACATCATTAATACGAAGATCATCAAGCGCGGAATTGAACTTACTGCGTTGAAGTGGGGGAAACCTATTGCCGCAACGGGACAAAGCGTGCGCATTGTTGGTCAGATTGTCGAGGGCATTGACAAAGAAACGGCCGGCAAGATAAATAAGGACATTAAAGGCACGAAAATCAAAGTAAAGGTTCAAATCGAAGGCGATAAGCTGCGTGTTTCTTCCGCCTCTCGCGACGCATTACAGGAAGTTATCGCGTTCCTGAAGACGCAGGACTACGGTCAACCGCTACAATACACGAATTATCGATAATCACTTTTACCTGCGAGGTTTATCTTCGCGGGTGAAGAAATGCATGATTCAATACAGGTAAAAGGGCTCAAGGATGAACAACAACTGCAATTCCGCTGTCGCATTCGTAACACTTGGATGCGCGAAAAACGAAGTTGACACCAACAACATGAAAGAGCGCGTTTTGGACGCGGGTTACTCAATTGTCGATGACCCCGAGTGCGCACAAGCGATTGTTGTCAACACCTGCACGTTCATTCAAAGCGCAACAGAGGAAAGCCTTGATTCCATTTTTGAGTTGGCAGGACTTCCTGCGCTGGAAAAGGGTTCTGCAAAGCTGATTGTGGCTGGCTGCATGCCGGCGCGCTATGGGGCGGACCTTGAAGGCGAACTTACAGAAGCCGATGCTTTCTTGCCCTGCGCTGAAGAAAAGAACATCGTTGAGCTTCTGCAGGCTCTTATCGGGGCGCCCTCTGGTCTTTGCACTAGCGATTGTAGCGACGAAGAGGGGCTTTGCCATTCGGTAAGCCAATATGTGAAAATTTCGGATGGGTGCGATCGCTTCTGTTCGTACTGCACCATTCCTTACATTCGCGGCAGATATCATTCGTTCGCTTTTGAGCAGATTCAGAATGATGTCGAAACGGCAAAAGCGCGTGGTGCAAAAGAAATCGTTCTTATCGCGCAGGACACGGGTCGCTGGGGCAATGATTTCGACGAACCGAAAACCCTTGCATGGCTTATGAACGAATTGGCTGTTCAGTATCCTGAAACGTGGTTTCGCGTGATGTACTTGCAGCCCGAAGGCATTACCGATGAGCTTCTGGACGTTATAGCGCGCAATGATAATATTTGCTCGTATCTGGACATTCCGCTTCAGCATGTTGACCCTGAGCTATTGCATGCAATGAACAGAAAAGGCGATGCTGAGCAGTTTGCGCATCTGGTTGAACGCATTAAAAACGTTATTCCCGACATTACCCTGCGAACGACGCTCATTGCGGGCTTCCCAGGTGAAACGGATGAGCAATTCGAATCATTGTGCGATTTTGTTGACGAGGGCTATTTCGATTACGTGGGTGTATTTGCGTATTCACGCGAAGATGGCACGCGCGCAGCAGAATTGCCCGATCAGATCGATGAAGACGAGAAAGCCGATCGTGCTCAGCGTTTACGCGATTTAGCGGATGCGGTATGTATTCCGCGCGTTGCGCAACGCTGCGGCAAAACCATGGATGTGCTTGTTGAAGGCGTTGAAGAAGATGGGCAGCTTTTCGGTCGCGCAATGTGCCAAGCGCCCGAAGTGGATGGCGTTGTGTATATTGAAGATGCCGAGATTGGCTCGATTGTTTCCGTTTCTATCACCGACACACTTCTCTATGAGATGGAGGGGGAACAAGTCAATGAGTAAATCCGCCGCTGCTACTACCTGGACGCCAGCGAACACCGTAACGGTCATTCGTATTATTGGTGTTCCCTTCCTGGTGCTGGCAATGCTTGCGCCTTGGGACGATTTTTTTGGCGGTGCTCTACTTGCCTCATCGATTAAACCCTGGGTCTGCGCGGCGCTGTTTTTGCTGCTCTCCTTTTCTGACTTCCTGGATGGTTATTTGGCGCGTAGCCGCAACGAGGTAACAACGTTCGGTAAGTTTATGGACCCTCTCGCGGATAAACTGCTGGTCATTGCAGTGTTTTTGGTAATGGTGCAAACGGGTCAACTTCCAGCATGGGTTCCCCTGATTGTGCTGTTCCGCGAGTTCCTGGTTTCGGGCCTTCGCATGATGGCGGCAGCAAAAGGACTAGTCATTGCAGCTTCGTGGTACGGTAAAGCAAAAACCGTAACGCAGATGATCGCTATTGTTCTGTTTATTCTGATTGATGCCTTGCCTGCTGTTTTGGGTGAGCAATTCGCTGAACCCATTTTTGTGCTTGCTTGGATTGTTCTTGTTGTCTCCCTGGTTCTGACCATCCTCTCCATGATTGACTATTTTATGAAGAGCAAGAGCGCTTTCGATGACGATTCTCATGAAAACACCGACGATGAGGATACCGACTCGCGACATGCGCTTGCGCTTTCTGACAATGACATCGATTTACCGTTGATTGACGAAGCGTCTTTGTATCAACTGGCGAGTGATACGTTGTCAAAAGCGCGCGAGAAAGGGCTTTCCCTGGGAAGCGCCGAATCGCTTACGGGAGGCATGATCTCTGCGGCTTTGACAGCAGTTCCTGGGAGCAGCGACACGTTTTTCGGGGGCGTGGCAAGCTATGCATTTTCAGTAAAAGCGCATGTTCTTGGCGTTGAAGAGCAGCGTCTTGACGACGAAGGGGCCGTCAATGAATGGACCGCCCGCGAGATGGCTGAAGGTGCCCGAGAAGCACTTGCTTGCAGCATTGTTGTTTCGGTCACGGGTATTGCAGGGCCTGGCGGGGAAGAACCAGGGAAGCCCGTTGGAACAGTATGGACGGCAGTTTCCTCTGCGCAAGGCACTTGTGCGCGCAAGTTTGTATTTATGGGTGATAGGCAACAGGTGCGCATGAAAACAACTGCTGCAGCGTTGCTTCTTTTCCGGAATACGATTGACGCTTTGTAGATGTTCGAGGGATGCGATTGTTGTTGCATCCCTCTTTTTGCACTCTCTAGGTGCGCCATTGGCGCTTTGTAGCTTTTTGTCAACTTTTTGATAGCGTTTTAAGCCGTTTTGATAGGTTTTTGTTAGAAACAGGGTCTAATCTTTCTCATTGTTCAAGTTCTTGCTTGACTAACAAACAAATGTTCGTATAATTGCATTGAACATGAGAAAAGGAAGGATACCGATGAATTCCGACAAAGAACAACTGCTCAAGATTACTACCGATCAAATTCAACAGAAGTTCGGTAAAGGTTCAATCATGAAGCTGGGTGAGGACTCTGAAAAGCTCACCGTTGACGCTATTCCCACAGGTGCTTTGGCACTCGATTACGCTTTGGGCGTAGGCGGCGTACCGCGTGGTCGTATTGTGGAAGTGTATGGACCTGAATCAAGTGGTAAAACCACCCTGGCGCTGCAGATTCTTGCCGAGGCGCAAGCACTTGGTGGAATCGGCGCATTTATTGATGCTGAGCACGCTCTTGATCCCGTTTACGCTGCTCGCTTGGGCGTTGATATCGATGAGCTGCTTATTTCTCAGCCTGATACCGGCGAGCAGGCGCTTGAAATCTGCGACATGCTTGTTCGTTCAGGTGCCATTGACGTTGTTGTTATCGACTCCGTTGCCGCCTTGGTGCCGCGTGCTGAAATCGAAGGCGAAATTGGCGATACGACCGTTGGTCTTCAGGCTCGCTTGATGTCCCAAGCGCTTCGAAAGCTTGCCGGCTCTCTTTCGAAATCGAATACGACTTGCATTTTCATCAACCAATTGCGCGAGAAGATCGGCGTAATGTTTGGCAGTCCCGAAACAACAACGGGTGGTCGTGCGTTGAAGTTCTTCTCAAGCGTTCGCATTGATATCCGTCGCGTTGACTCCATCAAGAAAGATGGCGAAGCCGTTGGCAACCGTGTAAAAGCGAAAGTCGTCAAGAACAAGGTTGCTCCACCGTTTAAGCAGGCTGAATTTGACTTGATGTTTGGAGAAGGTTTCTCTCGCGAAGGTTGCATTGTCGATATGGCTGTTGAGTGTGGCGTGGCAAAGAAGAGCGGCGCTTGGTACACGTACGGCGAGGAGCGCCTGGGCCAAGGTAGAGAGGCCGCTAAACAAACGCTTCGCGACAATCCCGACTTGCGCGATGAAATTGAACTGAAAGTTCGCGAGGCATTCGAGATCCCTGTCATCTCGCGCACGCAAGACGAAATGGATGCTATCAATCCTGTTGCAAAACCGGGTACCAAGAAGAAGTAGCGGACTAGCGCATGAACAGCGATTTGAGCAGAGAGGCAAGCAGAGAGACGACGCTTGCTTCTCTAAAACAAGCTATTTCGCATATCGAAAGCGGCTCTCAAGCAGAGAGCCGCATCACTTTCGATGCGCCCGATACCGCTGAGCTTGCCGTTTGCAACGAAAGCTATGCCAGCAACAAGAGCCCTGTAAAAGCATACGCAGAGCCCGCTGAAGGCGAGAAGCAGCTCATCGACAACGATGAAGCCGCCTATCAGAAAATCCTTCGCTTACTGAATTATCGCGATCGCACTTCTCATGAGTTGGTGGAACGGCTGCAAAAAGACGGCTTTTCTTCCAAAGCAACTTACGAGGCGCTTGATCGCGCAATGAGACTGGGGCTTGTTGATGACGCTCGATATTGCAGAAATTATATCGACCAATCATTCCGCGCGGGCAAGGGAAGACGCGTGGTGGAAAACGATCTCAAGCGAAAAGGCGTTTCTCAAGCGGATGTTCTGTTTTATTTGAGTGTCAGCGTCTTCGAAGAAGAAAACGAAGAAGAAAGGGCGTACCAATTTCTTCTGAAGCATCCTCCACGGGGCAAAAACATTCGAGAAAGCGCTTTTCGTAAGCTCGTTTCAAAGGGATACTCGATTAACGCAGCATCAAAATCTGCGGTGCGTTATATGAGCGAGAATGCACAGTAATGACTGATTCGCGGCATAAGCGTTAATGCGAGTTCAGCGAATTCTTCTTTTTCGTCCGATCTTTTCTGCAAACTGTCAAACCGAACCGTCAAACATCAAAAATGGTAAACATTCTCTTCAAAAAACAGCGAGGGTGCTTTAGAATATGTAGCTATGAGTGAATCCATCCATTAGGGTTGTTTATATATTTTTCAATTGAAGATGCATTGATACGAGCAGATGCTCGTGGTGTGTGATTTGGTTGTCGATAATTTAATAACTGCATTTTTGTGTGCATTCGCTCATGCCCGGATATTGAATCCAGGCATTTTTTATTGCAAACAACAACTTATGCCCTTGTAACCGCACCATAAACGAAAGGGGGATTTCCGCAGATGGAGATTGTTATTGCTGCAATCATTGCACTGGTTATCGGTGCTGCAGTAGGATTTGTTATTTCCAACAACAACGCGCAGGGAAAAGCGCAGTTAGCGAGAACCCAGGCCGAAGAACGTCTTGCAAATGCAAGCAAAGAAGCAGAAAACCTGAAACGAGAAGCAATCATTGAAGCGGATAGCGAAGCGCTTCGCATCAAGAAAGAGGCGGAAGCCGAGAATAAAGAACGCATGAGGGAGGTTCGTAGCGCAGAGAACCGTCTTCAGCAACGTGAGAGCAGCCTTGACAAGCGCGTTGAAGCCCTTGACACACGTGAGCATCAGCTTTCAACCCTTAATGGTCAGCTTGAGCGTCGTGCCCGCGATTTGAGTGCCGCCGAAGAGGAGGCATCTGCTCGTCTTGAGCACATCGCCGGCCTTACCATCGACGAAGCAAAGCAGGAACTCCTTGATTCTTTGCGCGATGACGTTGTGCATGAATCCGCCGCTATTATTCGCGATGCCGAAATGCGTACGAAGGCTGAGTGCGATAAGCGCTCCCGTGAAATTCTGAGCCTTGCGATTCAGCGCGTTGCCGCCGATCATTCTGCAGAGAATACCGTATCGTCCATTCATATTCCGTCCGACGAGCTGAAGGGCCGCATTATTGGTCGCGAAGGCCGTAATATCCGCTCCTTCGAGCAGCTGACGGGCACCAATCTGATTATCGACGATACACCTGAATGCGTAACCATTTCGTGCTTCGATCCGGTTCGCCGCGAAATCGGCCGCGTTACCATGGAGAACCTTATTGCCGATGGCCGTATTCATCCGGCACGCATTGAGGAAATGTTCGCTAAAGCGGAAAAGCTTGTCAACCAGCGCATTCAAGAAGCGGGCGATCAGGCATCGTTTGATACGGGCATCCACGACCTGCATCCCGAACTCATTCGTACCTTGGGTCGTTTGCGCTATCGCACCTCGTACGGGCAAAATGTGCTGAATCATTCCCTTGAAGTTGCGTATCTGTCGGGCGTTATGGCATCTGAGCTGGGTCTTGATCCCATAATCGCAAAACGTGCCGGTCTTCTGCATGATTTGGGCAAGGCGGTTGACCATGAAGTTGAGGGCAGCCACGCCGTTATCGGCGCCGACCTGGCACGTCGTTTCGGAGAGCATCCCGAAATCGTCCACGCGATTGAAGCTCACCACAACGATGTAGAGCCGAATAGCGTTCTTGACGTTATCATTCAAGCAGCCGATGCCGTTTCCGCTGCTCGTCCAGGTGCGCGCAAGGAATCCTTGGACGCCTACATCAAGCGCCTTGAGAAGCTGGAAGAGATCGCAAACTCCCACAAGGGCGTTGTGCGCACCTACGCTATTCAAGCGGGCCGCGAAGTTCGTGTTATGGTTGAGCCGTCGGTTGTTGATGAAGCCACCACAACGGTTCTTGCACACGATATCGCTCATCAAATCGAGAGCGAAATGCAATATCCCGGCCAGGTCAAGGTTGTCGTTATCCGCGAAAGCCGCGCCGTCGATTACGCTAAATAGCGCATGGACAGCACTTCGCTCACAAATTTTGTTGAATCAGTATGCAACGAGAGCTATCTTCGGGTCGAAACCGACCTCGGAGGTGGCTTCGTTCGCCTTAAAAGCGAAGAAGCAGAGCGCAGACAAGCGGCACACGACATAAGGACGATCGAGGATGCTCTAATTGAGCTTTTACGTAATTCGCGCGACGCTCATGCTCATTCTATTTTTATTGCCACGTCAAAATCGGATCGAGTACGTAAGCTTCTCGTAATTGATGACGGCGACGGTATTCCTGATTTCATGAAAGAGCTCGTATTCGAACCACGCGTTACTAGTAAGCTCGATACCATGCATTTCGATAAATGGGGAGTTCATGGACGTGGCATGGCTCTTTATGCCGTACGAACAAATGCGCAAGCATGCGGCGTTGTTCAATCTCAGCCCGGAGCAGGCACCGCTCTTTTCGCCGATTTCAACACCGATACCGTTTCGGAGAAAACGGACCAATCTACGTTTCCTGCTTTCTCGTTGAACGAAAACAATCGGATTTCCGTTCGCGGTCCCAAGAATATCATTCGAACAAGCTGCGAGTTTGCCTTCGAGCATAGGAATTCTGTATCGGTATATCTTGGGTCTCCCGTTGAAATCGCTGCAACACTGTATGCTTACGGCAAGGCAACGCTTTCCTTGCTCGATCGAACATTCATGCACGATGAAAGCGCAATCGCCATCACCAAGAAGCTCGCTCTTGCAGCCGACGAAGAATCCTTCTGCGACATTGCGCAATCCATGGGCATCGAGCTATCAACGCGGTCGGCATATCGAATCCTGGGCGGTCAAATTGCCCCCATCGATCCGCTTCTTGACCAAATCCAAGACTCGCTGTTGCAACAAAATGCCAAACCGCCAGTTCGATCTGTAAAAAAGGGGCATGAAGCTGCGCCTGAAGGAAAGAGAAAGCCGGTCTCGTTTACGACGGATGATTTATCTGATTTTACGACACGCGTGAAAGAAGATTATCGAGAGCTTGCGAAAGCATATTACCTGGCAAAAGACGTTGATGTTCATGCGCAAGTTAGGGGGGATGCGCTTATTGTTCGCATCCCGCTTGCTTCCGATGATTCGCTCTAGCCTCATTGCCCCTTTCGAGCAAAACGCATAGAATAAATAGCTGTAACAAACAGAGATTAAACGAACTACTGATAAGGGCATACATGCAATCACCAATATCATCCGAACAACCGGAAATCGGTTTTCTGAAAGTATCATCTAAGTCTAATCCTGCATCAGTCGCGGGCGCAATAGCGGGCATGATCAAAGACGGTAAAACCGTTGAAATTCAGTCCGTTGGCGCAGGAGCAGTCAACCAGGCTGTAAAGGCAATCGCCGTTTCTCGCGGGTTCCTATCGCCTGTTGGAATCGAGATTGTATGCATTCCTTCTTTTGCTGACATCATGATTGACGGCGAATATCGTACCGCCATTCGCTTTTCCGTTGAGCCCCGCTGCTCAACGCATACAATTAATTTCCCTGATTTTTCTACTGCCAACAACTCTTCTTTCGAAACTTATAAGGAGCAAGCATGAATTCCGCGCTCTTTGGAACCACGTTTTGCGTGCACACCTTCGGCTGCCAAATGAACAAGCACGATTCCGAGCGCGTTTGCGGCATGCTCGAAGCGCTCGGCTCTCTTGAAGTGCCCACGATCGAAGAGGCAGATGTTGTGATTTTCATGACATGCTGTGTGCGCGAAGCTGCCGATGTTCGCCTATATGGCCAGGTCCAATCAATGAAGAACCTTCCTGTTCGTGAAGGTTCGCCGCTCCATAAACGCATCATTGCGGTGGGTGGCTGTATTGGTCAGCGCGATGGCGAAAAACTCACCGACAGCATGAAGCATCTTGATGTGGTGTTTGGAACGCACAATCTATCGGCGCTTCCTCGTTTGCTTGAAGAGGCTATCGAGGAAAAATGTCAGCGTGTGGAAGTCCTTGATTCGTCATCTGAGTTCTCAACGAGTCTTCCTACCGACCGCGAGAATTCGTGGGCGGCATGGCTTCCTATCACTATTGGATGCAATAATTTCTGCACGTACTGCATTGTTCCATACGTCCGTGGACGTGAAAAATCGCGTCCTATGGAAGATATCATCAAGGAAGCTAAAGCGTATGTTGCTGCAGGGGTAAAAGAAATCACGCTTCTGGGCCAAAATGTTAATTCGTATGGACGAGACTTATATGGCGAGCCTCGTTTTGCCGAATTGCTCAAGGAAATCGATAAAACAGGCATTGAGCGTTTGCGTTTCGCCACCAGCCACCCCAAAGATCTGACTGACGAAGTAATCGCCGACTTCGGAACGTTGCCTTCGCTTATGCCGTATTTGCATCTTCCCGTTCAATCGGGATCGAATCGCATCCTTTCCGAGATGAACAGGCGCTATACGCGCGAACATTATTTGGAGCTCGTACGGAAAATTCGTAAAGCGTGCCCCGATATCGCTTTATCGACCGATATCATTGTTGGTTTCCCTGGTGAGACTGAAGATGACTTCATGGATACGTATCGCCTTGTCGAAGAAGTAGGTTATCAGCAGGTTTTCACGTTCATCTATTCCAAACGCGAAGGAACGCCTGCAGCGGATATGGTAGATGATACTCCACGCGAGGTAATTCAGGAGCGGTTCGATCGTTTGGTTGATTTAGTACAAAGCAAGGCCTATGAGGCTAATCAGGCGGATGCATCCTCGGTTGTTTCCGTACTTGTCGAAGGCGTATCAAAACGTGATGAGAGCCTGCTTGTTGGAAAAAGCTGCAAAAACCAAACAGTTCATGCGCCCATTCCTGCAGGTAGATGCATTGATGATTTTATCGGCAAAACGATTAATGTGCAAGTTGAAGAAGCTCGAACATGGTATCTTTTCGGGCATGTTGTTGACGATAACGGGCAATAATGTCTATGTCGCAAAAAACATGCGAAACAGATAGCTTATCAAGTGCTACTTCGTGCGATTGTGTGAACCAGGAACCCGTGATATGCATTGTTGGCCCAACGGCAAGTGGAAAAACCGACTTCGCGCAGGAGCTTGCTGTCGCGCTAGATGGGGAAGTAGTCAGCGCCGATTCAATGCAAATATATCGCGGCATGGATATTGGCACCGGAAAAATACCATGCTCAGAACGCAAAGTTCCTCATTGGGGCTTCGACCTTGTTGACCCGGGACAAGAATATTCAGCGGCACTTTTTCAGGAATACGCACGAAATGCTTTCCGTGATATTGCAAATCGAGGCAAGCGGGCAATTCTTTGCGGTGGCACAGGGCTTTATGTGCGTGCTGCGATTGATGATTATCGTTTTCCCGCAGGGTCGCAAGACGATAATTCTGTTCGCGAAAAATACACTGCTTTTGCTCAGGAAAATGGCAATCAGGCTCTTTGGGACCTTTTGCTTTCCGTTGACCCCGAAAGCGCAAAAGAGATTCACCCGAACAACGTGCGTCGCGTTGTTCGCGCGTTCGAACTGCGCGAAGAGGGTGCATCGTATGCGCAGCAAAAAAGCAACCTCAAAAAAATTCCCCAAGCTATACCGGCTGTTTTTTTTGGAATTGCGTTTGATCGGGAGAAATTAAACGAACGAATCTATCGTCGTGTTGACATAATGATTGAAAATGGCCTTGTCAATGAAGTTGAAGCTCTTCTTGATAAGGGTTTTCGCGATGGAATCACCGCGCCGCAGGCAATTGGATACAAAGAAATCGTCCAGGCAATAGATGGCACATGCACGCTTGACGAGGCAATCGAGCAAATCAAAATTGCAACAAGGCGCTACGCCAAGCGCCAACGGAGCTGGTTTAATCAGGATAAACGTATTATTTGGCTTGACGGAACAAATGCTACAAGCAGCCAGCTTTGCAGCGCAGCTTTGGACTATTTAACTCAATGCAATTTTGAATCGCATCAGAAATAGAGGTTTGCATTATGGAGTACGATGGCGTAACAATTAGCGGTCAAACAACACTCGAAGATACGCATGAAGAACGCGCCCTTCTCGTAGGAGTTGATAGACCCGATGCGACCTGGCCGCTCTCAAGCACCTTGGAAGAACTCGCACGTCTTGCCGATACCGCTGGCGCTGTTGTGGTGGCCACTACAACGCAGAAGCTCTCAAGCCCGAACCCACGAACTTTTGTTGGATCAGGCAAGGCGGAAGAGATCGCCGATATGTGCCGTTCTTATGCGATCGATTTAGTCATCTTCGACGACGAACTAACGCCTTCTCAGCAAAGTAACCTTGAACGCATTGTTGGCAGAAGTGTTAAAGTCATTGACAGAACCGCTTTGATTTTGGATATTTTCGCACTTCATGCAACTTCAAAAGAGGGAAGACTTCAGGTACGTTTAGCGCAGAACCAGTATCTTTTGCCGCGCTTACGTGGTATGTGGGCACATTTGGCGTCAAATCGTATGGGTGGCGGCGTTGGATCTCGTTTTGGCGAAGGCGAAAGCCAGCTAGAAGTCGATAGGCGCATTGTTCGAAAGCGCATTTCGTCCATTAAGGACGAACTCAACAATCTCGCACGTGTTCGCGGCGTTCAGCGGGAAAGTCGCTATAATTCTCATATTTTTAAAATCTCCCTAGCAGGATATACGAATGCGGGTAAAAGCAGCTTGCTTAATGCGTTGACCGATGCGAATGTTCTCAGCTACGACAAGCTTTTTGCCACGCTTGACTCAACAACAAGACGGTTCGAGCTCGAAAATGGACGAGCCGTTACGATAACCGATACCGTAGGATTCATCCAAAAACTCCCAACAACGCTTGTCAATGCATTCCAATCAACGCTTGATGAGATTTGTGGATCGGACTTTGTGCTGCACGTTGTTGATGCTTCTTCGAAGGAATACGAAAGCCAGATTGTTGCTGTTGAAAATGTTTTGAAACAGATTGGTGCCAGTAATATCCCGCGTATCAATGTATTCAATAAATGCGATTTATTACCTTCAGAGCAAATCGAAGTGCTTAAAGAGAAATACCCCCAAGCACTGTTCATCAGCACCCTTACTGGTTTTGGCTTAGATGCCCTCAAAGAAAAGATAGCCGAAGCCGCTTCAGCAACAGAGCAATTGATAGAGGTTGTAATCCCTTATTCGCAAGGCGACTTGGTTTCGTTCGCTCATGAGAAATGCCGCATTGCAAGCGAAAGCTACGAAGAAGAGGGGACTCGCATATCCCTCTATGCGGGAAATGCGATCCTCCCTCGCTTCGAAAAATATCAAATCTAGAGACGACGAAACACAGCGACAACCTTGCCAGCAATCGAGCAATCTCGCGTAATAATGGGCTCCATGGAAGAGTTCTCGGGCTGCAACCGAATATGATCCGTTTCTCGGTAGAACCGCTTGACGGTTGCCCCGTCATCGATTATTGCTACAACAATATCACCGTTATTCGCGGTTGATTGCTGCTTTACGACTACGTAATCACCGTCATTGATTCCACACTCTACCATGGAATCTCCGCGAACCGAAAGCATGAACGATGCAGAATCTCCCACGATGTCAACAGGTAAAGAGAGAACATCTGAAATGTTCTCCTCAGCCAAAATCGGCGTGCCTGCAGCAACGTTTCCCACAAGGGGTACATCAATGATCTTGCTGAATGAGGGACTGACAACATTGCGATAATCGCTCGAATCATCGTAATCGGTTGCATTATCCACATCGACGCCATCTTCTAGGGGATAGGCAAGCGTAATCGAGCGCGATTTCATTGCGTCGCGCTTGATGTATCCTTTTTCCTCAAGAGAATTCAAATGAACATGGACGGTAGAAGGGGAGGATAGATTAAGCTCTTTGCATATCTCTCTAACAGTTGGACCGTATCCCTTTTCCTTAATGCACTTCTCAATGCATTCCAAAACGCCGAGTTGCTTCTTGGTAAGTTTTTCTTTTTCAGACATCATATATCTCCTTACCACGAACATTTGTATGTTTTTTATTGACAAGAACTTTTGTTCGATTTATTATAAACACGAACAAAGGTTCTAGGCAAGGGGTAAACATGGGAAATCGAACAAATATTGATTACATTCGTGGAACTACTGCTCGCCGTATTGATTGCATTTCAAATGATGCATTGATTGTTTCATACGATTCCGCTGCAAACGTTGCACGACAGAACACCGCTTTACTCTGCGGCAATCAATTGTCCCGAATCGATAGGCAGTCTCAATGTGCGGCTCAGCTGAATTACGGAACCATAACGAAAGGTCAATATCTTTTTGGCGCGTTTTTTTGCTTTGCCGGTAGCGTTTTGACCTATTTCTTAGGTGTTCTGTTTTAATTCTTTCTTGTTTTCGCCGCTTTTATCCGTAACGGTCCGAACAAAAAGAAGGGAAGGGTATATCATTTGCTCTAAAGTAATAAAGGAGACCAGCTTATGGAATGCCCATCATGTGGATATGCGGAATCTAAAGTAATTGATTCTCGTCCTTATTCGGATAACCACGAAATCAAGAGAAGGCGCGAATGCCTGAGTTGCGGATATCGCTTCTCAACATATGAGCGTCTGGAAGAACGCCCGCTTCTTGTCCTGAAGTCAGACGGATCGTCTGAGCCGTATGATCGCGAAAAACTCATGCGTGGCATTCTTATTGCGTGTGCAAAACGGCCTATACCCCCACAAACAATCAATCAGCTCATCGATGAAATCGAAATTGAAGCACGTAATTTCCCTCGACGTGAGGTACCCTCGAAGAAGCTTGGCGAAATGGCGCTTGCACGTTTATCGCAGCTCGATGATGTTGCCTATATTCGATTCGCAAGCGTTTATCAAGATTTTAAGAGCATTGATGAATTCCTATCGGCACTGAAAGACATTAAACGATGATCAATATACCTGTTCCTTTTGCAAAAATCGATAGCTCAATCATCACTCCTGCATATGCGCACGAAGGGGATGCTGGCATTGATTTGCGCTCGACAATCGATTGCGTAATCGAACCTTTCGAGAGACTTGTTGTCCCTACTGGTGTAGCGTTTGCCATTCCAGAAGGATATGCAGGACTTGTAATCCCGCGAAGCGGATTAGCAGCAAAACATGGCATTTCAATCGTAAATGCTCCTGGCCTAATCGACAGCGGCTATCGCGGAGAGATCAAAGTTGTGCTGATAAATCTTGATGCAAAGAAACCGTTTGAAATCAAAACTGGCGATCGCATTGCGCAGATAATGTTTACCCCTTATGCTCAGGCTTACCTTGAACAGCAATCCACCCTTGATGAAACTTCACGCGGAACGGATGGTTTTGGCAGTTCGGGCGTAAGCTAGATTGAGCGAAAAAGAGAGACTATGATTGAAACAGAACTGAGAACCATCAAAAATTTCATTACCGCAGCCAATATACTTGTTATTATTTCGATATTTATCATGGGCATTCCGCTGAGTCTTATTGCAATAATTTGTTCGCTTATTGCATCGAAGAAAATGAAAACGCTTTGCGCATCGACTCAGATAGACGAACAGACAATGCTTTTCTATCGTAGGAAAATCTCTATGGTAATGACCCTAAGCTTTGTGATATTCGCCATCAATGCGGTGACAACCTATTTTATGTATCCCTATTACGTTGATATGCTCAACGAGATAATGGGTCAATCGGCTTCATCCGCAGCGGGATCATTGTCTGCTGGTTCAGCGTCTACGGGATCAATTTGGGGATAGTTCAATTACTGATTGAAAGGAGTCGATAGCATGCTTATCACAACTACGGATTTTATTCCAAACCGCAATTATCAGCCAGTTGGTCTTGTGCGAGGAAATGTTGCATATTGCAAGCATTTAGGTCGTGACATTATGGCTGGATTCAAGAACCTTGCCGGTGGAGAGATTAAATCGTATACCGATATGCTCAACGAAGCGCGCGATATTGCCGAAGAACGCATGGTTCACGAAGCAACATCTCTTGGTGCCGATGCAATTATCGGAATGCGCTTCATGAATGACACCGTCAGCGAAGGCACGATTGAGGTCATTGCATACGGAACTGCGGTAAAGTACCAATAAGCAATCTTATTTGAAAAATCTCAATCTTGTCTGTGCGGCATTATCAAAGTGATATGCCGCACGTTTTTTTTGCGCTAACGGCAATTTAATCGAGATAAATTGCCGCAACCCTTCGTCTCGATTCCTTCGCTAATCAACCTGCATCTTTCTGGATCTTTCTATAAGAGATTATGCAATGTCTGATAATATATGTTATGTAAACAATAAAACGTTTAGCAGAGAGCCCCTGTCCCCATCATTTCAGAAGAGAAATATCCCTTGTCATTGGCTATTTCTCTTCTGATTCTGCATGTGTGGTTGTCGGCTGCATCAACGTAGCATTTTTGCTTTTATAAGCGCCCATGATGAACCCACGTAAATGACATCGAGACGACTAAAGCAATCTAGACCATCGTTGAGTGAGACTTGGGCAGCGCCAGTAAAGCTGGTGTTTTTTGCCATAGTCGACCATCTCTCTATATCAGGTCCCAGTGTTTCGTGTCCAGTGGCTTAGAAGTCGTTCTTATTGAGCTTTTTCAAATGCAAATTACCGTTTGTAGTGTAGGTTAGGCTGTATTGCGTTTCCACGCCGTAAGAAAGCTCAACTCCATCGTCTTTGCCATACACAGTCTTGCATCCGAACCTATCTCCAGTTCCGTACCAAGTTTTGCCTTGCGCGAAATGTACATTATAGGTTCCTTGTGGAACGTCAACATACCCTTCCTCGCCAGCCCTAACGTAAAATTCGACCTGAAGCGTATCATCGGGATTGAGCACTTTGATGTAGGCGCTTGCGTTGCTCGATGCGGCAACGCTGATACGTGCGTATCCGTACTCGGAACCATCAAGCACCGTTCCGCTTTCGGGTTCATCCTCGGCCATCAAGCCTGCATCGGGGTTTTTGACTTCGGTGCTGCCTGATTCCCGCATATCGTGGAAGTCGTTGCTCCGGGAGGCACAGCCGGCAAGGCTGAAGGCCAACATTGCGGAAACGCACAGGCTGATGACGCGTCGTCGAGTAATGAGTTTCATGTATCCCCCTAAAGATTCGAAACGGTTATTGCCGAATTATTCGATAATAAAAATTATTGCACATTGAAAAAAAACAAGAATGACATTTATCCAGTAAGGAAATAGGCAATCGCTCTTTCAACCCGGGAGTGAATCTTCTCTTGCAGCAAAGATAAAATCGAGAGCATCCTTGCATCTGGTTTCCGCTCTGAAATTTACTTTCATTGGCACTATAGTGTCTGTTCATTTGCGTGACCGAAATGTATTACTTTAGGATTACGTGATGCGATCCTGCTCCAATCGCTTTCCAAAATGCGATCGTCTTCGTAAGCATCAATGTAGCTTCTGGGTTCCAGATCTCCGACGAAACAGCTCCCATCGTCAAGGATTAGAGCAATTCCATCTTTACTGTGGCTATATGTGGGAATAATCTCACCGTCAATTCCAATGCTTTTTAAGAACCTCCTGCTTTCATCTATTGAAATTACTTTTGCCCGCGTTTCGTCTATCGGCGAATACTTACTGCCGTATTGGCGCCTTATAATCTCATTCGCAAAATGGACCAGCTTCATCTGGTTTTCAACGATAATAAGCCGTACATTCATATCCATCAGCTCGCTGATAAGACCAATGTGGTCTGGATGATAATGCGAAGCAAGCACACAATGAATATCCGTAAGCGGAATTTCATTTTGCTTTATTGTCTTGAAAAACTGCGGCATTGTTCCAGGCATATCGGTATCAAACAGGAGACCGTTTATAAAGTACGTGTTAGTATTCCCGTATTTTAGCTTTCTCATAATTACCCTCGTGAAATACAAGCCTGCATGCTAACGCTAAATTTAGCACAGACATTAGGGTTTATCTGAAGAACTTGGGGTCAAATTGTTCGAGCGCAGCAATAACCGAAGATGGCCCGAACGTCTTTTTACCCCTGTTCAAGACAGAGATTGTCCTGCTTTCTTCGCGAAAGCTCACCTCACTTTCCAAACGGAGTATTTCCGCACGTGAAGCTGCGAATCTGCCGATTGTCTATTACAACGAAGCGGTTCTTAACGCCATTTTACAGGAACATGCCTCTGATTTTCCTTGCAACATATCGTATCGCAAGGAGCGGATGAGCGTAGAGCATTCGCGGTCCCGCATATGACATAATATCTTTAATTGCTGCTCGCATATCGGGCTTATAGCAATGGATGGAGCACTCCTTGCAATTCCCTTTATGCTCATGAGGACATTTCGCCGTTCTTTCCAGGGAGTACGCAAGCACCGCGCTGCATTGTTTACACAACACGTCGTCCCCTGCGTTCCCGTCTTTATTTTCACCTGCGCGTTTACCATTCGTTCTATGGTGATTCTCGCAATACATTTGCGTCATAACACGAAGGGTTTGAGCATCGCGCTCAAAGGTCTTTTCATTCATGCTTGTTCCTTTTTAGAAATTGGACAAATGAATGTTATCACAGAGAGCTCACGGCAAAACAATCCTACCTGTCGCAGACAACCCAACTATTTCAAGGAACCATACGTGATAATCTGCTTACTACCAGACTCAATGCAACCAATAAGGGTGTTCTTGCTTCGATAGCACCTTGTAACAAACGTAATTTGTAACAACAACGAAAGGCGCACTATGACTATTGGCGTTTTGCTCATCAACACGGGAACGCCCGATGCACCAACAATCGAGGCCATAAAGCCGTACCTTTCAGAGTTCCTTATGGACCCTTACATCATTGGAGCACCGTACCCTATACGAAAAGCAATCGTCTCGCACATTGTTTCGAAGCGACCAGAGCATACGGTGGAAACCTATCGCGCGTTTTGGACGCCAGCTGGCTCCCCTTTCCTACTTACCAGCAAGCAACAAACTCACCTGCTTCAGGAAGCACTCAACAGCAATTCCGACAATCGTCTATACCGCGTTGTGCTTGCAATGCGGTATGGCAATCCTAGTATTTCTTTGGGTTTGGAAATGCTTCGCCAAGGAAAATGCACCGAGATTGTGCTGCTGCCTCTCTATCCGCAAAACGTGAAAGTTTGCGCAGGTTCCTGTTTTAAGGAAGCACGAAGACAGCTTAAAAGGCTCGAAAAACAAGGTTGGAAGCCCTACATCCATGAGATTCAAAGTTTTCACGACATTCCCGCTTATCGCAATACCTTAGCGGAACAGATCAATCGCTCCTGGACATATGCACCTGGATCAAAACTCATCGTGAGTTTTCATTCCACCATGCTCTCAGATATAAAGAAGGACCCCACGTACCTCAATCAATGCAGACAAACGAAGGAATGGATTGCTGATGATCTGGGACTGCCCTCCCAAGATGTGATTTTGAGCTTTCAGAGCAGGTTTGATTCACGCGCCTGGCTTTCTCCCTTCACGGAGCAGGTGGTAAAAGACCAGATCGATAGCGGTGTTTCCGATATCTGCGTGGTATGTCCGGGTTTTGTGGCTGATAACACGGAAACAACGATCGAAATCAACAGAGACTTGCGCAATTACGTTGAGAATGCGTCCGCTTTTTGCAGCAAAGCCGAAAATAGCGAAGCCGCATCGGAACTGAATGGTCGCGCCTCATTTACATATGTGCCGGCTCTGGGCTGTAATCCTGGTCTTATCGAAGCACTTCGCATTGCGGTAGCGAATGCCATGGATAAATCGGGGGCTGCACACGAACAAAACACCAGATAAAACGAAAATACGAAAAAGAAGGGGCCGCGCTAGGGCAATTACCCCAGCGCGACCCTTTGCAATGCTCAAATTGTTTCGATCAAAGCAAAATTCCCGTGCATTGGCAACCTTCAACGATTACCCTTCAATAGCAATCGTGCGTGCTTCATCAAGCTTTGGCTGCTCAACCTTTTTCGGAACAGTGATAATCAACGTACCATTTTCGAAGCGAGCCTTGATCTCCGCTTCATCAATGTCTTCGCCAACATAGAAGGACCTGCTGCATTGACCGCTGAAACGTTCTTTACGAACCCACGTATCCTTCTTTTCGGACTTATCTTCAGTCTCGGTTTCAGTGTGAGCCTTAATGGTAAGAACGCCGTCCTTCAAATCGGCAGTGACGTTTTCCTTCGAGAAGCCAGGAAGATCAACAATCAGCTCATAGCCTGTCTCGGTCTGCTTGATATCGGTATGCATAATCGCCGAGGGCGTATGCTGTACTGGAGCGCTTCCAAAGAACGATTCGAAGGGATCAGTCATCATTTCGTTGAAGAAATCACGAGTACGAGGAACTAACAGTGCCATAATGAATCATCTCCTTGTTTGCTGCCGCCTACTTGCGGCTCATTTCTTATGACATGTTCGTTATAGTCCCCTACCGCCCTCAATGCAAGCGATATTTTAGAATGCCACCATTATGTAATCTTTGTTGCCTTCACGTAATAAATCTAAGTGCATTGGACTCATATATATAACTATAGGCACGGTTAAAGCTCCTGAAAAAAACAGAGCACGCAACCGCCCGTATTGTGTGAATGAAAAAACGGGATGCAAGCAAACACCTGCATCCCGCATTTTACTTCAAACAACAGCAGCTACGTTGATATTCTCACCTGCGATAACATTAATCGATGCTCAAGGCTTCGAATGCCTTCAACCAATCGCCAGGAATGCGCTTTTCGGTTTCCTCGGACCAAATCAGATTAATGCGAGCATAGGGCAGCTCGTCGGCAACGGGAACAAACGCTACGCGATCATCGAAATGACTGCGGCGCTGGCTCAAAACCATGGATACGCCCGCACCTGCTTCAATTTGAAGAATCAGGCCGTCAACGTCATCGCAGTACGCTTCTTGGGCAATCTCAATGCCGGCCTTCTCGAAGATGTCGGTAAAGAACATATGCATAGACGCCATGTTTTTCGGACTCGGAACAATTATGCTTTCCTTGGCGAACTGCTCCAAGGTAACCGATTCCATTTTCGCAAACGGATGATCAAGGGGGCATACAATCTCATACACGTCTCGGTCAATGCAAATAGTCTTGAAGCCATCGTAAAGACGATCTTCAACAACAATACCCACGGCAGCGTCAATCTCGCCCGATTCAAGCTTCTCTCGGAGCGTCAAATGCATCAAGGGCGTATAAACAGGCGTAATATTCGGTGCGTATTTACGCAGAGCGCGCGTGATATAGGGAGACTCGTCTTGAGCGGCGTTGTAACGCGTGCCAATCGTCATCGTGCGCATCGGCTTTCCCTTGGCCTTGTTGATAAGGCTAATGGTGTCTTCGTAATCGCGCTCGATTTTATGTGCACCGCGCGCGAAAATCGCACCAAAGCGTGTCAGTTCAATCTCGTTTCGATTGTTGTTGATAAACAACGAAATGCCCAGCTCTTCTTCCAGCTCGGAAATGCTTTGGCACAGCTCATCTACTGATATGAACAACTTGTGCGCGGCAAGATCGTAATCGAGCTTATCAGCCAAAGTAAGAAAATCAGTAATCGTAGAAATACGCATGTTGTCGCCTCCTGAACAATGGGAACAAGCAAGTTGCTCTTTATTATATCCCGTAGAAGAGCGTCCATTCGCGTAAGATAATGCAGAAGCGAAAATAAGCTGCAGAAGGCGGAAGGACGCTTCAGAGCAAGCGCGCCAGAATAAAAATGACCGTTTGAAAACTGCGCCTGAAACCGCTTGAAAAAAACAATGTATCAGCAAATCCCCGTAACGCTTTACGCGCAACCGAATTGTCGTAGAATACAAATAAAACGAAGGGCGGCACGAAAGGAGCATCTTGTTATGGATATGGATATCGTTGTTTCTCAAGAAGACGTTAAAACAAATGTACAACTCGTAAAAAACGGCAAACCAACGCCGTGGCTTATTGGTGCCGCCGCACTTGAAATTGCGGCAGATATTTCACTTGCCTACTGCGCTTACAAGCTGTTCAAGCTACTCAAGAAATAAACCTCTGGTATAAAGAAGTCGCGTCAAAACCAACCATGAGTAATCCACCAGCCTTTTACGGAAATTACGGCTGGCAGAGGCGTTTCGCGCTTGCAGAATGTTTCATAATGATTACGTCTGCAAGTGCTTGTTTTTTCGCAGTCATATACAGAAAGCCGTCATTTGACAACGGTATTGCGTGAAAGGACATTGTTTTCATGGAAACATTCGGCATCGAAGAGCTTGGCATAGCCCAGCCGAAAGCGGTTTATCGCAATCTCGGTATTGCGCAACTGGTCGAGCGCACGCTCGAACGGGGCGAAGGCCAACTGAGCGAATCGGGAGCGCTTGTTGTCAAAACAGGCAAGTACACCGGTCGTGCCGCAAAGCATAAGTTCATCGTTGACACTCCCGGCGTTCACGATGACATCAACTGGGGTAGCGTTAATCAGCCGATTTCGCGCGAGAAATTCGATGCACTGTGGAATCGCGTTGCGGAATACCTGAACGAAAAAGAAGTATTTATCTTCGATGGCTTTGCGGGCGCCGACATGAACTGTGCGAAGGGCTTCCGCATCGTAAACGAGCTTCCCGCTCAGAACCTGTTTATCCATCAACTGCTACGCCGTCCTACGGCTGAGCAGCTTGAGACATTTGAAGCTGACTACACTTTGATTGCTGCACCCGGTTTCAAGTGCGATCCCGAGCGCGACGGCGTTATTGGCGACTGCGCTATCATTCTTGATTACGAAGCGCATAAAATCCTGATTGCTGGCTCGGGCTATGCGGGCGAGATCAAGAAGAGCGTTTTCAGCACCATGAATTACATTCTGCCGAAAATGGGAATCATGCCTATGCATTGCTCTGCGAATATGGATCCCGAAAATGGTACGACCGCGGTGTTCTTTGGTCTTTCGGGCACAGGTAAGACCACCCTTTCAGCTGATCCGAATCGTCTTCTTATTGGCGACGACGAGCATGGTTGGTCTGATAATTCCGTCTTCAACTTTGAAGGCGGTTGCTACGCAAAATGCATCAACCTTTCCGCAGAAGGCGAACCTGAAATCTACAACGCCATTAAATACGGTTCTCTCGCAGAAAACATTGTTATGGACGAGCAAACGCGCGAGTTCGATTTCGATGATGAAAGCCTGACCACCAATACGCGTGTGGGCTACCCCATTGATTACATCCCGAACGCTGTGTTGGAAGGCGTTGGCAAGGCACCGAGCACGGTGATTTTCTTGACCGCTGATGCGTTTGGCGTTTTGCCACCTGTATCAAAACTCACGCTCGACCAGGCAATGTACTACTTTGTTTCTGGCTTCACCAGCAAAGTTGCCGGCACGGAGTTGGGCGTTACCACACCCGAGCCCACGTTTAGCGCCTGCTTTGGCGAGCCGTTCTTGCCGCTGCATCCGGCAAAGTATGCCGAAATGCTCAAAGATCGCGTTTTGGCTACCGGCGCCAACGTATACCTGGTGAACACAGGTTGGAACGGCAAGGGCGAGCGTATGAAGCTTCGCTACACGCGCGCTATGGTCACGGCCGCTCTGAACGGAACCATCGAAAACGCCGAATTCGTTGAGGACCCCTCTTTCGGACTGGCTATCCCCACTTCCATCGAAGGCTGCCCTGATGAGGTTCTCATCCCCAAAAATAGCTGGGATGACGAAGCTGCCTACGAAGAATCTGCTCGCAAGCTTGCTCATATGCTCAACGACAACTTCCAAAAGAAATATGCCGACCACATGAGCGCTGAAGTTGCTGCAGCTGGTCCGCGTTTGGCGTAATTTCCAACCGAGCACGCTGCACGCTAATGCAATTCATTCAAGAGCGTCCTTCGGGACGCTCTTTCGTTTCCTGAGCAAGACCCTCGCATTGACGTGCTCGTTTCACTCACGCGCTAACTTCGCGGCGCATCACGTCAACCCCCACCCCTTGCCGCACTCATCTTCAAACGGGTGGTTTGTTGACAAAAGGTGGGGTAATTTGTCAACAAACCGGATTAGCCGCCAAAGACCGCCAGCAAAAAGCCCGCCGCAACAGCGGAACCAATAACGCCTGCAACGTTGGGGCCCATGGCATGCATAAGCAAGAAGTTTGTTGGATTTGCTTTCGCGCCTTCCATCTGGGAAACGCGCGCCGCCATGGGAACAGCGGAAACACCTGCAGAGCCAATAAGGGGATTGATTTTCCCACCAGAAAGCTTGCACATAACTTTGCCCAGCACCAAACCGCCAAACGTCGCAAATTCAAAAGCAATAAGACCCAAAATGATAATGAACAGCGTTTGTGGCGTTAAGAAGCGCTCTGCAACAGCAGTAGTGCCCACGCTTACCGCCAGGAAAATGGTCACGATATTCATCAAAGCATTTTGGGCAGTGTCGGACAGGCGCTCCGTAACACCCGTCACACGGAACAGATTGCCCAGCATCAAGCAACCAAGAAGCGGTGCCACGCTGGGAAGCAGCAAACAAACGAAGATGATAACGATGATGGGGAATAAGATAAGTTGCCGCTTTGTTACCGGGCGTAGCTGCTCCATCTTAATCTTGCGCTCTTCTTCCGTGGTCAAAAGACGCATCAGCGGCGGCTGGATCAGCGGAATCAGCGCCATATAGCTATATGCCGCAATAGCAATGGGGGCCAAATAATCCGGCGCAAGTTTAGAGGTGAGCCAAATTGCGGTAGGTCCATCCGCGCCGCCGATAATACCAATCGATGCAGCGACATTCGGTTCAAACCCAATGGCAATCGCCAAGATGAAAGCACAAAAGATTCCGAACTGCGCGGCAGCACCTAAAAGCAAGCTCTTGGGGTTGGCCAACAACGGTGCAAAATCTGTCATGGCACCTACACCCAAGAAAATGAGCGAAGGATACAAACCTGATTTGACGCCAATGTAGAGAATATCAAGCAAGCCGCCGTCATGAAAAATATCGGTGATTGTCACGGAGCCGGCAATATAACCATCCCAAAGTTCAGGATGGTACAAACCAGAACCCGGTAGATTTGAAAGCAGCATGCCAAACGCAATGCCCACCAGCAGCAATGGTTCGAATTGCTTTTTAATGCCTAAATATAAAAGGACACACGCTATGGCGATCATGATGATCGGGCCAAAAACCGCAGCAAGATTGTCAAATAACCCTGTAGATGAATCCCATGCAAGCAGCTGAGCAATGCCCGTTGTCTTCGCAAGGTTTCCAAGGACTTCAAGAATGTTATCCACGGTTTACCCCTAAATAATCATAATGGCGTCATCGGTTGCAACAACGGCGCCTTTTTCGACGATTATCTGCTTAACCGCTCCCGCGCACGGTGCAACAACTTCGACATTCATCTTCATTGCTTCCATAACGGCAACAGCATCGCCTTCTGCAACGGAATCCCCCACCTTGACCTCAAGGGAAACGATGTTACCCGGCATAGGAGCAGGAACCGGCGTTCCAGCGCCAGCTGCAACAGGGGCTACGGACGCCGATTCAACAGCTGCAACAGGAGCTGTGGTTGCAGGAGCGGCAACAGTTGCCGTAGGCGCCTTCGCCTCATACTCGTCAAGAATCATTGCTTCGCCGTTTTCAACCTCAACCTCAAACGTACGATCGCGCAAAGTAACAATGTATTTCATTATTTGACCTCTTTAATGCTGATAAACCTCAGCTCGTTGATGGGCTTCTTCAATTCATCGGCGACAATCGCCATAATCATTGCGGCATCTCGCAAATCGGTGTCATAAAGCTTGATATCTCCCGCACTACCCGGAGCTAGCGGTTGCGCAGTTTCATTGGATGAATCATTCGCCACAGCATCGTCTTTGCAACTTGCAGCTGATGCTTTCTTCACCGGAGGCTCATCGGTAAGC
>CAKTYF010000005.1 GCA_934631995.1 uncultured Eggerthellaceae bacterium
ATGGCGACCTCAACCGCCAGCGGGTCGATCTTCATCCAGCCGTCGGTCACCACGAACTTCACATCGGCGAAGTTCGGGTTCGTGTTGCTGAACTGGTCTGCGGCCAGGCCCATGTTCGTGGTTCCGGCATCGGTGCGCGTGGCGTTCGCCGCGCCTGCAAACGTGAAGTCAGCTTCAGTGTACAGCGGGCTGCTCGTGGTCACGGTGTAACCCGTTGCCGTATGAGCCGCGCCGTCGAACGTCTTCGTGTCGTTGTTGCCCACGATGGTCACAACGACCTGCGCGGCAACCGGCGTGATGGTCTGGTAGCCGTCGGTCACCACGAACGTCACCGTGCTGAAGTTCGGGTTGTTATTGCTGAACTGAGCAGCAGCCAAGTTCATATTCGTTGTACCAATTTCGGTACGCTCGGCAACCGCCGTACCCGTGAACTCAATATTGGCGTTCACATCGTAAAGCGCGCTTGTCGCCGTGGCAACGTAGCCCTCAACCGTGTGGGTGTTGCCGTCGTATTCGGTTGTATTTTTGTTACCAACAATCGTTACCGTTGTCGCAATGGGGTTCACCTTCGCGAAACCGTCAATCACGGTAAACGTCACGGTGAAGTTGGCGTTCGTATTCGCGAACTGCTCGGCTGCCAGGCCCATGTCGGTCGTGCCCGCGTCCGTGCGGGTCGCAATCGCATCGCCCGTGAACTGGACGTTCGCAGCGGTATCGTACAGCGGGCTTGTTGCGGTTGCGACATAACCCGTTGCCGTGTGAACCGTACCGTCATAATCGGCGGTAACGCTATTGCCCGTAACAGTTACGGTCACCGCCAGCGGGTCGATCTTCATCCAGCCGTCGGTCACCACGAACTTCACGTTCGCGAAGTTCGGGTTCTTGTTGCTGAACTGGTCTTCCGCCAGACCCATGTTAGTCGTGCCCACCTCGGTGCGCGATGCGGTGGACGTGCCCGTGAATGCGATGTCATCCGAGGTGTACAGCGGGTTATCGATACCCACCGCATAACCAGCCGCAATGTGCGCCGCACCGTCGTACGTCTTCGTAATCTTGCTACCATCAATGGTCACCGTCACTTCGGCGGGAACCGGCGTGATGGTCTGGAAGCCGTCCGTCACGATGAACGTCACGGTGAAGTTATCGTTCGCGTTCACGAACTGCTCGGGGGCCAGATCCATGTTCGTGGTGCCCGCATCCGTGCGCGTTGCGGTCGCCGCACCCGTAAACTTGATGTTCGCGGCGGTGTCGTACAGGTCGCTGTTCGCCGTGGCGGTGTAACCCTCAACTGTGTGGGCGTTGCCGTCGTATTCGGTGGTGTCGTTGTTGCCCACGATGGCGATCTCAACCGCCAACGGCGTGATGGTCTGGTAGCCGTCGGTCACGTTGAACACAACGTTCTTGAAGTTCGCGTTGTTGTTCGTGAACTGGCTGGCAGCCAGGCCCATGTTCGTGGTGCCCGCATCGGTGCGAGCCGCTTCAGCCGCACCCGCGAACGTAAAGTCGTCCTGCGTGTACAGCCTGCTGGAAATGTTCGTCACCTGGTAGCCGGTTGCCGTGTGCTCGGTTCCGTCGTACGTGTCCGTGGCGTGATTGCCTACGATGGTCACTACCACGTCGATGGCGCCGATAGCCTGGTAACCATCAGTCACCACGAACGTCACGTTTGCGAAGTTCGCGCTCGTATTTGCGAAGTCGGCAGCCGTCATGCCCATGTACGTCGTGCCGTTATCGGTGCGAGCAGCAGTTGCATCGCCCGAGAACGCGAAGTCGCCTTCGGTGTACAGCGGATTGCTGATGCCTGTTACCTGATAACCGGTGACAACGTGCTCTTCACCGTCGTAATCGTCCGTGGCGCTGTTGCCCACAATGGTCACCGTCACTTCGGCGGCAACCGGCGTGATGGCCTGGAAGCCGTCGGTCACGGTGAACGTCACGGTGAAGTTATCGTTCGTGTTCGCGAACTGCTCGGGGGCCAGGCCCATGTTCGTGGTGCCCGCATCCGTGCGCGTTGCGGTCGCCGCACCCGTGAACTTGATGTTCGCGGCGGTGTCGTACAGGTCGCTGTCCGCCGTGGCGACGTAGCCCTCAACCGTGTGGGCGTTGCCGTCGTACTCGGTGGTGTCGTTGTTGCCCACGATGGCGACCTCAACCGCCAACGGGTCGATCTTCATCCAGCCGTCGGTCACCACGAACTTCACGTTCGCAAAGTTCGGGTTCGTGTTGCTGAACTGGCCTTCCGCCAAACCCATGTAGGTCGTGCCCACATTGGTGCGCTGCGCAGTGGACGTACCCGTGAATGCAATGTCATCCGGAGTATACAGCGGGTTGTCGATGCCCACCGCATAACCAGCCGCGATGTGCGCCGCGCCATCGTACGTCTTCGTGATCTTGCTACCATTAATAGTAACGGTCACAGAAATGGGATTCACCTTCACAAAACCATCGGTCACCACAAACGTGACCTTGCTGAAGTTCGCATTCTGGTTAACGAATTGATCGGCAGCCAGACCCATATTAGTCGTGCCAGCATCGGTGCGCTCAGCAGTCGCCGTACCCGTGAACAGAATGTCAGCGTTCACATCGTACAGCGCGCTTGCAGCCGTGGCCACATAACCCGTAGCCGTGTGAACTTCACCATCGTAATCCGCCGTCACGGTGTTGCCCACAATGGTGACCGTCGTCTCAACAGGGTTCACCTTCACGAAGCCATCCGTCACCACAAACGTCACGTTCTCGAAATTCGGGTTCGTGTTCGTGAACTGGCCAGCAGCCAGACCCATATTCGTAGTACCTGCATCGGTGCGCGTCGCCAGAGCGGTGCCCGCGAACGTGAAGTCGGTAGCCACGTTGTACAAATCGGTGTTTGCTTCGGCCACATAACCCGTAGCCGTGTGAACCTCACCATTGTAATCAGCCGTCACGGCATTGCCCATAATCGTGACAACAGCATCGATCTTTTCAATCTTCTGGAAGCCGTCGGCCACCACAAACGTAACGGTGAAATTATCGTTTCCGTTCGTGAACTGGGCAGAAGTGAGACCCATGTTCGTGGTGCCCGCATCCGTGCGCGCCGCAGTTGCCGCGCCCGTGAACGTGAAGTCTTCTTCGGCGTACAGACCGCTGGAGATGCTGGTCACCTGGTAGCCGGTCACCGTGTGCTCGGAGCCGTCGTAATTGTTCGTAGCGGTATTACCCGCAATGTTCACGGTCACGGCCAGCGGATCGATCTCCATCCAGCCGTCGGTCACCACGAACTTCACATTCGCGAAGTTCGGGTTCACGTTGCTGAACTGGCCTTCCGCCAGACCCATGTAGGTCGTGCCCACATCGGTGCGCTGCGCCATCGCGGTACCCGTGAACGTAAAGTCAGCGTCGGTATACAGCGGGTTATCGATGCCCACCGTATAGCCAGTTGCACGGTGCGCCTCGCCGTCATAAGTCGTCGTAACCTTATTGCCGTCGATGGTCACCGTCACCTGGGCGGCAACCGGCATGATTGTCTGGAAACCGTCGGTCACGGCGAACGCCACGTCGAAGTTGGCGTTCGTGTTGCTGAACTGGTCGGCAGCAAGGCCCATGTCCGTGGTGCCGGCATCCGTGCGCGTGGCAGTTGCCGTACCCGTGAACTGGATGTTCGCGGCGGTGTCGTACAGTGCGCTTGTTGCCTCTGCAACGTAGCCTTCCACCGTGTGGGCGTTGCCGTCGTACTCGGTCGTGTCGTTGTTGCCCACAACGTTTACGGTTACTGCCAGCGGATCGATGGCCTGGTAGCCATCGGTCACCACAAACGTTACGTTCTTGAAGTTCTCGTTCTTGTTCGTGAAGTCGGCAGCCTTCAGGTCCATAGGCGTCATGCCCGCATCGGTGCGCGCGGCAGCTGCGGTGCCGGCAAACGTGAAGTCTGCTTCGGTGTACAGCGTATTAGAAATGTTCGTAACCTGATAACCGGTCACCGTATGCTCGGTTCCATCGTACGTCTTCGTGTCGTTGTTGCCCACGATGGTCACTACCACGTCGATAGCACCGATAGCCTGGAAGCCATCGGTCACGATGAACGTCACGTTCGCGAAGTTTGCACTCTTGTTCGCGAAATCGGCGGCCGTCATGCCCATGTACGTCGTGCCGTTTTCGGTACGGGTCGCGGTCGCAGTGCCGGTGAACGCGAAGTCGCCTGCGGTGTACAGCGGGTCGCTCGTGGTCACGGTGTAGCCCGTCACGGTATGCGGCGCACCGTCGTATTCGGTGGTGTCGCTGTTGCCCACAATGGTCACCGTCACTTCGGTGGCCACCGGCGTGATGGTCTGGAAGCCGTCGATCACGATGAACGTCACGTTAAAGTTGGTGTTCGTGTTCTCGAACTGCTCAACGGCCAGGCCCATGTTCGTGGTACCTGCGTCCGTACGCGTCGCAGTCGCCGCGCCCGTGAACGTCACGTTCTCGTCAACGTTGTAAAGAGCGCTGTCGGCCGTGGCGGTGTAACCCTCAACCGTGTGGGCGTTGCCATCGTACTCGGTCGCGTCATTCGCACCCTTAACGGTCACTTCAACAGCCAGCGGATTGATCTTTATCCAACCGTCGGTCACTACGAACTTCACGTTTGCAAAGTTCGGATTCGTGTTAGTGAACTGGTCTTCCGTCATGCCCATATCCATGGTGCCAACATCGAAACGCGTCGCCATCGCCATGCCCGAGAACGTGAAGTCATCATCGGTGTACAGCGGGTTATCGATGCTCACCCAGTAGCCATTCGCCGTATGAGCATTTCCGTCGTACGTCTTCGTAATCTGGTTGCCGTTAATGGTCACCGTCACCTGATCGGTCACCGGCGTGATGGTCTGGAAGCCGTCGGTCACCTTGAACGTAACACGGCTGAAGTTCTTGTTGTTGTTCGCGAACTGACCTGCGGCAAGACCCATGTCGGTCGTGCCAACATCGGTACGCGTTGCAGTCGCCGTGCCCGTAAACGTGAAGTCACCTTCAGCATACAGGTCATTGGAAATATCCACGGTATAGCCCGTCACGGTGTGCGGGTTGCCGTCGTAAACATCCGTAGAGCTTGCGCCCGTAATGGTCACCACAACTTCAGCAGCCACCGGCGTGATCTCCTGGAAGCCGTCGGTCACCACAAACGTCACGTTCGTGAAGTTCGTCGTATCGGTATTCGCGAACTGTCCCGCGTTCAGACCCATGAACGTCGTGCCTTCATCGGTACGCGAGGCCGTGGCATCGCCCGCGAACGTGAACTTGCTCTCATCGTACGCAGCATTGGTAATGCTGGTCACCTGATAGCCGGTCACGGTGTGCTCGGTGCCGTCGTATTCGGTCGTGTCGTTGTTGCCCACAACAGTCACGGTCACTTCTTCAGTCACCGGATCAATAACCAACGCGCCATCGTGAATTACAAAACGCACGTTCGGGAAGGTCTCGGTTGCATTATTCGTGAAGTCATCAGCGGAAACGCCAACAGGATACGTACCCGCATCGGTGCCCTTCGCGGTCCATGCAGCCGTTTCGGTTGCAGTAAACATATCAGCCGTATACAGCGGATTGCTGATGGTTGTCTTTGTGGCATCGTACCCTGCCACCGTGTGCTCGGTGCCATCGTACGTAACGGTGCGCGCGTTCTCGTAGATGTCAACAATAACCTCGGCGGCAACCGGCGTGATGGTCTGGAAGCCATCAGCCACAACGGTAAACGTCACGTTGAAGTTGTGCGTATCATCGGATGCGAACTGATCAGCTGCAAGACCCATGTACGTGGTGCCAACTTCGGTACGCGTTGCGGTAGCGGTGCCCGTGAAGGAAATCAGATCCTCGGTAAACAGACCGCTATTAATAGTAGTAGTGTAACCCGTTACGGTATGAGCGTTGCCGTCGAACTCGTTCGTGGCACTCTTGCCCGTGATTTCAACGGACACGTCAAGCGGCGTGATTTCCAGCGCACCATCGGTCACGGAAGAAACAATGTAATTGCCTGTAGCGTCAACCGTGCCTACCGTGCCTGCAGCAAACTGCGCAGGATACGTTCCCACGGCAGTGCCCGCAGCGTCAACGGTAATGTTGAACTGGGCATCGGCAGGAGCGCCGGTGAAACCGGCAACGTTCTGAACAGCGCCGTTGTACGTCTTCGTGTCGGAATTCGCCGTAAGCTCAACATTCTTATAATAGTAGACGTTGATCACATTTCCGCTTACCGCAATGGTGATATCGCCACTGTTGTTCTTGTGCGTGTAGCCTGCAATCGCTTTCTGCTTATCGGCCGGCAAGGAAACCGTTGCGCCGAACGTTTGACCAGTAACCGTTTCATCAGCGGCAATGGTCGTGGACGTATCGCCCGCCCAGTAATACTTCACCGTGTAGCTCAAATCGGTGCGCAGGTCGTAGTAGCAGTTGATGACGTACGCCTCTTCGCCCGCAGCTTGCGTGCTATTCGTGTAAGAGCGTGGGAAGGCGTCAATCGTCACGGCAGCGCCGCCGTTCATCGCCTCGGTAGAGGTGGCGTAAACGTAGCCTTCGTACTTATTCTTATCCAAGCTTTCAGTCACGTTAATGGTGGCAGGCGTCAGAATCTGCTGCTCATCAGAGGTCTTCTTCGCAACAGCATCGGCAATCACTTCTTCGTACGCGCCTGCCGCGTTCTGCTTGAAGTAATGAATCTCATAAGCAACAACGTGCTTGTCGCCACTCAACTTGAAGTTCGCGTAATACGTTGCGGCTTCGTAAATACCCTGAGCATTCTTCTCGGGCACGAACAGGTTGTCAGTACCAACCTTGTTCTGACCTGCGGCATCGGTGCTCCAGTAATCAAACACGTAACCCGTGCTTGCCGTTGCAGTGGAGCCCTTCGCCGTGCCCGTAGCAGGAGCAACCTGCTCGGAAGCGGTGCTTACCGTACCACCCGTGTTCGCAACATAATTAATAGTAACGTTAGCGTCTTCAACGTAGTACACCTTGAAAACGTTGCCTTCAGAAGAAGCAGCGTTTGCAGCCAGCGTTAAATCGTAGCTGCCAAACGGCACGTCAATGTCGGTGGTGCCATTAAGCGTCAGCTTCTCGAAGTGGTATCCAGGGAACTTGCCGCTCGTGGCAACTTCGCCAGCACCAGCGCCTTCCTTGACAGTCAGGCTTGTGGCATCGCCAATCCAGGCTTCGCCGCCATAGACAACATGCGAAGTCTGAGCAAGCACGCCGTTCTTGTAATATTCAACGGTGTAGCCAAGACGATGCGTCTGCGTGTCATCCTTGACAAACTTGGCCGTGAACTCGGTGTTCTCGTAAACCTTCTTGCCGCCGTCCATTGCATAGTTCAGCTGCGGCTCAACCATAGCCGGCGTAAGCACTTCGGCGTTCGTCACGAACGTAGCGCCCTTGTACCAGCCTTCAAACTTGTAGCCCAAATCGGCAACAGCTGTTGCGCCCGTAATGCCATCGGTGGACAAAACGAACAAGCCCTTGTCGCCCGCAGTGTTCGAAACAGTGCCATTACCTGCGGAAACGTAAGTCACGTCGTATTTCTTCTCGGACCACTGAGCAACATAGGTCGCATCGCCCGTGTACTTCAGCGCTTCAACTTCAGCCGTGGTCATAACGGTTCCGTTGGGAGCCAGCCAACCCATGAACAGGTAGCCTGGGCGCACCGGATCGGCGCCGAACTGCGGATAATCATCACCTGCAATGCCGTAACCCACTACATCGGGGAACACAACTTCGTCCTCCACGCCGTCAACGTACTTCACGGTGTTGACCTGGATAGATCCGTTCAGATGATATGCATTCGGCGTATCGAAGTAACCAAAGGCGCCTTCGTCAACCGTGAACTGCTCCCACGCAATGTTATCAAGGCCGTTAAAGCCTGCGTTTGCGGGGAACTTATTCAGTTTTGCAGCATCGAATTTGATGCCCGTCAGGTATGCCGCATCGGGAGCATCCTTCACCACCGTGCCAGCAGCATATTCAGATGCAGGTTTGTCTGCGGAAATGGCTTCGTAACCCAGCGTGTACCAACCGTTAGCATCGGCAGCAGCCGTCAGACCGAAGCGCTGTGCCAGCGCATCGTTTGCAACAACGGTGCCATCCGTGTCAACGAAACGCACGAACGCATAAGCGTTGTCCTGCCAGTTCGCCTTCAGCGTCAAATGACCGATGGTCTTGTAACCGTTAACTTCGCCCAGCACCAGGTCTTTCTGCGGATTACCCTCAAGCGTGTCGCTCGGCGTGTCGCTATCGTACACATACGTGCCCTCGGTCAGCGTCCAGCCCGCAAACGTCCTGCCCGTGCTTTCCGGATTCGGAATAGCAATGGTGTTCGTGCCGGAAACCTGGCTGATGGTATACGTCTCGGGAGCAGTCACGCCTTCAGCAAAAGCGCCGCCCTGCAAGTCGTACGTAATGGTGTATGGTGCCAAAATCAGTTCGAATACAGCGTTCTGACCAGGCTCAACCTTTACGAACGTCGATTTCAACGTGTAGCCGTTCATGGCAATCCAGCGCTGCGCTTCCTCGTTGGGATACACGCTAAACGCAACGTCGGACTTGCAATCATACGGTGTGCCGTTGTTTTCAACGAACACGGTTGTGCCGTTATAAACGTAAGATACGGTGTACTTCAGATCATCAAGCGTCATGTAGCGAAACGTCACCACGTTATCTGCTGCAACTGCAGACAGATTCAAGAACTGCGAAGCGCCGCTTACGCTCAAGTAGCCTTCGTAACCCGCTGCAGCCAATGCTTCATCGGTGAGCTTGACAACCTTCACGTCCTGACCGATGGTTCCACGCGCCTCAACCGAGGAAATCTCGGTCTCCACGCCGTCATGCACTGCAACGTGCTTGACGGTATACGCAACCTTCGTGCTCTTTACCCAGCCAGCGTAAATCGTAGTGTCGGCTTCAATAGGACGATTCTGGTCGAATTTCACCGTGCAATTTTCATCGGTGTACCAACCCGTGAAATCATAACCCGGGTTGTGGTTTTCCAGTTCCTCTTCGGAGGGAAGCAGCGATGCATCAACCGGCTGACCCTTTGTCACCTGGACAACTTGCGGTTCACCAGCACCTTCGTAATTCAGATGGATGGTTGTGTTCTTTGTGGGCAATACCCACTTAGCATACAGAGCAACATCGTTCGAAGGCATCGTGGCAAACGAATAGGGATCGCCAACGCAATTCGCATTATCGTACCAACCAGCAAACGTCGCCTCGGAATCCGCGCTTGCAGGACGCGAAGGCGTGTAATTCCGAGAAGAAATGTTCGCACCGAATTTAACCGATACGGTGTTCTCGGGCGTGCTGTTATCCCCGTTGTAGAACTTCAAATTAGCGCTGTTGCGCGTGTAGTAGAAATTATAGACCTCAGAATAATTCGTGCCATCAATGATTACATTCGATTGATTGACATTGGGAACAGCGCTTCCGTCAGCCTGAATAGCGCCATTGGGCTTGGAAGGATCGCTCGCCGAACCAACCAACGTGAAACCATTAAGCGTCTTTGCTCTCAGGCTGTTCGATAGATTGATAGGCTGGCAATACTCTTCGCTCGGAACATAAACATTGCCGTTGTCGGCGTCTTGCAGCCAGTAACGGACATACTTCGTAGTAAGGCGATTTTCCCAGCTCGCATATGCCTGGATATTGTTTGCGCTGTTTGCACCATCCAGAATATCTCCTGTTACATAAACAATCTTTGACGCATAGGCGCTGCTCCATCCGTCGTTGTTCCAAGTGTAGAATTTGCTATTTCCAACAGCAGGAATATGCTCAGACGTTGGCCATTGCGAGCCAATGTTTTGTCCCAGCTTGACAGTAAAGTGATACTGATTATCCGGGCTGTCGCTATTGGAGTAGCTGTTGCCGCCAATATTCATCTTGGCATTGCTTTTGTTCAAGTTGAAGTAAATAGTGTATTCGGTCAAATTGTAGTAGCCGTATACAATAGTCGAACCGTCGGCTGCAATTGTTGCTGTATCGCCCGGCGCGTATGTGTAATACTTCACGGTTCCGTTCGACGGCGCAGAGACGGTCGAGCCCACAATACCCGTTCCCTCTTCCGAGGTGAAATAGGAATACGTGGAGTTATTGTTCTCGTCAAGCGATTCTTTCAAATAGACAATGTTGTATTTTGCATTGCTTGCAGTCCACTTGGCGTAAACCACCGCATCGGCAGCAAGCGTCAGCTTTTCAGGAGCCGGCATGGTGCAAGCTTCATCCAAGAACCAGCCGCCAAAAACGTAGCCGGTCTTGGTAGGTTCGGGGTTGAACGTAGACGTTGCGGTATAGCAAGCGTCGTTATGCGTGTGCTCCGCTTTGGTGCAGGTAAAATCCCACTGCCAATAGCGCGACATGAAGCCATAATGCTGCGTCGATGTGTAACACCCAATCGTCTTGTTCTTATTCTTGTCAGCAGCCTGCGACGGCACAGCCGTATGCTGGTGCTCTTCCTTCGTGCAGGTAAGCGCCGTGGACGACGAACCAGAGAACACCGTTACTTCTTGCTCGTACACACCCGACTTCGGCTCAATGTACGAACCGCCATTCGTGTTGTACTTCAGCGTGTACGTGTTGCGATCGTAGGCGCCTTCAATAATCGTAGAGGCATCGGCCTTGATAACCTGATCCAGGAAGCCCGTCGCAGTGAAGCCTTCTTTTTGCTCGGGGTTGAACGACGCAATGTCGCCCACGCGACCGTTGACGACCGTTTCCTTGATATCGTATTTATCTGTACCCGTAGCGTTAAGCTTTTCGGTCTTCTCGATAACGCGGTACGTGGTTTCCTTGCCCTGAATAATCAAGTTGATGCTAATCTGCTCGGTGCTGGGCAAATTCGCAATAGCAATCTGCTGGTTATCAGTAATAGTGATACCGTATTGTGCCTGGTCGGTAGCGCTTACAGAAAGCTCGTAGCCGCCTTCGGGACCAACGGTCACATCGGTACCGTACATTTCGCCGTTCAAAACGGTGAAGTTGATGGCCTTCTCGTCAATGCCAATCTGCTCGGTATGGCCCTTGCCCACCAGGGAGCCATCGGCACCAACGTAATTCACCGTAACGATCTTCTGACCTTCGGGCACCACGGGCTGCGCATCAATCTTGCCAATCAACGCGTACGTGCTGAAGTGCTCCGCGGCAAAAGCATCAGTTGCGGAATCAAGCGTTGCAACAGGCGTTACCTTATCAAGAGCGTCGGTCACGTGGTACACGCCCACGGAATCGCCCTTCAGGTTCACGCCCTCAAAGTTCACGGAAACAGGACCCTTCGGTTCAATCGCGTTGCCCTGGGCATCGGTGAATATGATGTCAACAACAACGGAATCAACCATTTCCTTGTTCTCGGCAGCGGCTGCAGTTTCAAGCATCTTCTCAACGGCTTTGTCCTTCACCAGAGATACGCTCATCACGGCATCGGCGGGGAGCATGCCTTCGCTGCCCTTGACTACCACGTTGATACCGCCAAACAAATTGAAGAAGCCGCCAATGTGATTCACGGAGAACGTGTTCACGGCAGGCTCGGGTGCCGGCTCAGATGCAGCCGGAGTATCGGAAGAGGAAGCCGCTTCACCAGCAGGCTGCGCGGGAGCTGCCGGCTTTTCAGTTGCAGTTGCGTCTGCCTTGGGAGTCTTGGTGGCGGGGGTTGCGTCACCGGCGGCAGCGTTATCGGTCGCGGACGTCTTGTCGTCCGCGCCAGTCGCTTCGGCTGCACCCTTGTTGGCATCGGTGCCAGCTGCAGCGTTCGCGGCATTGTTACTATTATTAGTAGAAGCAGCGCCCTGGGAAGCATCGGGGGCTTCGGCGCCCTTGTTGTCTTCCGCAGTTGCAGCTCCTTCGGCACCGTCGGTTGCGGCAGGTTTCTCGGTTTCAGCAGCAGCAGGCGTTTCGGCTGCAACGGCAACCGCCTTCACTACAAGCTTTGCGCCCTCGACAGGCGTGAAGGAATATTGACCGCTCGCATTCGGAGACAGCGCGCCACCGGCGTACGAAACTTCGGAAAGCGTATAGTCGGGACCAGGCGTGGCGGCGTTATCGTACGGCGTTACCGTGAACGTTACCACCTTAGCTGCCGCGGCGGGCAAATAGCCCAACGCATCAACATCGGCCTGTTTATATGAAACCTGCGTTGAGGTGTCGGTGATAACAACGTTTTCCAACGTAGTCTTCACCTGGACAAATGAGTCGTCTTTTGCACCTCCCTGGATGAATTCAGCAAATGCATTGAAGTGGCTAAACGTCACCACCATAGCAATGGAGAGAAAAACAGCTAACACCTTTGTCGAAAGGCTATAGCGACTTGTTGCATTCTCCGGATTCGCTATTGCATGTTTCATCTTGTCACCTACCTCTTCCCGCTTTCCGCGTGCAAACCCCGATGCACGCTTACCCGCTTTTAGATCTTCCTCTTACTGCTTGTGCTCTGCACTGCTGCTTATCAACCTATCAACCGATCGTTAGACGCACGATTCGGCCAATTTACCAGCAGCTTTGCTTTCGGCGGCATCGTTCGACAAAATATCGACCGTTGCCAAAAGCAGCTCCAAAAAACTACGGAACTTCATCTCAACACCGCGTTCCACCCAGGTCATCTTGCCCTGCCAGCTGCAATGCTGGCGAAACATAATGTCCAAGCGAAACGTTGCCAAGCGGCCCGCATGCGAACCCCCAGCAAAACTTGTCTGTCGGTAATCAGACGAATCCGCCTTGTCCATGCAGTCCAAAACATCTTCTATCGTCAGCGCAAACGTAGCGGCGTTATCGAAGAAAACGCCCTCTGGCAAGCTGCGATGATAGATTGTTCCCTGTATTTGCGGCGTTGTTTCATCTACGGACACAACGAACTCGTTCGAGTTCACTGGCGCGAAAAGATCATTTTTCACGTATTTCATTTTCGCCTCCCGCGAAGAAACAATCAGCCCGAACGATACAGGAACACTTTTGGCACTAGACATGCATAGTTACAGTATCCAAAAAGCGTTCCGTTTCTGTTCCGTTTTCGATGATTTTGCGGAGGTTTTTTAAATTTTTTGTAAGCGGACGCTCACCTTGCATGAGCGGCGGCGCAGAAGGCTTCACAGCGCAATGCCGCGAAGGAGCCGCTCAGTTAGGGCACTCGCACGAAGCGGTAACACCCATGCACTTGACATTATGCAAGGTCAGAGCCCTTTTTCATCGCTAGCACGAAGCTACAGGATCCGTTAAAGCATACCATTCAGCGGAAACGCGTGCATCTGAACGAGGAAATCGGTCGTGAAAGGCAGACTTCAAGCGGTGCAGAATTGCCTCGGCGTTTTCCTCACCCGCCTCGGGAAGCAGCACTAAAAACTGCTTGGCATTCAACCGCGAATACACGTCCCCACTGCGCAAATGCTGCGAAAGAATGGCCTCCACGCGACGGGCGTCAAGCGCGACATTCTTCGAATTGTCGTAAGAGATGGCAACCACCACGGCGTTGCGCTTTGCACGGCTGGCATTGCGGGCTTCGCGACGCACAAGCGACAGGAACGAATTCCAGTCGCAACGCATTCCCTTGCCGTCAAATGCTTCTTCGTTCAAAATGCAACGCACCGAATCAATGGGCATTACTTCGCCACTGATTGCCTGACGTGCCTCTTCGTAGGCTAACTGCAGTTCCGAAGAAGGAACAACGCCCAACTTGTCGTTGAACAGCTTGCTCACGTTTTCGAACACCGCAACGGCTTTTTCGGGACAACCCGATGCCGTAAGCGCACGGATGTAGCGGATGTTCAGCTCTTCCGATTCCGGCGCAAAACGCAGTGCACGCTCGCAAACGGCAGCAATTTCGGGCATATTTTCCTCGCCGCTCAGCAGACGCGTAAGAGTCAGGCACTCATTGATATACGCCGAGCGACCGTATGCGTTAATGGGAGCAACCCAGCTTTCGCCTTCGAAGCCAGGAAGAAAATCGCCGCGATAGATATCAACGGCGCGTTTATGCAGGTCAATACGCTCTTCGGCACTCTGAGCAAGATCGGCCTTGGCAATAAAATCTTGGAAGGTGTCCAGGTCAACCAACGTTGTGTACTGTGGATTCCATCGGTATGCACCCGGACGCGCCACAATCAAGTCACGCGCATGCGGCAGCCCCAAGTTCGCCAGCGCATCACGCGCACGGCTTACGTTATGTTGAAGCGTTTTCAGCGGATCATCGCGTTTTTGGGTTTCGTCCCACAGCACTTCGAAAAGCTCGTTAACGGGAACATCACGATCGCGATGAATCACCAGATAAGCCACCAGCATCCAAATGCGGCGGCCACGACCAGCTATATTAATGGATTCGTTTTCGAGGGCACCCTCTTCAGGATTTTGCGTGCTCAGAGAAAATGCACCCAACGTGCGCACAAAAATGGAGCCCTGAGCGGGATTGTTGTCCTGGCGCGTTTTTCCAGTCGTCATCTTTGCCATGATTCATCTCCCCCTCTTGATTCCATGCGCTCCGTTGACTGTTCCCTATAATATATGCAAGCGTCTACTATTTAGTGATAGATATCATATTATTTATAGCACATATTTTAACCTAAAATTACCCCACAGACACTGTTTATCACATTTTTAATTGACGCTTGCGGCGAAAATGGGACACATGTCCCATTTTTCAGGGGTCAAAGTAGACCCTTTGGAACACAAGTTGGCACGTGCTTTTTCAGGCATTGTAACACGATAAGCTGCAGAAACGCTGAAATCAGTAACGACAGTAGAGCGGAAATGGAGGGTATGCAGCTTGGAGTAAGGTGCTCGTTACGCGGGATAAGTGTTCGTTTCGCAAGGTAAACCTTCTTTCTTGATTCAAGTTGTTGAAAAATCGGAGCCAATGCGCAAAATATTCCTGTTCGGGGTAGGTAGGCGAACCCACGCCAAGAGAGCCATCCTGCATTGCTTCCTGTGACCTGGGGAAATGCGATGCAAAACGCTGCGTATCCAAGTAAAACGAACGAAACCGCGATGTTTCCGCTCATGCATATGCCCCGAACAGGAATATTTTGCACATTCGCGGCGAAAAAACGACAAGATGGACATGAAGCAAAGAAATGAGAGGATGGGGGAGCGCGAATAGAGGGCAGAACGGGACGAGAAAGAAGGCGGCCGCACCGAAGCACAAAGCAGCAGGGCGATGCGCGCATGTCAAAACTGCATACAGCTTCAAGCGTGCGTCAACTAACGCACCACCGCATTGTTTCACGGGAAACAATGCGTTATCTACGACAGATCGGTCGTTTTATTGTCCCGCCCACCAGGGAATACGATAGAATAGGTTCTGTGTGCTCATACGCATATAAATGCGATTCGTGCTCTCGCGTGGAAGCTTGAACCGCGCCCGTGTGCGCACGCAGGGGCGATTACCTTTGTCTCCGCGCGCGCCAACAAAACCGATAACAATTACGCGCCTGCGCACCCGCTGAAAACCAGCAGAAAGGCAGCTCTTGCACCGCTTTCGTCACATTGCAGCATTGACTTTCGCGCTGCTGCTTCTTTCCGCTTGCCTGTGCTCTTGTGGTAACGCGAAAGCAGCAGTCGCGGGAAAAGACGGTAGCGGCTACGATATCCCCGACACACGCACAACCGTGTTTGACCAGGCAGCAGCCACCAGCGCGCGCGGCTGCGCAATTGACACAAGCAATGCCGCTGCCGGATACATTTGCGCGCAGGCAACCAGCGCAAGCTCCCTGAAGTTCCAAGTGCTTTGCAATGGCAACAGCTATAACTACGACATGCCCAACGATGGCACGACTGAGGCCTTCCCCTTGAACATGGGAGACGGCACATACACGCTGCGCGTCATGCAGAAAATCGAAGGCAACAACTACGTTCAGCTGTTCTCGACGCAAGTTGACGTGCAGCTGGACTCTGAATTCGAGCCGTTTTTGACCCCGAGCATCTACTGCGATTTCAGCTCGGAAAGCGATTGCGTGAAAAAAGCACGTGAGCTGGCGGCGAACGCAAAAGACCAGGCCACAGCGGCAGAAGCCATTTATAACTGGATTGTAAACAACATTACCTACGACACCGAAAAAGCGGCTCAAATGCAAAACGCCACGGGATATTTGCCCGATCCCGACGAAACGTTTCATGCGAAAACAGGCATCTGCTTTGACTACGCTTCGCTTGCGGCGGCCATGCTGCGCAGCGTGGGGATTCCCACGAAAATTGTGACAGGATATGTGGCCGATCAATCTATTTATCACGCCTGGAATATGGTGTATATGCAGGACAAATGGGTGAACGTGAGTTTCACGGCGCAGGAAGGGGAATGGACGCGCATCGACACGACGTTCGCCGCTTCGGGGCCGCAAGTTGTGGGCGGAAAAGACGATTACGTGGATAGGTTCACCTACTAGTGCGTAGAAAACGATAGAGACGGTATAATAGAAAGTTGACCAGCGCCAAGACAGCAAAGCCAAAGGGCACAAACAGCCGCCGAAGCGCAAAGAAGAGGAGAAACGCATGAGCCAGAAAATGCTCGAAAGCAGCGCCATCAGCACCTTTTGCGATAGCGTTGCCGCCATGTTCTCTGCGGGCATTCAGGTTGATGAGGCGTTGAGCATCCTAAGTGAAAGCTCCGCCGATAAACAGTTCGTCCATATTTGCGCGCAGGCGCACCGCTCGGTTGCCGCTGGCGCATCGCTTTCCGAAGCGCTTGAGCAAACGGGTGCGTTCCCGTCGCACGTGGTGGGTTCTTTAAGCGCAGGCGAAGAATCGGGTCGCATGGAAGAAGTGCTGCGTGGCCTGGCTCTTTACTACAACGAAGAAGCGCGCTTGTTCGCAAAGGTGCGCCAGTCCATTAGCTATCCGGCCATTCTTTTCTGCATTATGGCGGTGATTATCGCGTTCGCCATTGTGGTGGTGCTTCCCGTGTTCGCCGACGTGTACGCAGGTTTTGCTGGCAGCTTGACCGCCGGTTCCTTCAGCTCGCTGAACGTTTCCGTGGTAGTGGGCTGGGTTGCCCTTGCCGTGACCATCGTATGTGCGGTGCTGTGCATTGCTGGCAGCATTTTAGCGCGCAACGAGAACGGCCGCATGCGTCTGATCAGGTTCTTTGAAGGAATGCCCCTTACGCGCAAGGCAATGTATCAGCTAGCGCTCAGCCGGTTTACCTCGGCGTTTTCCACGTATCTTTCTGCAGGCACGAACGTCGATGCCGCCATGGAATACTCCATGTCGCTGGTTGAGCACCGCGGACTGCGCGCCAAGCTGAAGCAAACATGGCGCTCTATGATTGACCCGAACAATCCGCGAAGCCTGCAACAGGCGATATTCGAGAACAACGTGTTTGGAACAGCGTATTCGCGCATGCTGACCATTGGCGCCGCCAGCGGCAACTTGGTTGAAGTGCTCAGCTCGCTTTCCGACATTTTCTTCAACGATGCCGTGGACCAAATCGACCGCACCATCGATAACATTGAACCCATTATGGCGGCGTTCATGACCATCGCCGTGGGCGCCACGCTCATTGCCGTCATGCTGCCGCTGATTGGCATCATGGGTTCGCTGGGATAGCGCAAGGGCACGCATATGGCATTGGCAATTTACAAAGAACGAGCGCATGAGCAGGCGAAACGCCGCAGATTTCTGCGAGATGTTTTGCCGTGGCTCATTATTATCGCGCTCATTTTCGGCGTGTTTTGCTTCCGTACCGTGTCCAGCAACATGCGCGAGCAAGGCGTTTTATCCATTCGCACCAGCATTTTGGAGGCTGCCGAGCAATGCTACGCCATCGAGGGCGCCTATCCGCCTTCGCTTGACCACCTGAAAGTGCAATACGGCATTCGTTACAACGAAGACGATTACCTGGTGAATTACAACGTTTTCGCAGCAAATATCCAACCCACGGTTACGGTGACGCCGCGATGAACGACGTGCTGAAAACATACCAATCGGAAGAGGCGCGCCAGGCGCAGCAACAACAGCGGACGCATGTTGGCGCTGCGGCATCGCATGATGGCCGAGCCGATCACATGGGGCAGTATTTCACGTTAGTGCTGTTCGGTGCGTTTGTAGTATTGCTGCTTTTGGGCCTGTGGATGGGAACGGTCGCGTTTCGCACCATCACCGTCATGCAGGATGCCACCGATGATGCGCGTCTGGCGCTTACGTCTCTGCAAAACCGCGTTCGGTCGTTTGACCAGGCAGATTCGTTTGGCACCGGCCAAGGTCCGGAAGGCCCCGCCATTGTGTTCACTTACAAGCTGGAAGCTGGTGATTACGAGACACGCCTATACCTGTATCAGGGCGCACTCGTGCAGGAGCTCGCGTTTTCCACCGACCCCTATCTGCCTATGACGGCCACGAAAATCGTTGAAACCTCTACGTTCGCGTTCACCTGCGAAGGCGGCCTGCTTAGCGTAACGTGCGACCAGGGAACCGTTGATGTTGCACTGCGTAGCGAAGTTCTGACCAGCTCAAACGATTTGGCGGCAAAGGGAGGTGCGTGATGGATTCTCGAACTCCTTCGGGACGCATGCCTTCCCCAAACAACCTTATCTCGCAGTCTCTGCGACGTAACCGAAAAGGCGCATGGCGCGGAACAGCGCTTATCGTCGAGATTCTGATTATCCTCGTGGTGGTCGTTGCCTGCCTGACCGTTTTCGTCAAACTGTTCAGCTACGCGTATACCAGCAACGCTTATGATCAGCATCGCGCGCACGCCATCACGCTTGTCACGAACCAAGCGGAGCGCTTTGCAGCGGACACTTCGCCCACAACGGGCACGTTCACGCAGGACGAAGGGAAATACACAACCACCTGGACTATCACGGCTGAACCAACCAAGCGCGGAACGCTCTACTCCGCCGTTATCTCGGTCTCCTATGCCGACCAGGAGCTTTACACGCTGAGCACCGCAAGTTACGTGAGCTTGGCGCCAGCAGCCGCGGCAACGGATGCGGCGGATGCAGCAGACACAGCGACCAAAGCAGATGAAACCGCGGGCGATGTCGCCAACGATTCCGACAGAATAGACAGCAAGAGCGACAAGAGTGAAAACGGCAGCGGCACCACTGCCCCGAACAGCACGTCCGCCGCAGAAACATCCTCTCCGATAGGAGGTGAATAGCATGGCAAAACACACCCGAAAACTTGCGGGCATTCGTATTGGACCCATTACCATCTTGGTATTCGTCATCACACTATGTATTGCCGTGCTGGCAACGCTTTCGGTTACCACCGCGCGTGCGAATACTGCCTCAACCGAGCGGCAAATTTCGTTCACCAACGATGTGTACGCAAACGAAACTGCAGCTCAAACCATGCTTTCCCTGGTTGATACCGCACTAGCAAACGGAACAGACGGCGTTCGCGCGAACTTGAACACCATCGAGAAAGAAACGCAAGCAGCAGCAAGCCCGGGCGGCGCAACAGTAACGCTTTCAGGGAACACATTGAACGCGCTGTTTGAAACGGATTCCGGACGCCAACTTATCGTTGAGCTGGAACTATCTGAATCAACGTATGAAATCGTAAAGTGGAAAACCGCCATGAACTGGAAAGAAGAGAGCAACGAAAAGCTCTGGGCAGGTTAGCCGGGTCGCGCAAAACGCCAACCCAAGAAAGAAACAAACGGGACATCCCGAAAACATGCGCAAACGCGCCAAACCGATACAGCGAAACGACGCAACGCGAACAGGAGAAACGAACATGGAATTGAAGTCATTTTTACAGCAAATGATCGACATCAAGGCATCCGATGTCTTCATTGTGGCGGGCCTTCCCATTTCCTACCGCTCGAACGGGCGCCAAAGCCGCATGAATGCCGATCCGCTCACGCCCGAACAAACACTCGCGTTCGTGAAAAGCGTGTATGCACTTGCGGGACGCGATTGGAAGATTTTCGAAGAGAACCTGAACCACGATGATGACTTCTCCTTCGCATTGCCCGGCGTGGGGCGTTTCCGTGCGAACATCTTCCGTCAGCGCGGCTCGCTTTCGGCTGTTATTCGCATTATCCCGTTTGGCCTGCCCAACCCCCAGGAGTTCAATATTCCCGAAGAAGTGTTGCGCTGCAGCCGCTTCCAAAAGGGATTAGTGCTGGTCACCGGCCCAGCTGGCGCGGGTAAGTCCACTACGCTCGCGTGCATCATCGACCGACTGAACCACGAGCGCGTGGGCCACATTATCACCATGGAGGACCCCATTGAATTCGCGCACAAGCACAACACCTGCATTGTGACGCAGCGCGAGATTCCTACCGACGTGGCAAGTTATGGCGAAGCGCTGCGTTCCGCCCTGCGCGAGGCGCCCGATATCATGCTTTTGGGCGAAATGCGCGATTACGAGACCATCAGCACCGCAATTACAGCGGCGGAAACGGCGCAGCTGCTCCTTTCCACGCTGCACACTACCAGCGCAGCAGGAACCATCGACCGTATCATCGACGTCTTCCCCGCCACCCAGCAGCGCCAAATCCGCTTGCAGCTTGCCTCTTCGCTGCAAGCAATCGTTTCGCAACAGCTTATTCCCGCACTTGATGGCGGCGTGATTCCCGCATTCGAAATCATGTTCATTACGCCGGCTATTCGCAACCTGATCCGCGAGGAAAAAACGTACCAGATCGATAGCGCCATTGCATCGGGAAGCAGCCTAGGTATGCGCACCATGGATCAAAGCCTGTTTGACCTGGTAAAACAAGGGAAGGTGGATAAGGAAACCGCACTTCAGTACAGCATCCATTACCAGGCGCTGAAAAAACGCTTCGACGCTGAAGGCATGTAAGCACCCCCGAAGCCACGCGCGAACGCACGCTGCTAGTAAAATCGGGCGGGGAAGGTAAAGCGAAGGCTGCGAAGCTTCTGAGCGAAACCTTCCCTGCCCCTTCTTTATGCCTACAAACGCCTAGCCACAGACACAGTAAGGGCCGACGCATATGCGTCGACCCTACGATTACCACTTTCCCGATTTCTTCATGCGAGCAGATTATTGCCCACGCTCAGATTATCAAGCACCCCTCTCTTCGCGGATAAAGAGCGTCAGAATAAGGCCGACGATTGCCGCAGGAAGCAAGAAGGTCATCGATGCCGTTTGCCAACCAACACTCGCGCTCAGTGCACCAAAGATAATCGGACCAACAACAATGCCGATATTCTGGAAGAACGCGAGGACTGCCATGCCAAAACCGATCTTTTCGGGGTCCTTCATAACACGTGGCACTAAAGAGAACGTACCCGTAGGCATTGCAGCTGCAAATACCGACATAACAACCAGGTAGACCCATACCATGGTCAAATTGTCGCCAAATGCGAACGTAAGCATGACGGCGGCACCGGCCAAAGCAAAGACCATGAGCCATTTGCGGGTATGCAGCTTATCCGAGATAATTCCCGAAATCGGACCAAGTGCCAGTACAAGAATGTTCGTAATGCTCGATGCCGTGCCAGCAAACTGCACATCCATGCCATGCGCTTGCGCCAAGAAGGTCGGATAGAAGCTTGCGATAGCACCACCGAAGAAGATGTTCCAGCAACCAAAAGCAAGGGTACCCAGAATCAAGCTTCGGTAATCGGGCTTCAAATCAAGCGCAGGCATTTCGCCGCCGTCAGCTGCAGCAACCGGCTCTTCTTGAGGCGGCTGCTTATAGAAAAACAGCGTCATCAAGAACGAAATCAGAGAAAGCGCAGCGCCAACCCACCAGACAACTCTCCAGCCGCCCAGGGCAAAAATAGCAGGAGAAACATTAAGCGCAACAACAATCGCAAATGGGAACCAGACTGTCCAGATTCCCATAGCAAAACCCTGCTTTTGCGGCGGAATAATGGTTGTTACCGCCGCAGGTCCAACTACCGAGATAAGACCCAGGCCAATGCCTTCGATGAATCGGGTTGCCAACAGCATGCCCGCGCTTGTTGCAACAGCACCTACTGCAGAACCAATAGCCACGCTTGCAGCCGTGATCAACAAGCAGGTCTTAATGCCAAGCTTCTTAAGAATCCCACCTGCCGGGAAAGCAAGGACAACACCGATAATCGAGAACATCGACATGACCCAACCGATGTTATTCTCGGTAAATCCCAGTTCGGGCATAAGCGCAACGAAAAGGGGCGGAGCCTTGAACATATTGAATCCGGCAAATACTCCCACGCAAAATACGGTGAAGAATATCAACCAGCGCCTACCCATTGTCATGGGCTTTTCCGCACTCATGATAGTTCCCCTATTTGGGAGCGAACAGCACTTGCTGAGGCTTCTTCTCAAGCTCAAGCGCCAACTCGGAGATAGGGCCATATTTCATGACCGCAGCCTGGCAATGATGAACGCAGGTAGGTACTTTACCCTTTTCAACGCGTGATGCGCACAAATCGCACTCATCGGTCGGAACGGGAACATAGGAGTATTGCCACACATCGCCATCAATCGGCCAAGGGCCAATTTCAGCAATCTTGATGCCAAAGCGCTCGGGAGGCAAATCGTGTTCCACCTGACACGCCATTTCACAAGAATGGCAACCCGTGCAGTATTCATAGTCAATCAACAGACCGTTGCGTGCCATGTTATTCACCTTCCTTTACAGGATAAACCTTGCAGATCGAGGATTTGTAGTTGGTGCCAAAGCCGCTTCGACCCGGTTCCCAGGGGAACAACTGATTAACGGCGACGTCGAAAAGGCCAAACAGACCATCTTTTTCCTCGGCGGGCGCTTCGGGATACCACCAACCGTGATCGGCGCTTGCAATGCCCGGCAAAGCGATGTTCGTTTCCATGACGCGACACTTGCAGCGTCCGCGCTGGTTCTCGACCCAAACCCATTCGCCCTCATGAACGCCGTACTTCTTGCAATCCTCGGTATGAATCTCAATTGTAGGATCAGGATGCATTGCGCGCAGGCGCTTGACCTGGCGATGCTCAGAATGGAAGTAGCTCCAACGACGGGCACCGGTCGTAAGGATCAACGGGTATTCCTCGAACAAATCGGGCGTAGAGACCGGTCCGGGAACAGGTTCTTCAAAGTACGGCAGCGGATCCAAGCCAATGTTGTTGTAGAAGTTCGACCAAAGCTCGATACGACCCGTGGGGGTGTTGAAACCTGGCTTGCCATCGGGACGCAGCAGGCCCTTCTCATGACGATGATACTCGAACGGTGGGTACGCAGGAGCAAGTTCTTGCAATTCAGAGAACGAGCAGCCGGTATTCTGAAGCAGTTCGGTGAACATATCCTGTACGTTCTCCCATGGCCATGCTTCGGGATTCAGACGCTTTCCCAGTTCAAGGTTGATTTCCATATCAGACTTGCATTCACCGATCTGAGCAACCTTGTTAATGACTTCACCGCGCTGAGCACCGTCGCCAATACGAATGCCATCGCGCTCAACGAACGAAGAGCACGGCAAAACCACGTCGGCCAAAGCCATAATGGTAGGAGTCATGAACAGGTCAATGGAAACAATGAAATCAAGTTTTTTCGCTAAGCGGAGCGTGCGCTGAACATCAGGCGACGGGCAGGCGATAAAGTTCGACTGCTGCAGCCATGCGGCCTTCAAGGGATACGGTTTCTCAGTTTCAAGCGTGTTGAAAAGCTCATCAGGAGAAACCAGCTGGAAGCCTGAGCGCAGCAAGCCGTACTTTTCAAGACCGATACGCTTTTCAGCTACTTCGTCTGACAGGAATTCACGGCCCCAACCGCCGGCGCTGTACTGAATGGAGGTAGGAACAATCATGCCACCAGGGATTTCAACGTTGCCGGTAATTTCGAACAATGCGGAAATAGCATGCGTTGCCGGCAGCGCCTCTTTCGTCATGTCAACAGCCAAGCCCCACTGCATAATGGCGTTCTTGCTCTTTGCCAAGAAACGAGCGGCTTCCCTAATCTTATCAGCAGGAACCCATGTAATCTGCTCGGCTTTTTCGGGAGGATACTGAGCAACACGCTCGGCCAGTTCATTGAAGCCATAGCACCAACGATCAACGAAGTCGTGATCGTACAAATCTTCTTTGATGATGACATCAAGCATAGCCATAGCCAGCGCCGCATCGGTGCCAGGGCGAAGTTGCAGGAAATGCTCGGATTTATTTGCAAGCCAGGTACGGCGAGGATCAACGGTAATAAGCTTGGAACCGCGCTTCATGCAGTCAACAACCCAGTGACCGAACATACCATCGGCGTTAGATACGATGGAGTTGTTGCCCCACAAAACGATGGTTTCGGGCAATTCCCACTGAGGATCATCGTAACGCTTCGGCAAAACCTGCGAGTAGTCGCCAACCCAGAAAGCACCGGTGGTGGCGAAGCATGCCGCAACGCGCGGTACGTAGCAAGAAGAGCCACTAACAGGATAAACCCAGTTCGGGCTACCAAAAGACCAGCAAAGACGCGTAATCCACGTAGGAACGTCGCGGCCCGTGCCCTGCCAGAACGTTACGGATTCTGGACCAAATTCTTCTTTGTAGCCATTGAACTTCGTGGTAATAAGGTCAAATGCTTCTTCCCAGGTGATTCTTTCGAAACAATCTTTGCCGCGATCTTCCTTTGCGCGCTTCATAGGGTACTTCAGACGATCTTTGTGATTAACTGCCCCCTCGAGCGCCAAGCAGCGAACACATAGACGGCCTTCATTGAACGGATTTTCCGGGTCACCCTCGCACTTAACGAATTTACCGTCTTTATCAGTGTAGAGCAAAACGCCGCAGCCGATATGGCATCCGGGACCAGACCAAGCGGTCCCTCGTGTTACTGTTAACCCATCCTCTTCGTATCGGAAAGGTTTTTCGTGCTTGATAAAAGTAAAGCCTTTGTCTTCCATTCCTCCACCTGTCTTTCGTCTCTCATTGCCTTAAAAAGTAAAGCCCCCTCTTTACCGCTAAGCTTGATCACCCCCTTTTTAGTGATTCAAAATAGTTAGTGAGACAACCGCAAATGAACCTCGTGCAACGATGCAAGGAAGCTCATTTGAAGATAACCAACTTGGTAATACACTGGTTGTTACTTTCGGATATTGCGCAAAATCGCGCAAGACAATATGAACCTGATTGTCCAAAAAGAAGAATCAGGTTCATATTATTACAAAGAATAATGAGGGGGTATGGCTTAGATACTGATGGTTTTATCAGGTGTTACTTTGCTTTTTAGTTAACGAGCTAATAAATAGCACGGAAGTCGTTAAAACAATTGATTCATTCCTTAGTTCAAAATAGTTCAAAAGATTGGTGAAGATATATCACCGATAAGCATTCTGGGGTAAATCAATATCATCGCAGCGCATGGAAGGTAAACGAATAAGCCACCGCCGCTGGATGTTGTATTCACGCGCAGGATTCGTTTGTTTTAGATCGGAACCGCCTTCGCTTGGCTTCTCGGCGAAACCTCTCCTGGGGGTAGAAGTTCGAAGCCGCAAGTCAAACATTTCTGGGACTGGGCAGGATTCGTTGCGCCGCACGACAGGCAAACCCAGTGGGCAGAACGATTCTTGTTGACCGGTTTTCCGCAACGACCACATTCGATACAAGCATACCCGCACATAACACACTACCCCCTCTGCGCTTTAGCACCGTATCCTTGAGCTTCCCTCAGTAAATCAATGCGTATCTTTCGTTTCCTCTATAAGATCAATAAGCTCCTGTTGCGAATGAACGCCGAGTTTTCGATAGATATTGTAGATATGGCTTTTGGCGGTGTGGCTTGAAACCATAAGCTCCTTTTGAATGTATTCCGCATTGCGGCCTTTGGCAAGGTACACCAGCACATCTTGCTGACGAGGCGACAATCCATACGACTCGCCCACCTCTTCGCAACGTTTTTGCCAAGAGCCGCGCGCTTCTACGCTTTCAACCTCAACGGGGTCAATTGGCTTCGAGCCTATCCTGCTCTTATCGTATGGTATTGCCGTGGTAACAATAACAAGCACCACAACCATGCCAAGAGCGATTCTTGTCATCATATCGGTATCAACAATGCGATAGTTGAGCAGGAAGAATCCCAGTAACCAACCGCCAAACATGCCAATTTGAATGGGCATTCTGTTGTGGGCAATGAATAAGAACGATGCCAAGCGGTGCTCATGAGCAATTTTAGTGAGGATTGCCATATTCGCCGTATCGTAGCAGGTCAGTGCCGCCATCAGGGTAGACCAGCACAAAATTGCAACTATACCGTCGCTGAAAGGAATCAGAAGCAGCGCAACAACCATAATAGGCAGAATAACTCGCTGAGTTGTATCGTAGCTCACCGAGCCCTTTGTTGCGATATTTACCAAAAGCAGTATCAGACAACCAACCGCAACCGAGGCTCCAATGACGGCAGGACTGATAAACGTTGTTCGGTCGGAGAAAATCATATATTGAGAAACGCCGAAGACGACGCCGTACGTGCCGACCGTTATTGTTGAAATAAGCGGCAGCGAATAACGTTCCTCAGATTCCTTTTTGCTCACATGTTCGGGAAAATACACACGAGAGAAGAGAAACAGAAGAATAAGAAGAGAGAAAAGAGGAAACAAAATGAGAAGCGTTAGCGTGGCAACAGACGAAAGGCTAAACGAGCCCAAACACGCCAACCCCCCCAGAAAAACTCCTGCGATAATGTAATTTACCGTAACTTTTTCTTTACCATAAGAGAAGATATCGAGCCAGGTCATAAGCCCACAAGAGGTGCCAACACCGAAACCGAACCACAGAATGGCCGTTAGCAGCGTTGGCGGCACAAAGCCGAAAAAAGACAGCAATGTTGATACGTTATAAATGCTTAAAAGCAAAAAGCCTAAAGCGGCAAGGCGAATCCTACCGGATGCCTTTTTGAAATAGTCGGAGCACACGGATATAACGAAAAGTCCAAGAGCAATGCCCAACAGGCAGCTCACCCTAGACAGTTCAAAACTAGAATCCGTCGAAGAAATAAGCGGGTCAGAAAAATAGATGCCAATAAAAACAGCACCCCAATGGAACATGAACCCAACGCAGGCAACTGGAAGCAAGGCATCAATGCTAATGGAATTCTCTTGATCAACAAGTCCAACCTTCACGACCGAACCGCCTTCCCCCAAATGCGATTAAGCACTCTTGAAACCGTCTTTACAGCGTGCGCATCAAACAAGCGCGCATACCGCGCCAACGGTCCCCTGCATGGTCGATATGATGTCCTATAAGTGTATCAAATAATCACCCACGCCGCACGGAACGCACGCAGGCTGCCGAAAAATTGGCAGGAAAGAAAAGACGATGGCTGCGAAGCTTTTAGATGAAACCCTCCCCGCCCGTTTTGCGTAGTGAGCATGGCGGACGGCGGAGCAAAACGCAGAATCGGGGCGGTTTCGTTCATATTGTTGGAAAATGACCCCGAAATTCGAAGTTGATGCAGGTTGGAAGTAGGTCGAGAGCGCAAATTCGGTCGTTTTCTGCAAACGCTGCTTTTTAAGAGAAATCGCCTTAGTAAATCACCAGGTCAAAGTTATTCTCGGTTCAAGATTATTTCAATCACGATTCGAACCCAGGCTTCAACCTACTTCCAACCTGCATCAACTTCGAATTTCACCCCGTTTTTTCAACAACATGCCCCGAATTCGTTGAGAGCCAGGCGAGGTAAGGTTTCATCTAGAAGCTTCGCGGCTTCGCTTCACCATCCCCGCCCGGCTTGCATAGGGAGATGCTGCGTCCGCGGGTTGAACAATGGCGTTGAGCTGAACTGTCAAGCTCTAGATAAGCGCAATGCCCCGCAGCGAAGGGGAAACATTGCCTAAGCAAAACCGTGAGGTGTGCGCATGCCCAGCCCATCCAGCACAACACCCCTTAAAGCACAAAGAAGGGGGCCGAAGCCCCCTTCTTGGAATCATTGTAGCAGCATGAAGCGCGCATGGCGAACCGCGCCCTACTCCTTCTGCATAAGCAGGCCGTAGCCACCGCCATTACGACGATACAGCACGCAGGCAGCGCCCGAATCGCGATCGGTGTAAGCATAGAAGTCGTGACCCAGCAGGTCGATTTCGATAAGCGCCTCTTCCTGCGTCAGCGGCGGGAACTCGATAATCTTTGTACGAACGATTTCCTCATCGGCGGAGAGCTCGCTCATCAAGCCGTCAATATCAAGCTCAGGAGCCTGCGTAGCGTTCTTGCGGGCGGCTTCAGCAGCCTTCGGCTCGGCAACCAAACGACGATCAACAACGCGCGTCTTAAACTTGCGCAGCTGGCGCACAACCTTCGCCGCGGCAACGTCAATGGCGGCGTACATATCCTCTTCGGATTCCTCAACGCGAATAACATGCTGCTTGGCGCGCAACGTCACTTCACACACGGCGCGACGCGGGTTCGAGGGGTTTTTCTCGGTATACAGAACAACCTCGGCATCGAGAGGCTTAATGTCCATAACCTTCATGGATGCGCCGATTTTTTCTTCGGCATATTCGCGCAAAGCGTCCGTTACCGTCATTTTCCTGCCCGTAACTTTAATGCTCATAATGCGCTCCTTTCACTCATGCTTTCTGTTTCCAGAAAAAGAAAAAGCCCGATGCAGCAGTTCTCATCGGCCGTCACGAATAATCGTGCACTCTCGCGTCGGGGAAACTCCTTTCATCAAGCGTATGTATATAGTTTAGCCTTCTTTTCCATAAGCACAACCGAAAAGAAGATAACAGCTTGAAATCAAAGAGGAACTTGGGTGAAGTTTGGGTCACACAGACTTGCGAAGCTGAATTTAGGCATAAAAAAACCGCTTGCGCGGTGAGTTGTAAAAAATGGTGCGCCGTGAGGGATTCGAACCCCCGACGTACTGATTCGTAGTCAGTCCCTCTATCCAGCTGAGGTAACGGCGCATTTCAAACAGCAACGGATATTATACACTGATGAGTTTTTGCGTCAAGCATCAATTTCCAACTTTTTTGAATTCCTTGAAGCAGCGGGCCAGAAGCTAATTCGCAAGCTCTTCCGAGCACAGAGACACGGATCAAACCAAGCGGGTAACGCAATTCCGCGTCGCGGCTCTGCAGCAAGATCCGCAGCAAAATCCACGCCGCCGTCAGCACGCGAAAAGTGCCATCTTTCCTTGTGGACCCGACTCCATGACCAACGTGCCGCCATCAACGTACGGAGAGGCCCAGCGTGGCCTCACGCGTCTTCAATCACAGTTGCATTTCTTCGTGCCTGGGGCGCATTCATTCGCCTGTTCTGCGTGCCTTTGCGCTTCTTGCAGCTCTTGCACGTGACATGAGCCATCTTGCGTGCCTCTTCGCCCACAAGAAGCACCTAACGCGCATCCTTATGAATGAGCGCCCCAGATACGATTGTATCCTGCGATAAATTGCTGTCGCGAGAAACGTTACTTCTTAGACGAGCCAATCACGCAAACAGTTGTGCCGCAATCGGGGCACTTCCCCTTCGTAATGGGCTTTCCGTTTTTCGTAACGCTCTCAACAGGGTCAATCATGACTTTCTTCGCCTTGCACTTAACGCAATATCCTTCTTTTGCTGCCATCGTCGTCAACCTTTCTGGTCGGGCGCTCGTGAGCGCAAACAATATTGGAACGGAGACGATTCTCCGTAATCCACTGGTTCAAAAGAGCGAAATTCGTCATAAACCTCGTTTTATATTCCCTTAACGACCTCCACAACGAAATTCGCGTTTTCCGCAAGAATCTCGGGGTCAATATTGTCAGCAACGTCGTTTGCTTGCGCATAAAGCGCTGGTTTTGCGCCGTCCATGCCCACTAGATGCATTGCCTGCAGGCCATTGCGAAGTGCCGTGGAAGCAGCGCTTTCCTGCCAAAGAATGGACGTCGTATCCACCGGCACACCCGAAACCTGCGAAGCATGCTTTGCGTAGCGTTTCATGCGCGAAGATGCCGCGGAGGGCTTCAAAATGCCCTCTCGTGCTACGGTGCACAGCGAGCCCGCGCCCAAAGAGTCAAGCTCAATCACAATGGCACCACGCAGGTCAGGACGGTGCGCTTCGATAAACTCTTCCATGCCGGCATGGCAATCAGTTTCAGCACCCAACGCCACGAACCACACTTCAGTATCAATGCCACCCGCGCGGAAATCTTCGATTCGCTGCTGAACCGCATTCAGCTCGCCTTCGGTAATAGCGGCAAGGGAGTCTGTTGCGCCACGATCGTCTTCCGAACCGTAGCGATCGGCAATCAACTGGCACACACGTGCGTATTCTTCGTTTTCAGCGGCACGAGAATCCTGATGCGGTGCATAATCGCCGTGATCGTCCGCGAATTCATCGTTCTCACGGTAATCGTCCTCGTAGCCGTACTGATCGCGCGCATCAGAACGCTCGTCATCACGCGAGCGCGCAGAACGGCTGCTGCGATTGCCCGCAGCTCCACGACCCGACTTCGAAGAGCCCTTGTCGTTCTTGCCGCCCGGCAGCGAACCACGCACGCGCGAGGCGGCATCGGCAGCGTTGCCAGCCAAGTCGGACAACTTGCTTGAGAACGCGCCACCGCGCCACGTGCGGTCATTGTCATCGTCGCCGTTGAAGAACGATGAGAAGTCGTTGTCGTCGTAATCGAAATCATCATCGTCGTAATCAGTATCATCGTACGCAGCAACGCTGTCGAATGCTTTCGTCGAATGCGAATCGTCGTATACATCGTAATCGTCATCGTATTCGTAACCATCATCCGAACGATATTCATCGGCATCGTCATCGTAGCTGTCTTCTTCGCTGTAGCTATCCCAGGCGCCATGAGCAGCAGCGTTATGGGTGCCGTAGTTCGAATCATCGTCGTCACCCCAGCTGTGAGCCGGCGCTTGCTCTTCTTTCTTCTTATGAAAGAGCTTGTCGAAAATGCCAAAACCGCGCTTTTTCGGCATGTCCACATATTCGGGACCCGCATACGCACCGGTCTCCGTATAGTTTTCTTCGAACGCAGAATCATCAACGTCGTCAACAAAGAGCTCTTCTTCGTCGGCAACGTCCAAGGTCAATGCCTCGGTCACCGGCGCGAAGGAACCCGTAGCACCCGCAACCGGCTCAAATGTTTGCGTTTCGGGAACACGCTCGAACATGCCGGAAAGCGAAGGCAGGCTTGTGCGCAAGTCCGCTTGAGACGGAGTTGCAGCATCGATTGACGGAATCATGGTGAGCAGGCTCTTTGCGGCGGTCTCGCCCGACTCTTCCGCTTCCGCCAGCGGCGCGCGCTGCTTTTGAATATCCACCACGGGAAGGGACCCCGTCACACTCAAGTCGGGCAACGTCAACGGCTGACGCGACTGCTCGGACGCAACGGGCTGAGCCACCACGGTATCACCCGCGCGGGCGCCCACGGCAGCAGCCATGAAGTAGTCCATGGAAATGGGAGCAGGATCGGCCGGCTGTTGCTCTGCAGAGGGCGCATCAGATGCCTCCACGGAAGGAATGTCAATCAGCGGCGTAAGCGGTTCCGCAACGGGAACGGAATTTGCACCTGCGGTTGAAGCAGACTGCACGGTTTCAACTATTTCTGGAAGCGCCGTTGAAGTTGGTGCACCAATGGTTGCATCCACAAACTCCACTTGCTCCGCAGGAGCCTGGGCGGCCGCAGCGGGCGCGGCAGGCGGTACGGCAGCGGAGTCGGCGGCCAGCGTTGCAGGTGCGGCTACTCCCTGAGGAGAGGAATATGCTTCCGGCTGCGCAGGATGAGCGCCTTCTGCGTTTGCGGTAGGCGCAGCAGCAGGTGTGGGCTCTGCAACGGCAGCGAGCGCGGCAGGTGCGGAAATAGGCTTCTGACCTGCGCGAGCAGCGGCAAAATTCTGCTTGAACTGCTGATCAAGCGACGGCATTTCATCCATATCCAGGAAAGATGTTTCACGGGAAACATCATCCAAACGCTGCTCGGCGGCTTCAAGCGCCATGGCGAACGTGGAGCGTTTAATCTCGGTAGGAGCAGCGTTCGCCGGCTCTTTGCGGCGCGCGGCGGCAAGACCTGCGGAAAACCAGCTGGGAACTTCGTTGGCAGGAGCAGGTTCGGGCGCAGCAGCAACCGGTGCTGCGGCTTCCTGCTCGAAAACGCCGTCCATCGCATCCATGCCAGCAGCAGCATCTACGATCTCGCCGCGCGCAGCGTCAACAGCAAACCCGGCAGCCGCCCCAGCGGCAACCGCAGCGGGAACAGCCATGGCAGCTGCGGCACCCGCAACGCCAGCTCCAGCAGCAACACCTGCGGCAGAAGCGCCTTGCGGCTGCGGCTGCACATCCATCGGCGCTTGAGATGCATCAAAGCCCTGCGAAGCACCTGGTGCCACGGCAGGCTGCGGCTCCCAAGCTGCATCGGGTGTCGCGGCGGCGGCGCTGGCAGCAGTTCCGGCAGCACCGGCCGCGTCAACGGGAACAGCAAGAGGCGCGCCAAAGGCATCAACAGGCGTGCCTTCCTCGTAGATGAGTTGCGCTCCTTCGGGAACAACACCCTGCTCATACGCTTCTTGCGCACCATGAATCACCGGCTGCTCATCAGCGGCGGCCTGCGTAATACGACGCGCCACTTCCAGCATAACGGCAATACCCGATGCGCTGCTGTTTGCACCGTCGTTCAAACCCGACGCCTTCTCCATGGCGAAAGAAATCGCGGGCAGCGCGGCAGCCAGGCAAATCATCACCAGCAAAATGGTGGTAATAACGAACGCAACGCCGGTGGAATGCAGGAAAAATATCGATCTAATCAGCAAGAATACGGGCAGAACAACCATGCCGATGCGCGCGGCTTTTGCAAGCACGGGCATGGCTGCTAAAAACGGAGGATTGAGCTCGGGGCGAACGGAGCCACTATCGGCGCGCGCCACCAGAACAACTTTGCGACGGCGGCCCTTGCCCTCTTGAGCCGAAGGGGGCACGTAGCGAGCAACAACATTTTGGCTGATGCCCTTATCAAGAAACTTTGAAAGAATCGGCTTGCCCAGCTCTTCCGACATGAAGAGCACGGCGCAAATAAAGGAAACAATCACGGCGGGCAGCGCAATGACCGGCACAAACAGCGAAACGAGCGCAAGAATCACCGCCAACGCGGAACAGAGCAAACGCGTTTTCTTATGCGACACCGACCCTTGGAATTCTTCGATTTCCGCAGGAAGTCCCAGCTCTTCGAACTCGCGCGCAATGTACAGGGCGGCTTGCTGCTCTTCCTCGGTGGCAACAGGACGCGGCCCAATTTCGGAAGCCAAATGCTCGACGGTTTTTATCATTTCAGCCATAAGTGACCTTTCGCATGCGTAAAAGCCCAGTTGTTTGGGTATATTCTAATTAATTATACACTGATAATTCCAACGGGACATGGTTAAGAGGAAGTCGAACGAAGATATTCACGAAGCTCGGTATCAAGAGAGGCCGCTTCGGTCAGTAATTCGTTGTATTGACCCTTGAATTCGTCCACTTTTTCGAAGAAGGGGTCGGTTGCAAGCGTCGTTATATCAGAGATAAACGAATTCGCTTGCGAAACAGCCCTGCTATCGCAGCTGTTGTACTCATCGCTTTCCGTGGTAGCCAAATCAACGTCTTCTGCTTCGATTGCCTCGCAGGCCGCAATCAAGTGGTCAAGCGCTTCAATACGTATCTCAATATACGCAGTATAATCAGATAATGCCAGTTCAGGGTACTGTTTATTCAAACTTGCCAGTTCGGTTTTAGCTTGCTTGAACTCCGAACGTGCCGTTTCAGCGCCCGTCTTCGTTTGCGCAACGGAATCGGAATCAAGCGCCGAGAACGCGGAAACAAGCTGGCGCACGCTGGCATCGGCTGCAAGTAAGTTATCCCAAGCGCCGCTTAATTCATTGCATTGTTGATCAACGGCAAGCGCCTGCTCGATCATCGAAGTGCCCAACGTGAGCATGGAGCGCCGTGCCTCGATGGCCGCCAACGTATTCCGAGCAGCTTGAACGTCTTTTTCATCGGTAAGCGAAGATTGCACGCGCTTCACCAGCGTTTCGGCGTTGCTCAAATGCTGACGCGCCGTGGGAAGTTTTTCCTGCACGGTTTTCATTGCGGCAAGCGATTCGTCGCTCAACATGTCCGAGAACGAGGCATCCATTTCTGAAAGAATCTCATCGGCTTCGACAACTTCCGAAAGAGAAGACGTCAAAACTTGCTGGTAGGATTGGTTGAGCAGATAGCCCTCGTAATAGCCACGCGCCAGGGAATATACGCCCACAGCCGCTGCAGCTATAATCAGGCACGCAAGACCTACCATGCCCACACGGCGCGTGGTGCGGGCGCGTTGCTGTTTCTTTTCGGGAGAAGCCGTATGAGCTGCGGAGATATCAGTGGCGCGTGCCTTGCTGCGGCGGGAGGCGGTTGCCGCCCCAACGGCGGATCCCGTAAAATCTTCCGTAAATCCACTGGTAACGGTTCCGCCGGAAATGGCATTGCTACCCAACGAGACGGTGCCCGTGGGATCATGCTCAACGGCAGCAGACGCAAATTCACCCGATGACAAGGGCAAACCTTCTTCACGTTTAGGCGCGCCCTTTATTTTTTTCTTTCCCGGAAGAGAGAAAAGCGCAACTTTACCCAACGGGTTTCCGTGTTTGGGCTGATTCGCCGCGTCTTGGCGCTGCTTTTTCGCATCCAAAACGCTGAACGAAATCTCGTTCGACGTACCCACCGTGTTGTTTTTCACATGCAAGCTATGCATGCCGAACTTGCGCGCCGTCATGGACGTTATCCCTGATTCTTCCGAATGTCAGCAACAATTTCCGCACAAGTCATAATCTTGACGTTTTTGCTGGGCATTGAGCGCAGGAACGTCTTTCCATATCCCTTGGAAAGCAGGCGATGGTCGGCAAGAATAAGAATTCCCTGGTCGGTGTTGGTGCGAATCAAGCGCCCTGCTGCCTGCTTCATTTCAATCACAGCAGCCGGCAATACGTAATGACGCCACGCGTCGGCATCACGCGAACTACGCTCGCATGACAGCGGGTCAGTCGGCTTCGCAAACGGCAATTTCGGCACAATCACGCCGCGCAGCGTGGAACCCGGTGCGTCAAAGCCTTCCCAGAAACTCTTCAGCGCGAAAAGCGAGAGCTGCTTATTCGACAGGAATTCATCGCGCAGGCCCTTAACGGAAACGCCCCATTTTTGGCACACTAGGCGCAAATCCGCTTCTTTGAGCTGGGGATTTACCGCCTCATAGCAAGCATCCATCTCACGACGATTTGTAAAGAGCGTAAGCATTGACCCCTTTTGTGCCAAATGAGCTGCAACAAGCAGCTTTTGCAAATGCGCCAAGTAGCTCCGTTCGGCGGGGTCGGGCATGTCGCTGGGCACATAGATGGTCATGTTGTTGTCAAAATCAAAGCTGGAATCAAGCCTGAGCGTAGCTGCCTGGGAATTCTCGCTTTGGTTGAGACCCATAGCGTTCTCGAACGCCTCAAAACTCTCGCCAACGGCAACGGTCGCCGAAGCATACACAACGGAATGCGTGCGCTGGTACAGCGAATCTTCCAACATGAAGCCCATGTTCAGCGGCAACGCTTCAATGCGGTCAACGAAGCGGTCTTTCTTGTGAGAAATCGTAGCGGAATATGCATACAGCTCAGAAGGCTTCGAGAACACGGTCTCGCACACATCAAGGACTTCGCGCAGCGAAAGCGCAATAACGGCAATCTCTCGTTGAAGGGCCGCGGCAGCGGCATCTTCTTCAAGATAGACAACAAGCTCTTGACATGCAGAAATAAGTTTTTCGGAAGCGTTTTGCACTGCCAGTGCGCGCGCACTCAATTCCGTGAAACGCTGGCCCTTACGCACCTCATCGTTGATCCATAAATCAACGAATTCGTAATTCTTATTGCGGGCGGTGTCGTAATACAGCAGCTCCTTGACCTGCGGAACGTACTCTTTTACCGCCTCATTGAACTCTTTACCTGCAGAAAACGCTTTTCCCGTCAGGGCATACAGCAGATTTTCCTGGCTTTCGTCTTTCGTGGCGGCAGCACGGCGCTGCACGCGTGCGAAAATATTGCGATTATCGTCAGACGCCACTTTATGAGCAATGTTAACCAGCTCTTCAGACGAAAGCTTGCTGGAGAACGCCTTGCGTGCTTCTTGCTCTGCTCCATGGGCCTCATCAACCACCCAATAGCGAATCGGCGGCAGCAGACCGCCATCGGCTGCAAGATCGCAGAAAAGCAGGCTGTGATTTGTTACCACGATATCTGCCGCTGCCGCCTTGCGACGAGAACCGTGCACAAAACAGCTCGCCCCGTAATACGGGCACTTGCGACGCAGACACTCTTGGCTTCCGCACGTAATGGACCAGCGCGGAAGCAGGCGATAGTCAATTTTCAGCGTGTCAATGTCGCTGTATTCCGACTGCTCGATGAAAGAGAGAAGCGCTGCAACCGCAACGGCGCAGGTCATTTGCTTGTCGCCCAGCATGCGATCAAACTGGTGCTCGGCCACCAAATGCTCAATTTTGCGCAAGCAGGGGTAATGCGAAAATCCCTTCAAGGCAGCATACGTAAGACCGCCCAACGCTTTGTCTAGCAAGGGAAGCTCGTGATAAATCAGCTGGTCAAGCAACGCATTTGTTTTTGTTGCAACGCCAACCGTTATGTTGTTTTTCTTCGCCAAAAGCGCCGCCGGAAGCAAATATGCCATAGATTTGCCAACGCCGGTACCAGCCTCCACAACCAGATTCTCCGATTGCTCGAACGCCTTTCCTACCGCGCATGACATCTGGCATTGCTCGTCGCGACGTTCAAACTGCTGATAAAGGCCGCCAACAAGACCGCCTTCGCTGAATGCTGCTGCAATTTCCTCTTGCGAAGGCGCTTTGATGCCCACCAACGGATCATCGGCCAGCGTCTCGGCATCGGCACGCGCTTTCAAATCGCAGGCGCTGACCGCTTCCCGGCGTGTACCACGCAGCGAGAAATGAGGAACCGTTTCGCCTTGCGCGGCAGCAGCTTTTTCGTTCTGCTGGTTGAAATAATCAAACACAACCTGAGTTGGCCACTCTTCGGGAGTCGCAAAACCCGCAATCAGCGCAACAAGGGGGGCGGGCATGGATGCAATAGCCGCCAACAGCACCGGAAGCACCGCACAAGTTGCTTCCACATCGGCATCGGCACGATGCGTTGAAAGGGGCAGATCGAAAGCGCGCACCAGGTCAAGCAGACGATGCGACTTCAAGCGCGGCAAGCCAACGCGCGCCAAATCAAGCGAGTCCACCCAAGTGTTTTCGAGAAGAGGGTACCCAGCCGGATGCTTCGTAGTAAACGTACGGTCAAAATCAGCATTGTGAGCCACGCAGATAGCATCGCCCACAAATTCAACCAGCTGTTCCAGCGCTTCATTCGGCGTAGGCGCGCCGGCGATATCTTCCTGGGAAATATGCGTCAGGTGGACAATTTCTTCAGGGATTTCCTTACCCGGATCAACAAACGTGTTGAACCACGCAACGATTTTACCGCCTTCTACGCGAGCTGCGGCAATCTGAATCAAATCATCGTGGTTGTACGATAAGCCAGTGGTTTCCGTATCGATAACCACCACGTTATTGCTGAATATACCAAAATCGGCCGCTTGCGCAGCCTCTTTCAATGTTCCGTAGCGCCTGCAAACACTCTCAGGAGTGCCGTCGCAGATAAATTCTTGCAGGGAAGCGCTTATTCCCGTAATGTGTCTTTCCATAGTGAGAAGCGTACCATCTCTTACTCTTTCATACAAACCATTACCCCGAAAAACCACGGTATCAGGAGTTTTTCATGCTTAACGATTTTTGCTACAGCACTTACGCACGTTTTGAGACGGAATCGCGCGCGCAAGGCGCAGCGCTTATGGGCGGCGATCACCTTATTGGCGATATTTACACCCTTGAACCCAAATTGCAGGAAGATCGTTCGTATCGCATTTGGTTGGTTAATCGTTTTGGTGCGAAAGTTGCCTTTCTTGCCGCCAACGAAGAGCATCGAATCCTTTCTTTACAGGCGCGCGGATGGACCCTGCGCGCGCTTTTATCGTTTGTTGCTTTAGGACAAGATCCCATCGGTTATTGGGGCGAAGTCGTTTTGCTCTGCAACGACCCCCATTACGACCAGGAGTTTAATGCATTTGCCCTGAATCTGCGCGAACTTATGGCTCAAGGCATTCGACCCGCCGTCGATTTTACCGAACAAGCCGCGCGTCAAATTATTGAATCCAAGGGAACATGGCTTCCTTCCGACCGCGTGGGGTTGCCCCGCATCGGGAAAGATTCTGCTTTGGTGAAAACGCACCGCTCTGCATCGGAAAAGCTCATCGAAGCGGGACGCCAGAAAAACAAGGGCTGTTATGCCACCTCGATCGTTGTTTGGGTTATCGTCGCCGTTGCCTTGATTGCAGGCATTGCCAAGCTGCTTGGTTTGTTCTAGCAGCTTTCTGCTTTTTCTTCCTGCAGGGCCTTCGCTTGGCGAACTTCCAAATTGTCACAGCAGTTTTCAAATGCCAAATCAATCAGGCGTTTAGCAAGTTGTGCGAAGGAATACCCTTTTGCACGCGCGGCATCGGGCAAAAGCGATGTTTCCGTCATGCCCGGAATGGTATTCGTTTCAAGAATCCATGCCTCACCTTGGTCGTCAACAATGAAATCAGAACGGGAAACGCCTGCGCACCCCAATGCTTTATGAGCAGCAATGGCCATACCCTGCAATTTCGCGGAAAGCTCTCCAGGAATTGGTGCGGGACACAAATGCTGAGAACCACCGGGTGCGTATTTCGCTTCGTAATCGTAATACGCGGACTGGGGAATAATCTGGATAACGGGCAGCGGCTCAATCTCATTGTTTCCAATAACGGCAACGGTAAATTCGCCACCTGCAACATATTGCTCAATGAGCACTTCCTGGCTGAAACTCAGCGCTTGTTGAACGGCATCAAGAATAGCCTCTTCCCCATCAACAATGTAAACGCCGTTACTGCTGCCTTCCGAGCAAGCTTTTACCACGCAATGTGATCCGATTTTCGCTAAAACTTCGTTTATATCAACGTCTTCAAGGCGCGTATAAGATAAAGAGCCAGGTGTTTGAATGCCCGCAGCCTCATACACCATCTTCGATTTTGCTTTATTGATAGCAAGAGCGCTCGCCGCAACACCCGACCCAATATAGGGAATGCCCAGAATCTCCAGCATCCCTTGAATGGTACCGTCTTCGCCGCCTTCGCCATGAAGAGCAAGGAATGCAACATCAAAATGTCCGCTTACCAACGCGATAAGATCCTCTTTGACAGAAGGATCGAGCATTGTAACGTGAAAGCCGGCCTCAAGCAGTGCGGTCTGAGCTCCCTTGCCCGAAACAAGCGATACCGCTCGCTCGCCACTGGTGCCGCCGCAAAGCAGCGCAACATTGCATTCGGAAGGGTTTGTGTATGCAGCCATGTAAGGCGCTCCTTATTTCGAAATATCGTGAAATTCGTCGAGAAATGTCGTATATCAAGCTGTTCTCTTAAAACAATGTTCCAAGTATAGCAAAGAGTCTTCTATAATGCCGATTATGAAAACAAGCATTTACACTCTTTCACGTAATCGACTTCTTAGTTTGGTAAAAGAAGCCGGACAACCTGCATTCCGCGGGAAACAGCTCTACGAATGGCTCTATGTTCACTATGTTGATTCACTCGACGAAATGAGCAATCTTCCAAAAATGCTGCGGCAAAAGCTCGAAGCGGATTACTCCCTTGTCAAACCAAGCGTGTTTCATAAAGCTGTTTCCTTTGATGGAACCAGAAAATACGTCTTTCAGCTGGAAGACGGCGCCCTTATCGAATCGGTTGGCATACCATCCGGAAAAAACAACGAACGCTTGACGGTCTGTTTTTCAACCCAGGTTGGTTGTGCCATGCAATGTCAGTTTTGTGCCACCGCAAAAGAAGGATTCACGCGTAATTTATCTATTGGCGAGGTTGTGAGTCAAATTCTGTTGGTCCAAGAGGATTTCCAACAGCGCGTTTCCAACATTGTGGGAATGGGACAAGGTGAACCGTTTGCGAACTACGATAACGTGCTGGAAGCGATTCGCATTTTGAACGACCCCAAGGGAATTGCCATTGGCGCGCGCCATATAACAATCTCAACTTGCGGTCTATTCCCCGGCATCGAGCGATTCTCGCAAGAACCGGAGCAATTCACGCTGGCTATTTCACTCCATGCCGCGCTTCAGAGCAAACGTGACAAATTGATGCCGCGCGTTGCGAATATGCCGCTTTCCGGATTGAAAGAAACGTTGCAGCACTATACCGCGGCTACAAATCGCCGCGTAACACTCGAGTATTTGCTCATTAAAGGGGTGAATGACAGCGAAGAGGACTTGAAAGCGCTCGCCCGTTTCTGCACGAATCTTCTTTGCCATGTTAATTTGCTACCTTTGAACGACATTGATGATTCTCCTTGGAAGCCCTCTGACCAATCGGTTGCAAATCACTGGATCTCAATACTTATGGGCAAGGGAATCGAGACAAGCATGCGTCAGTCGCGTGGATCTGACATTGATGCAGCATGCGGACAGCTGAAAAATTCCCTTCGCAAGAAATAAGAAACTGATGGTCCTTGCTCCGAACGACAAGACGAAGGCATAAATGCTAACACCGCAGGATTCAAAGCTTTGAACCAAAGATTTATCATGAAACAAAGCATCAAAAAAAGAGTGTTTCACGTGAAACACTCTTTTTTCTTACTATCTTAAGCTGGCGTTTTACTGCTCCTCGCTTGATGCGCTTTCATTCGCAAACATTGCGGTAAACAAACGCTGCAGATCATCTTCGTCCTTAAATTCAATCTCGATTCGATTGCGCCCTTGGGATGTCTTGACTTTAACCGTCGTGTTCAGGCGGTCATGAAGGCTGCGCGCCACTTTCTTATACGTCTTTGGAACAGCGTTTTGCGCGGACGGCGCCTTCTTCTTAGAATCAAGCGACATCAAGCGAGCAAGATTTTCTGCTTCACGAACAGAAAGCTTAGATTCAAGAAGTTTCTGTGTGAGCTTCATGCGTCCCTCGGGTGTTGGGATGGAAAGAATCGCGCGGGCATGACCGGCGGTGATTTTTTCCTCATACAGCAACTTCTGGGCTTCTTCGGGCAAATCCAGCAAGCGAACCGCATTTGCAACGGTAGAACGTCCCTTGGAAACCATCTGAGCAACCTGAGATTGATTCAGATTCTTCTTATCCATAAGACGACGATATGCATACGCTTCTTCTATGGGATTTAAATCAGAGCGCTGGATGTTCTCAATAAGGGCAAGCTCGAGCGTCTCTTCATCATCCGCTTCTTTAATGCGAACAGGCACTTCCGTTAAACCAGCCAACTTAGATGCGCGATAACGGCGTTCGCCCGCGATAATTTCATATTTGCCATCTTTAGGACGCACCAGAATAGGCTGAAGCAAGCCGTCTTTTTTGATTGACGATGCAAGCTCTTCAAGCTCTTCTTTCTTGAAATTGATACGAGGCTGATTTTCATTCGGCTCAATTAAATCCAAAGAAAGCGTGTCAGGAAGTTTATTTCCTTGCGCTTCCTCAAGAACTTTCTCCGGTTCGGAAGAAGGAGCGGTTTGCGTCACAGGAGTAACCACTTTCTGTTCCACACGCACCGTGTTATCGATGATTTCTCCCGTTGAAGCATTGATGCGTCCCATAGAAATACGTTCACGCGGCGGATTTTGCGTCGGTTGCTGTTGAGCGGGAATGGAGGGATTTATTTGAGCCGGTGCAGCCTGATGCTGCGGCTGCGGCTGCGCAGCAGATTCCTCGTAAGAGCCTCCAAGCAACGATCCAAGACCGCGACCAAGTGCATTCTTAGCCACGAGCGATCACCTCTTTCGCAAGATCAACGTATGACTGCGCACCCTTGCCAGTTGGATCGTATTGCGTAATAGGCAAACCAAAACTAGGAGCCTCGGACAACTTCACCGTACGAGGAATCATAGAATTAAATACAATACGACCAAAATACGACCGAACTTCCTCGGCGACTTGTTTCGAAAGCGTAGTACGTCCGTCATACATCGTCAAAAGCACCCCGTAAATATCCAAAGCAGGATTAAGGCGAGTTTTGACACGTTTCATTGAATCGAGAAGTTTTGTCACACCTTCCAATGCGTAGAATTCACACTGAATAGGAATAAGAAGCTTATCCGCGGCAACAAGAGCGTTCACGGTAAGCAAACCTAAAGAAGGAGGACAATCAACAAAGATAAAATCATAACGCCCGCGCAAGCGTCCCAAAGCATCTTTAAGTCTATTCTCGCGCGCCATCTCGGTTACTAATTCAACCTCGGCACCTGCCAAATTGATAGTAGCAGGAAGAACATCGAGCCCTTGGCATACATCGGGAATAATCGCTTGCTCAACAGGAACATCATTAATCAAGACATCGTAAACGCAGTTTTTAACCAGATTCTTTTCAATCCCAAGACCACTTGAAGCATTACCCTGCGGATCAAGGTCAACAAGAAGCACTTGCCTTCCAAGCTCGCCAAGAGCAGCAGACAAGTTGATAGCAGTCGTTGATTTTCCAACGCCGCCTTTCTGATTGATAATTGCAATGATCTTTGTCTGCCCGATTACATGAGTAACAGGTGCTTTCTCAGCATAGGATTTCAACTGCGGATGAGCTACTTCGGGTTCTGCAGTTTGCTGGCTTCGTGGGGCACGCTCAACAACCTCTGGTTCATTCCTATACGACGAAGGAGCAGATTGCACTTTCTCAAAAGAAGTGCCTTGCGCGACTTCACTCACCGCTCTTTCCTGCTGTGTCGTATCCTCATGTTGATTATTGATAGTCCCTGCTGCATTTTTTTCACGTCTCAGACCATCGAAAAAACCCACACGAGCCTCCTCTCGTTAAAAAACACGTATCTATTGGTATTGTTGAAAGTATATGATTTCAGCATCATAGCTTCAACCTGTTTCACGTGAAACACCAAACACAAACCAGTATCCAGAAAAAAGGTCAGCGACAACCTTGGGGAAAAACTTTATTCAAATATCGCAATTAACCTTCATCATTTTTTGATGTTTCACGTGAAACATCAAAAACAAGAATATAAAACTACAGAGGATTTCTTTGTGCCATACCATTTCTGCGCGGCAATTTAATGGAAGCATTCTTAAACTTTTCAAAAACTAAAATACGACGAAATGTTTCATTATCAGAAAGATAAAGCCCGCGATCGGATATAAGACGAAGACCTAATTTCTGTTCAAGCGAACAAGCATGAGCAAGTTCTTCCTCTTCGATACGTGATTTATAACAGATGAATTGTCCCCCCACTTTCAACAGCGGAGAACCTAATTCAAGAAGAGAGCCTAATTGAGAGAGCGCACGAGCAGACAGAACTGAAAACTTCCCTTTCTTCTGAAGAGCCAACTCTTCAGCACGTCCCGGGAAGACCGTAATATTCGATAAACCGAGTTCTTGAGCAAACTGCTCAAGAAGGAAAGCTTTCTTTTTCACCGACTCAACAAGCACTGTCTCACGACCAGTTTCAATAGCAATAGGAATGCCAGGGAATCCTGCTCCGGAACCTAAGTCACCATAAAGCCCTTCCGGTGCCTTTTCAAATTCAGGCAGCGCAGAAAGAGAATCCTCAATATGCAATACTTGGGCCGATTCCCAAGAAACAATGCGAGTAATATTAGTTGTTTCATTCGCTTTTACGACTAAATCAAGATGCTTATTGAGCAATTCGGAATTCATGAGGACCTTTCTATTTCAGTTCGCCCTATTATGACAAAAAAAGAGGGTCTGAAACATCAGACCCTCAATAAAGCTCTATTTTTCTTTTTATCGCGGATAGATAACCACGTGACGAGAAGGACCTTCATCTTCCGATTCAGTCTCAACGCGATCATCGTCACGAAGAGCCACGTGAACAAGACGACGCTCATAAGGAGTCATGGGACGAAGCTTCACGCTACGATGCTCACGTGCCGCGCGATTTGCAGCGGAATGGGCAATGGACTCAATCTTCGCGCGCTGACGAGATTTATAACCCTCGACATCGATAACAACCGGATAACGAAAACCGAGCTTCCGAACCAGAATTGCCGAAATCAAGAACTGCAAACTTTCAAGCGTCTTGCCATGACGACCGATAAGAACAGCGGTGTCATCACCGGTGATGTCAAGAATCAACTCTCCTTCGTCACCCTCATATTCATCGATGGTGATATCGCCAACCGAGAAAT
>CAKTYF010000006.1 GCA_934631995.1 uncultured Eggerthellaceae bacterium
GTGCCTCCCACTATGAACGCACCCGATGGAACACCCACGAATGCGGTGTTCGGGTTTTTCAGCATGCTGCTGAAATTCATCGACGAAAGTCAACCCAACGCGATCATCTGCGCTTTTGATGCGGGAAAACCGCAGTTTCGTATGCAGGCGTTGGAACAATACAAAGCGCAGCGTCCTCCCATGGACGATGACTTGCGTGTGCAATTCCCTGTGGTCGAAAAGCTTCTTGAATCAATGGGCATTCCCATTGTGAAAATGCCTGGCTGGGAAGGCGACGATATTTTAGGAACCGTTGCTGCGCGCGATGAGGCGCTTGGCTTCAAAACGCTGCTGCTTACGGGCGATAAAGATGCCTGCCAGCTGGCAAGCGAGCTTACGAGCATCGTTTCCATGAAAAAAGGTGTTACGGATATCGTAGTTATGGGCCCTGCCGAAGTTGCAGAAAAATACGGCGTTGGTCCTGAACTCATTCCTGATTATCTGGGTCTTATGGGCGATAGTTCCGACAACATTCCCGGTGTTCCCGGCATTGGCCCGAAAACTGCCACGAAACTTCTGCAGCAGTTCGGCAGTATGGAAGGCATCTACGAAAATCTTGATAAGCTCAAGGGCAAACAGCTCGAAAACATCCGCGATAACAAAGATGCCGCGTTCGTAAGCAGGCAAGTTGCGACTATTGTGCGCGATGCGGATTTGGATATTGACCCTGAAACCGTTGAGTTTCCCAACTACACGGCAGAGGCGGTGCAAGCGGCGTTCGGCGAAATTCGCTTGCAGGCGCACTTGGGCCATGTCCTGCGCTATATCGATTCCGATGTGCCTGCGGTTCCTGCGTTCAAGGTCGCCGTTGAAAAACCTTTGCTTGGTCCGGACGCGCGTGCGCTTTTTGAGAAATGTTTGAAAAATGGCGATGAACTGGCTCTTTGTGTTGAGAAAAGAGAGGCGGAAACGCTTTTTGATGAAGAGAAGCTGATAATTGGTTTTGCTTGCGAAAAAGGACGCGGCTACCTGGATTCTCCCGAGTGCCCCGATTTGCTTGCGCGTGCAATTCAGCAGGGAAATCTTGTTTGCGAAGATTTGAAGCAGTTCATGCATTTCGTTTCTCCCGCAGATTCATCGTTGCCGTCACTGGTGAGTGTTGGTGATCTTTTAAACTGCAAGGCATTTGACCTGGGGCTTGCGGGCTATGTTTTGAATTCGTCTGCTCAGAAGTATGGTCTAGAGGATCTGCTGCAGCGTCACATGAATTGCTCTCTTCCCGAACCGGAAGACCTTTCGCCCGAAGGGCGCTCCGCTTTGCGTGCCGCTGTTTGTCTGGCGCTTAAACAGCCGCTTTTGGACTTTATGGACGAAGCGGAGAACAGCTCGGGGTATTTTGATATCGATCTTCCGCTAGTCAGCGTGCTGGCCATTTTGGAGCGCAATGGCGCCGCGTTGGACGTTCCGCGCTTGCAGCAGCTTGGCGTGCAAACGCAAACTGAGATTGACGAGCTGAAGACGCAGATTTTCCAGCTTGCGGGCGAGACGTTTAACGTGGATTCGCCCAAGCAGCTCGGCCATATCCTGTTTGAAGTACTGGGTATGGAGCCTAAGAAGAAAACGAAAGGCAAGACCGGCTTTTCTACCGATGCTTCCGTTTTGGCGGAGCTTGCCACCGAGCATGAATTGCCCGGGCTGGTGCTGAAATACCGCGAGCTGGCAAAAATCAAGTCTACGTACATTGATGCGCTGCCGCCGCTTCGAGCAGGCGACGGATTGGTTCACACGTCGTTCAACGAGAAAGTAACTACAACGGGTCGTTTGTCTTCATCGGACCCCAACCTTCAAAACATTCCCGTGCGCACCGAGTTCGGCCGCAAGATTCGCGAGTGCTTTGTGCCGTTGGAACCTGATCATGTGTATGTTTCCGCTGACTATTCTCAAATCGAGCTGCGCTTACTGGCGCATCTTTCGGAAGACGCAGGGCTGATTGCCGCGTTTACATCGGGCGCGGATTTCCACGCAAGCACTGCCGCGCAAGTTTTCGATGTGCCTATTGACCAGGTCACACCCGAAATGCGCAGCCGCGCGAAAGCGGTGAATTTCGGCATTGTGTATGGTCAGCAGGCGTATGGGCTTTCGCAGAGCTTGGGCATTTCGTTCGGCGAAGCAAAGGATATGATCGATAGGTATTTTGCTACGTACCCCCGTGTTCGCACGTATCTGGATGAGACGGTTGAGTTCGCGCGCAAGCATGGATTTGCTCAGACTATGTTCGGGCGCCGTCGCTATATTCCCGAGTTGGCACAGCGTAATCCCATCCGCAAGCAGTTTGGCGAGCGCACTGCCATGAATCATCCCATGCAAGGAAGCGCGGCCGATATCATCAAAATTGCCATGCGCCAAGTGCAGGAGCGCCTGGTGGCGGAAGGATTGCAGGCGCGCGTGATGCTTCAGGTGCACGACGAATTGGACTTGTCGGTTCCGCAAGAGGAGCTTTCCCAGGTGGAGACGTTGCTGAAGGGCGTGATGGAGAACGCAGCGAGTTTGCGTGTTCCGCTCAACGTGGACGTTTCCCACGGCGCGAACTGGTCCGAAGCACATTAGTTGTTGACAAATTACCCCACCTTTTGTCAACAAAAAATCCGAGGCGCTGCTTGCCCCTGGATTTTTTTGTTGAGCTCTGCTGTGGTGCGTAGTCCGTGCTGCATCTTTTTCTGGCGTGATGCTGCCCAACGATGTGGGCGGCATGATAAAAACGACCCACTTTTCGGTGGATTTTCTTCTTTGCGGTCGTTGAAAATCGACATTTTCTCAGGTCGTAAAAAAGTAAGCCAGGGCAAACCCACAGAAAAGTGGGTCGTTTTTATCGGAATAAGGAAACGCTGCTGGCTTTCGGCAATCCGGGGAGACGCCCGTCGGCAAGGGCTTGCCTCGCGGCTCCGCTTGGACAAAGCCTCTTTGCGCTAGAGGTCCGCTTAACTTATCCAAAGCGTTGCTGTTTGGCTCGACCCTTGCCGGCGGATGCCCCTTTGCTTCATTTCCCTCTTTGGGACGGGGGATGGAGGTTTGTTCCATCCATCCGCTCGAACGGCGAACGCACCTAAGGGTCTGCGTGCCGGAAATTTTGTGCGTGTTTAGGTTTGCGGCGAGACGTGGTTCCGATGTCCCCTTCTGGGTTTCTCGGCGGCATGTTGTCGTTTTTTCCGTCCAGATGCGCAAAATATTCCCGTTCGGGGTACCTCGAGGAGCGCTTGCAGACCATATTGCGCCGTCTAAGTTGTTTCCGATCCGCAAAAGCCCAGGTTGCGCACTGCAAGCGTCGGATGAACGTGAGTCGATGACCCTTCAACCTACCCCGAATGGGAATATTTTGCACATCTGCGCCTGTTTTCTGACAAGATGGCTTTCGCTCGCGCGTTTGCATCTAGGTAATCCACCGGGCCCATCGAGGCGACTCGGCAATGAAAAGAGTTCACATCGGGGAAGGGTCTCTTGCATTAAGCGCTGGTTTGTTGGTAAAAGGTGGGGCGATTTAATAACATTCATTCCTTTCGGGTCTTCTACGCTTTTGTACGGGGTCGCGTCCCTTGACGACGGGCCTTTTACGCCGCCCCGGGGCATGAAAAAAGGCGCTCCCGTAGGGAAACGCCTTGATTCCAAAGTGATATGCTCAGGTAGTTTTACGCCGTGCCCGGGGCGTAAAAAACCCGCCGAAGCGGGCTAGGGTGTCGTTGCTTGCTAACTAACGTATGGAGCCTCGGGATTCGGGGGCGTGCTCCATAGCTCAAAGCTGTCTTTTGCACGCTGAGGAGCTGCATCGGTAAGCACGAACTCATCGTCTATGATTGTCCACCACTCTTCGTTTGATTTCCAAAACAAAGGTTCTCTGTCGGCGTTCATAAAACTCTCCTTTCAACAACTTTTGCAATTCTATCAGCTAATTCATTGCCTACATCAAATAATGTATCTTGATGGAACGGGGGATGGAGGTTTGTTCCGTTCATCCGCCCGAACGGCGACCCCCCTTCCTTTCCCAAGGCGTCTCTGGCTAACCGGCTCTCAGGCTGCCTTCGTTTTTCTTGACAAATTGCCCCAGCAGCGTCAACATTTTGCAGCACTCGTTTATAGGTTTCGTTTTGAGGGCGCCTCTGCACAGGATTTCGCAGGAATACGGGCAATCAATTTGCGGGAACGCTAAAAAAGTACTTGCTATGCTAAACCTTTCTGATATCATATATCAGGTTGCACCCAAAAGGGTGCGCATAGGAATAAGCGCGATGCATACGCGGAGACGGTGCAAAGAGGGAAACCGACGTGCTACGGTCACGCAGATAAGATATCGCCTTACGTTTATTCAACAAGGAGAAAGAATGTACGCTATCATCAAAACAGGCGGCAAGCAATACAAGGTTGCCGCAGGTGACAAGCTCAACATCGAGAAACTTGATGCTGAGGTTGGCGCCAAGGTTGAGCTGCCCGCCATCTGCATCATCGATGGCGAGAAGGTCGAAGCCGATCCCGCTAAGGCTGCTGCCACCAAGGTTGTTGCTACCGTTGTAGAGCAGTTCCGCGGCGAAAAGGTCCTGGTATTCAAGTTCAAGAAGCGCAAGAACTACAAGAAGCTTCGTGGCCATCGCCAGTATCTTACGCGCGTTCAGATCGAATCTATTGGTTAGTAAGGAGGGAAACCATGGCACACAAGAAAGGTCTTGGCTCCACTCGTAACGGCCGCGACTCTCACGCACAGCGACTTGGCGTTAAGATGTTCGCTGGTCAGAAGGTAAAGACGGGTAATGTTATCGTTCGTCAGCGTGGCACCCATTTTCATCCGGGTGAAAACGTTGGCCGCGGCAAGGACGACACCTTGTTCGCTCTGTGCGACGGTACGCTGAAGTTCACGCGTGGCGTTAAGCGCAAGATTCATGTTATTCCTTCTGAAGAAGCTTAATTCTTGTCAGTTTTAGGATAAACTTAAAAGCGATTGACAGTGCCCTCTGCCTGGCAGGGGGCACTGTTGCATATGTATCGAATTTACGGGCATCTTCGCAATGTTTTACAGCGCTTTTGTGCAGCTCTGCTACGCGTTCTGGCGCTATTTGCCGAGCGAAATTGCCCTTGAGAGTCCCTTCGAAAGAAAAGGAACGGTATGTTCACAGATAAAGTTCGCATTTTTGTGCAAGGCGGCGCGGGCGGCGCGGGTTGCATGAGCTTCCGTCGCGAGGCGCACGTGCCGAAGGGCGGACCCGATGGCGGCGATGGCGGTCATGGTGGAAACGTTATCATTCAGGCCGATGCCAGCTTGTCATCTCTGATTGAGTATCGTTTCAAGCACCATTTCAAGGCTCAACGCGGCACACACGGCAAGGGTTCGCGCATGCATGGCGCAACGGGCGAGGACATGATTTTGCGCGTTCCCGTGGGTACGGTGGTGCGTGAGTACTTCGAGGAGGAAAAAGAAGCGGGCGAGCAAATTGCCGACTTAACGCACGACGGCGAACGCATTACGGTTGCGCGCGGCGGTCTAGGCGGACGCGGCAATATCCACTTCGTGACTTCCACACGCCGCGCTCCTTCCTTTGCTGAGCTGGGCGAACCAGGCGAAGAAGGTTGGGTTGAGCTGGAAATGAAGCTCATGGCCGATTGCGCGCTGGTGGGTATGCCGTCGGCGGGCAAGTCTTCGCTTATTGCCAAGATGAGCGCGGCTCGTCCGAAGATCGCCGATTACCCCTTCACCACGCTCGTGCCGAATCTGGGCGTGGCGACAAGCGGGGATTACAGCTTTGTTGTGGCCGACGTTCCTGGTCTGATTGAAGGCGCGCACGAAGGTCGTGGCTTGGGCCATGAGTTCTTGCGCCACATTGAACGTACGGCCATGATTGTGCACGTTGTTGACTTGACGGGCGACTGGGAAGGCCGCGACCCGCTCAACGATTACGAGATTATCAAGAACGAAATCGCGCTGTATAAAGAAGAACTTGCCGACCGTCCGCGCATGGTTGTTGCCAACAAGATTGACGCTTGCTGGGACGACGAGCTTATCAAGAAGCTTGAGCAGCGCGTGAAAGAAGACTCCATTGCCGCAGCGGGTGGCGACGAATGGGCTGATAGCCCCTTTGACCCGCGTCTGTATAAGATTTCCGCTTTGACGGGCGAAGGCGTTGATTCTTTGAAGGCCGCCATCGCGACGCGCGTCCATGCGCTGCGCGAAGAAGCCAAGCAGCAAGAAAGCGCCCAGGAATCTCCCTACGAGCAGGTCTGGGAATACAAACGCGAGAAGGCGGATGCGCGTTTCCTCGTGGTCAAGCTGGGTAAGGGCGTTTTCCGCGTTATTGGTAACAAGGTGGAGCGCATCATCGTTCAGACCGACTGGAACAACGAGGAAGCCATTACGTATCTGCAGCATCGTCTGAAGCGCATGGGCGTGGACAAGGCGCTGATTCGCGCGGGCGCTGTCGATGGCGACGAGATTCGCATTGTGGAGCGCGCATTCGAGTTCGAAGCGGGTATTGCAGGCGAAGATGAATTCGACGAGCTCAATGATTACGAGCCAATGGAGCTTGAGGAAGTGTTCGACGATCGTCTTGCCTATCAGGACGAGGCATCGTATCTGCATCATTTCGAAGAAACCGACGGCGAAGAAGCTGAGGACGAATAACGGTAAGGAACTGCTGTGGGAAAAGCTGCCGATAAAAAGCGTGTTGCCGAAGGAGTCGCGGTTGTTGGAGCTGCTGTCAAGGGTGCGGTTGCCGGGCTTGCTGCCAAAGGGGTGATTGCCGGTGCCGCTGCGAAACGCGCGGCTGCAAAACATCCCGCAAGCAGGGGACCGCTTGTAGTCAAGATTGGCTCTTCAACGCTGACTGACAGTTCGGGGCGCATTGATTACGCATACATGCATAATATTGCCGACCAGATTGCGCAGTTGAAAAGCCAGGGGTGGCAGCCGGTTGTGGTCACGTCTGCAGCCATTGCATGCGGCCTGGAAGCGCTCGGCATTAGCAAACGCCCCAGTGACATGCCCAGTTTGCAGGCGGCTGCATCGGTTGGGCAAAATGCCTTGTCGGCGGCGTATGCGCGCTCGTTTGAGCCGCACGGGCTGGTAACATCGCTTGTGCTGCTCACGCGGCGCGATACTGCTGATCGCGTGGCGTATCTTCATGCACGTGACACGTTCAAACGGTTGCTTGAGCTGGACGTTGTTCCCATTGTCAACGAAAACGATACGGTGTCTGTTGAACAGATCAAGTTCGGCGACAACGATACGCTGGCAGCGCTGGTTGCCTGCTTGATTGACGCCCATTTGGTGGTAATCCTGTCGGATATCGAGGGCCTTTACAATGCGAATCCATCCACTTGCCCTGATGCGAAGCTGCTTTCGCGCGTGACACGCATCGATCAGACCATTATGGCGGCAGCGGGAGGCGCTGGTTCCACGGTGGGCTCGGGCGGTATGATAACAAAGATTAAGGCCGCGCGCGTTCTCATGGCTGCCGGCATTCCCATGGTTATTTGCAATGGACGCTCTGAACAGGTTGTTTGGCGTGCTGCCGAAGATTACGTTCAGGCCGACTCGTGTTCGGAGGCAGTCCTTGAGACTAGCGTGGAAAACGCTCCTGAAGAAGCCTGCGAAATCCAAAGGGACGCAAGCGTTTCATGGAACGTGGGCACGCTTTTTGTTGCGAATGAAAAGCCGCACGAGATCACGCCGCGCAAATTATGGATTGCACTGGGGGATTCCGCCAAGGGAGCAATTGTAGTGGACGACGGCGCAAAACAGGCGCTTGAGCGCAAGGGAAGCTCGCTGCTTGTAGTGGGCATTTGCGCCATCGAGGGCTGGTTTGACGCCGAGGACATTGTTGACGTGCGGGATAGCTCGGGATATTTGTTCGCTCGCGGTCGTGTTTCTGCTTCAAGCGACGAGATTTCCCTTGCGCTGGGTCGCACGCGCGAGCAGCTGGCGAACAATCGCCTTCTATCGAGTTTGGCCGATAAGCCCATCATTCATCGCGATGAATTGATTGTATTCGAGTAGGATATTTTTGAGTGTAAATCGCGTAGGGAAGGAGCGGCGCATGTCTTTGGAGCAAGAGTTCGCAGGCCAGCAGTGTTCAAGCGGGCAGTCGTTAGAACAGATGGTTCTAGCTGCTGCTACGGCTGCAAAAGAAGCTTCGAGCGTGTTGGCGCTTTCATCGCTTGAGCAGCGCAATCATGCGTTGGAGCAAATGGCCGCCGCTCTTCAGGAGAACAAGGAACGCATTCTTGCCGCGAATGAAGCCGATATGGCTGCAGCGCGTCAAGCGGGCACAAAAGAGAGCCTGCTTGATCGCTTGTTCCTTGACGAAGCGCGCATCAACGATATGGCATCGGCGTTGCTTGACTTGGTCAAGCTTGATGACCCGCTGGGTCGGGTGCTTGAGAATCGCGCGCTTTATAACGGCATGAACTTGAAGCGCGTCACCGTTCCCCTGGGCGTGGTTGCCGTGATATACGAGGCGCGTCCGAATGTGACGGTGGATGCTGCGGGCATCTGTCTGAAGTCGGGAAATGCTGTGGTGCTGCGCGGTGGCAGCTTGGCAGTGCGCTCGACGGGCGCGCTGTGGCGCGTTCTTTCGGAAGCAGCCGAGCGGGCTGGTTTGCCGGTATCGTGCATTGTTGGCATCGACTCGACCGATCATGCGGCAACGGATGCTCTGATGCAGCTGCACGGGTTGGTTGACGTGTTGGTTCCGCGCGGTGGAGCAGGGCTTATTGCCCACTGTGTGGAGTGCTCGAAGGTTCCTGTTATCGAAACGGGCACGGGAAACTGCCACGTGTACGTGCATGAATCGGCGGATTTGGCCATGGCGCGCGACATCGTGATGAATGCGAAGACGCGTCGCTACGGTGTGTGCAATGCCGAAGAGTCGCTTTTGGTGGATGCATCTGTTGCGGATGAGTTTTTGCCGATGATTTTGCCATCGCTTGCGGAGAAAGGCGTGTTAGTACATGCCGATGCCCCAACATTGGCCATAGCGAAGTACTGTGGCGTTTCTGCTGTTCAAGCGACTGAGGTCGATTGGGCTACTGAATATTTGGGGCCCGAAATTGCGGTTCGCGTAGTTGGCGGCGTCGAACAGGCCATCGCACACATCAATACGTACGGCACGAAGCATTCCGAGTCTATTGTGGCAACGGATGCTGCCGCTATTGAGGCGTTCCAGCGGGGCGTCGATGCAGCGTGCGTATACGTGAATGCTTCTACTGCGTTTACCGACGGCGGGCAATTTGGCCTGGGAGCAGAAATTGGCATCTCAACGCAGAAGCTGCACGTGCGCGGACCCTTCGCCTTGGAAGGGCTTACGTCGTACAAGTATCTGCTTACGGGCACGGGGCAGACCAGGGCGTAGAGCGCCCTTGTGGCGGGTTTTGGTAATGGACCAAGATTCGGGACAATCATTAAGCTGGGTATTATGCCAGGTCATGCGTGTAGTCGTGATTCAGGCAAAAGGAGAGCAGAAATGCTTGCACAGACAAGAAAAAAGCTTGAAGCAGGCCAAGATGTGCGCGTGGGTATTATGGGCGGCACCTTCGACCCTATCCATTACGGGCATTTGGTGGCGGCCCATGCCGCTATGGAGCAACTTGGGCTGGAAGAAGTGGTGTTCTTGCCTACGGGAACGCCCGCTTTCAAGCTTGATCGAGAGATAACGCCAGGTGATGTGCGCTTTTCCATGTGTTATGCCGCAACGAGCGATGTGGACGAATTCAGCGTGAATGCCATGGAAGTCATGCGCGGCGGCATTACCTATACTGCCGAGACGCTTCGCCAGCTTTCGAAAATGAAGAATCCGCATATGCATTTCGTGTTCATTATGGGTGCCGATTCTGCATCGACGCTTTTGCGTTGGCGCGATCAGGAAACGCTGCGGAGCTTGGCAAGTTATGCGATTGTCACGCGTGCCGGGCAAAAAGTGGCGCCTGAAACGCTGGAGGCGCTGCGTGGAGCGGGATATTCGCTTGAGGTCGTGGAGTCGCAAACGCCCCTGGTATCATCAACCGATATTCGGGCGCGCGTTTTGGCGGGCGAAGATATCAGCCGGCTTGTTCCTGCGGGCGTCGAGCGCATTATTCGCGAAAAGATGCTGTACCTTCCCAAGCCGCAGGGTATTGACGACCCCTTGTCTGATGAATTTTTCGAGGCGCGTAAGGCTGATTTGCAGGAACGCGTGAATAAACATCGGTTCCAGCATTGCTTGGGTGTTGCGGAAATGTCCGTGCGGCTGGCGCAAGAATATGGTGTGGATGTTAAGAAGGCGCGTTTGGCGGGCATTTTGCACGATTGGGATAAAGGCTACGATGACCAGGGAATTCGTAATCGTGCCGATGAGCTTGGCATGAATATTGACCCATTTGTGTATAATATGCTGCCGCGTGTTTTGCATGCGCATACGGCGCCGGTTGCCATTCGGAAGGCGTTCCCGCGTGTTCCCCAGGACGTGTTGCGTGCAATGGACAGGCATACCGTGGCGGCATGTGACATGAGCGACCTGGATATGGTACTCTATATTGCTGACGCTATTGAGTCGAACAGGGTTTATCCCGAGGTCGATGAGCTGCGGGCAAAAATTGGCGTGGTAAGTTTGGAAGAGCTCTTCTTCAACATTTATGAATATTGGATAATGCGTATGATGGGACGAAAGATGCTGCTGCATCCGAATACCGTTGACGTTTGGAATCACTACGCAGGGCGCGCGGCTCTGCGAGCAAAGGAGAACTGATGACCGATCAGAACAACGCAGAAGTTGTGTACAATCAAACGGGTGGCATCGTTGAGTGCCCCGAGCCGAAGAGCGTTCGCGAGTGTGCTCTTATTGCGGCGCGTGCTGCCCATGACAAAAAAGCTCTGAACATTGTTATCCAGGACGTGCGCGAGCTTATTTCCGTGACGGATTATTTTGTGATTGCGACTGCTTCGAATAGCCGTCAGGTGAATGCTATCATCGACAACATCGAAGAAGATGTGCGCCGCAAGGGTGGTATGAAGCCCACGCATCGCGAAGGTGGTGCTGGCGGCATGTGGACGCTTCTGGACTACGGTGAGTTCGTGGTACACGTGTTCCAGCCCGAAGCACGCGACTATTATCGCTTGGAAGAGCTGTGGAACGATGCTCCTACCTTGGATCTTTCCAAAGAAGAAGGCTTCGAAGACCTCAACGAAGCATAATTGTTGACAAATTACCCCACCTTTTGTCAACAAAGGACTGCGCGCGGAGATGCTCACTTAGGTCGCAAATGCAATCCTGATATTGAAATAATCAAACAGAAAGCGGTCGTCAAAGCCACCAGACGTAGTGGGGACGACCGCTTTCATTGGATTGAGTGTATCATAATCGTTTCTATGGGACAACCATAGAGGGGCAGACTGCGATACGGGAATCAAGATGCTTTTCGGGAAGTTGAGATGACCACATATCCTGCTATCCAGTGAAACGAAAAGGGGGCTCATACCGCTACGGCGGTACAAGGCCCCTTTCCAAGCTCATTGTATCATGCATGCCGTGAGGAAAACGAAACCTTTGATTTTCGGTGCCCTGTGCTTGAATCGTGGAGTTAAGATGGTCCTTATTGATTTGTTCGATTCTCTAGAGGAGATCTTGCCAATCCCCCTAGGTTTCTACGGCACTTGCAGCCAGTCCGATAGGCGAAGGTACTTTAGCTCCTGGGGGTCTTCAAGGGTCAAGTTAGCTATTTCGCGTATACGGCTTAAGCGATAACGCAGCGTATTGGGGTGAACTTGCAGGAGCTGAGCGGTGTTCAGCTGGTTTTGCTCCTGCTGCAGATATACATGAAGGGTCTCTCTGAGCTCGGTCTGATTTTCATCATCGTAGCGCTCGAGCGTCTCCAAAGCCGGGTGCAAAAGCGCCGCCGTTGTGTTTAATTGGCGGAAGGTGCCTAGAAGGTAGTCGCAAGCATAATCTTCGCACAGGTGAATTCCCTGGACATCCTGCGCTTGTTTCAAGGCAAATTCAGCTTGCTGCCGGCGGACGGGCAGTGATTGCAAGTCAACGAAGGGGACTGAGGCGCCTGCTGTGGTTGATTCTTGCGGTAGGTCAAGGCATGTTAAGGTCTTGTTGGAGATAAGGCAAAAGCAAATTCCTTCAAGCTCGAGGGGAAAATAGAAATAAGATTGTCGTTTAAGGTGTTTGAGCAGGGCATTTGATGCAAGCTGATCCTCTCGCTCGCTTATCTTCAAAGCAAGAAGTCTCCAGGGGGCGCAAGGAAGGTCCGATTCAAGACGCTGCATATTTTTTGCACCGATCTGACTCTTTTCCAGGAGTCGCTGAAAAAGGATAGTCTCTGATTGGAGTGGACCCGACTCCGATACGATTTCTTTGGCGCGAAGGCAATATCGGGCGTAAATAGGCGCAAGCTGCCGATTCATCTCGGTCAAACGCTGGTCTTCTTGCAAAATAGCCATGCACCCAACAACATCTTCGTTTTGGCGAAGATATAACATCATGACTGGATTGCCGCCTCGGTACACGTTTTGGACAAGCTGGGGTTTTTCAGTTAAGTCACTAATTTTCCCGCCATTTTCATTGAGGAAAGGGCGATACATTTCCATGTTAACATTAGGCTTCTTGGAGCAATTGTCTTGCCAAAGGGGGTCAACTTTGTGCCCTGTGATATCGCTTGCTGCAATAAAGGTCATATCCATGCTAAGAAAAGCTGAGGGGTTTTGAAAAACAGGGGATGCCAATTCAAGAAAGTCTTGCAGAGGAGCATTTCGGGCACTCGCGTCTAATAAACTTGATTCCCAATTGTTGAAGAAATCGAAGGCGGAAAGAATTCCGTTCATAAGCGTGTTTACGTCGGCTCCCTCAAAGAACATGAGGCTGTGATGATTGACTAAAAGATGCATGTCGGCGTATTGCTGGTCAGCAAAAAAACTGGAACCTTTCCCAAAATAAAGATACTCCGGATGGATTTCGTCAACATCGTCCATAACGAAGCGTAGTCCTCTAATGCTCAGGCCATCGTCCTGGATGTAACAAATGGGGTTTTGGTCCCGCAGATACCACGACAGCAATGACATACTTAGCTTCATAACCTACCTCCTATTTGTTATTTAATCACAAATAGGAGTGAAAAAAAATATGCAGATTTGATAAGTAGCAACATGGTCTTTTAGGAAAACACCACGTAATATGCGTATTGGAAAGGTCCTTCCCCCTTGTCACATTAGATGATTTTCCTATCTGTTGTCTGAGTACAACAGATAGGGCTTTGTTGGCGAAAGGAGCTATCATGAATCAACGGTATGAAGATCACTTGACCCGTACATTAAAGGCAGTCCATATGGAAAAAGTGGACAAGATACCTTTCTCTTGGAATGGACCAGCATATTTGCCGCATAGGCAGGGTCTAAAGATGTCCGAGGCAGTGGTGGACTACGATCGCTCCGTCACGGCTGCTGTTGATTTTTGCAATGCTCATCCTGAAATCGACAGTTTGCATTCCCCTTGTTTTTGTCCGTATGTTTTGCCGACACTTTGGCTTGCCGAGGTGAAAGTTCCTGGCAAAGATTTGCCCGATGATGAATTGTGGCAGATGCATGAAAAGCAGTGCATGACCGAGGAAGATTACCAGATCATCATTGATGAAGGTTACGGCCCCTGGATGGCACGCTACATGGAAGAGCGAATTGGCGACCCGATGAATCGCCCTGAAACGAAAAAATATATGGCGTATGCGCCCACCGCCGTTCAGCGTATGCGCGATGAGGCAGGCATTCCCATTATGAATAGCACAATCGGTGCGACTCCCATTGAGAATTTCTGCGGCGCACGGGGCATGGTGGACTTTTTCGTTGACACCGTGGAAGAGCCGGAGCTGCTTAAGAAAGCAATGGATGCCGCTTGGGAAGTCCTTTTGAAGAACTATTTGGACGGCCTCAATCCGAATTGCTTCGGTGCCTGGTGTGGTGGTTGGCGTGCTGCTCCTCAACTGATGAGCCATGACACCTGGATGGAATTTGTGTGGCCTTATCTTGAAGAGATGATTTTGAAGACCATAGAAGCAGGCGTTACTCCTGTGCTGCATTTCGACTCTTGCTGGGATAACGAACTGGAGACACTGAAAACGTTGCCTGCCAGGAAGTGCGTACTCATGCTGGACGGCTTCACTGACGTTCGTAAGGCGCGAGAAGTTTTGGATGATCGCATGTGCCTTTTGGGAGACGTTCCCGCCAGCATGCTGGCGTTCGGTACGGCAAGCGAAGTGTACGATTACTGCATGAAACTCTTTAAAGACGTAGGTCCTACGGGCTTGATGCTTAGCTCCGGATGCGATTGTCCGCTTAATGCCAAGGACGAAAACGTTGACGCCATGCTGCAATCGACGCTGGATTATCGGGTAGGATAGGCTCAACAGCGCAGATAGCGTAGCGAGCTTTAGGTAACTTTGCGGACCCGCTAAGGGATGTTCCTTTGGCGGGTCATTGCTATCTGCTGGATGACTTGTTGACAAATTACCCCACCTTTTGTCAACAAGGAGGGCGCTCTGCTTGTTGTTTTATTTCTGTGTTCGCTGTTTATCAGGAAGCACACAAGAGATAGGAGGCAGGTGCTGAAGCGTTCCATTGTTGCGTTTGTTGACAAAAGGTGGGGTAATTTGTCAACAAAGGGCGCGCAGGGCGGGGCAGTAGGTGGTGGAGTTGTCGTTGGCCCAATCGTAAGGAAAGCTTGCGCATTGGTCGGGCTTCACGGGGTGAATGCGACAGCGTCCCGCATCGTCAAGCATTCCGCAAACACCCGTGCCATCAGGTGAATCCTTCAGGATAAGACATTTCCTATCAGGGGAAACCGCGGTTTTCTGAGCAATGAAGTCATCTTCGCTCATGCCCAGATATGCTGCGATACGCGCGATTTCGGCGTCGCTTAAGCGCACGATGCCGCCGGGGATACGACAGCATGCCCCACAGCACTGGCAAGCGAATCCTTCCAGCTCGTCGGAATCATAAACGTGATTGATTCTCATGAAATGTGTTCAGCCGCTTTCCCCGCGCTAATCGGCGTACCAAATGGCGCAGTTGTTGGGCGTCTCATACATTTCTACGCGCGAGATATCAAGCCCCTGCTCGATAAGCTTTCCCGCAAAGTAGCGTGCCAAGTTCTCGGAGGTTGTACGAAATGGCAGCATGAGCAGCGAAAAGCCTTCGCCTTCCAATGCGGCAACAGTGGCGGGTGCAAGCGAGCCTTCTTCAACCAGGAACATATGATCCATGGCTTCGGCCTGCGCGCGCACAATGCGTTTGAACGCAGTGAAGTCAAGCACCATATCCTTCATGGTGCCTTCCGTCTGCAGCTTTTCTTGGCGCAAATACACCACCACGCGCCAACGATGACCGTGCAAGTTTTCGCATTTTCCGTAATAGTCGGTCAAGAAATGAGCCGAATCGAAGGCTGTTTCGGTTTTGAGTTCGTACATGTTGCAACCCTTCTGTAGGTTCTCGTGCGTTTTGCGTTTTATCTCGCAGTCCGTTCTTGTTTTGCGCAGCTTGCGCAAGGGGCGTCTGCGTTGGAGTCAGTTCAAAATGCGGCGCGGCGGGCTTGCCAGCCGTCAACATCGCCTGCTTTTGCAAACGATAACACAATTCATGCAAGGTGCTGTGCAAAGATAGGCTTTGCATACGTTATACTGACCTATCGTTACCATAACTTCAATTTCATCAACGAAAGAGTGCACCATGAGTGAAGATAGCTTTGAAGCAAGCAAGAAGCGCAGCGATGCCATTGTGGCGGACCTTGAGGTTCATCCCGAGAAGTACACGATGCTCACGGGCGATCGTCCTACGGGGCGTTTGCACATGGGCCATTACTTCGGCACCATCAAAGAGCGCGTTCGTTTGCAAAACAAGGGCATTGCGACAAACGTCATTATTGCCGACTACCAGGTGATTACCGACCGCGACACCACGGCAAACATTCAGGACAACGTGGCAAATATGGTCATTGATTACTTGGCTGCGGGCCTTGATCCCGAAAAGACCATGATTTTCACCCATTCTGCGGTGCCGGCATTGAACCAGCTTATGCTGCCGTTTTTGAGCCTGGTCACCGAAAGCGAGCTGTTCCGCAACCCCACGGTGAAGGCGGAGCAGGAGGCCTCGGGTCATGCACTCACGGGCCTTTTGCTTACGTACCCGGTACATCAGGCGTGCGACATTTTGTTCTGCAAGGGCAACATTGTGCCCGTTGGCAAGGATCAGCTGCCCCATATCGAGATCACGCGTCAGATTGCGCGCCGTTTCAACGAGCGTTACGCCGAAGTGTTTCCGCTGCCCGAGGGCATTCTGAACGACGACATCCCCGAAGTGCCCGGCCTGGACGGTCGCAAGATGTCCAAGAGCTACGGCAACGCCATTTCTTTGTGCTTGACCGAAGAGGAAACGTGGAAGCTCATCAAGAAGTCCAAGACCGACTCCGAGCGCATGATCACGTTCGACAAGGAAAACCGCCCCGGCGTTTCCGCGCTTTTGACTACGGCCGCTTTGTGCACGGGCCGCTCTGAAGTGGAAATTGCCGAAGAAATTGGCGAAGGTGGATCGGGTGCGCTGAAGAAATACGTGAACGAGAGCGTGAATTCGTACCTGGCGCCGTTACGTGAGCGCCGTCGTGAGCTGGAAGGCCAAATGGACTACATCCATGACGTTTTGGCTGACGGTAATCGCCGTGCGAACGAAATTGCCAACCAAACGCTTGCCGAAGTGCGCGAAGCTATGCACATGGTGTATTAATGAACATCGGCGACAAGCCTATTACCTGGACGCAATCTAATTCGCTATAATCCGTAAGAATAAGAAATGGCGAATTATACAGTATCGCGCGCTCTATTGCCTTAAGGCGATAGCTGATCTGGTTGCTTGTTGCAGAATTGCTTTTTGCTTTAGGCGCGCATGAGGCAATTTATGTTGGTAGAGAAAATTAAGCTGGGAATTGACATCGGTTCCACAACGGTTAAGGCGATTGCGCTTGACGCTGGAACCGATGAAGTCCTTTATTCTGAATATCGCAGGCACGAGGCGAAGCAGGCGCATGCGGTCGCGCAGCTTTTGGGCAACGTGAAGGAGCAGTTTCCCAACTGCGAGATTCGCTGTGCGCTTACGGGTTCGGGTGCGGCTCCCATGGCGCAGGCCTTGGGAGTTTTTTACGTTCAGGAAGTAGTGGCAAACGCTATTGCGGTGGGGAAGTTGTTCCCTTCTGCCCGAACGGCTATTGAGCTGGGTGGTCAGGATGCGAAGATGATTTTCTTCACGGAGGGCCAGCGCACGGGTCGCGCCACGGTAAGCGATATGCGCATGAATGGCTCGTGCGCGGGTGGCACCGGAGCGTTTATCGATGAGATTGCAAATCTTCTGCGTATTCCTGTGGAGCAATTCAACGATCGAGCGTGCCTTGGAACGCGCGTGTACGACGTTTCGGGTCGTTGCGGCGTTTATGCGAAAACCGATATCCAGCCGCTTCTCAATCAGGGTGTTCCTAAGGAAGACCTGGCGTTATCCACGTTCCATGCCATTGCGAAACAGACGATTGGCGGCTTGGCGCAGGGTCTTGATATCACCGCGCCCGTCATTTTCGAAGGCGGTCCGCTTACGTTCAATCCCCGTTTAATTCAGGTGTTCAAAGAGCGCCTGAATTTATCCGAGAGCGACGTTATTGTGCCAAAACATCCCGAGACGATTGTAGCTTTGGGGGCGGCGCTTTCTTTGGATGTTCTGTTTGGCGATCAAGCTGCGACTTCCGAGGCCGGTGAAGCAACTGGCGATGCGAATGCCGAAGCGGCTGGCGAAACGCCCTCCTGCAATAGCAAAGCAGCTGATAACACGGCCGCCGGTGCCGGCGCGTCCGCTGCGGATGTCCCAACCGCCGACGCTGGTGCGCCCGCTGCGGGTGTCCCGACTAACATCACGTTTGCGAATCTTGATATTGACCAGGCGCTTTCAATCTTGGAAGACCCGTCGTTTTTGAACCAGGATGATGCATCAAGCGCGACACCTTTCTTTGAAAGCGAAGAAGAGTACACCCGATTCAAGGAACGTCACGCGCTTCAATCGCAGAAGGGCAGCGGTATTGCTCCCGGTGAATCGATGCGCGCTTATCTTGGCATCGACTGCGGCAGTACCACTACAAAATTCGTTTTGATGGCCGAGGATGGCTCTCTTATCGATAGCTTTTATGCTTCGAACGAAGGAGAGCCGCTGGATGTTGCCAAAAAAGCCCTTACGGAAATGAGCGAGCGGTACGCACGGCAAAAGAGCACAATCGAGCTTTTGGGAGTGGGCACCACCGGTTACGGCGAAATGCTCATGCACGAAGCATTCGGCGCCGATTATCACGTGGTGGAAACAGTTGCTCACGCAAAAGCGGCGTGCTCCACGCTTCCCCAGGCCACGTTCGTGTTGGACATTGGCGGCCAGGATATGAAGGCCATTTGGCTGTCAGACGGCATTGTTACGAACATCGTGGTCAACGAGGCATGCTCTTCGGGTTGCGGCAGCTTCCTGGAGAACTTCGCGTCTACGTTGGGCATTCCCACGCACGACATTGCTCAAGCGGCGTTCTCGTCGAAACGCCCTGCTCAACTGGGAAGTCGCTGCACGGTGTTCATGAATTCGAATATTGTTACCGAGCAGCGGCGGGGAAGCACACCGGCCGATATCATGGCGGGTCTTTGTCGCTCTATCATTGAAAATGTATTCACGAAAGTCATTCGCTTGTCGAATCTTGACAACCTGGGCAACGCGATTGTGGTTCAGGGCGGTACGTTCATGAACGATGCTGTTCTGCGCGCATTCGAGGAATATCTGGGCAAACAGGTTGTGCGCGCGCCGTATCCAGGTCTTATGGGAGCTTTGGGCGCGGCCATGCTTACGCAAGAGCACATGGAAGCGCAGCGCGCTGCTGATCCGCTGGTGAAGTCGCGGTTCATTGGCTTTGAGGCTGCGGCAAATCTGACATACGAGCAAGAGCAGAACCTGACCTGTCCGTTTTGTGCGAACCATTGCAACCGCACACGGCTGACGTTTTCGAACGGACGGACGTTCATCACGGGTAATCGCTGCCCAAAGGGACAGGTTGTGGGCGATGCGCACGACAGCGAGACAAAAAAGGCGCTCGCAAAAGTTGCGCAAGAGCAAGCAAGCGTTCCGAACTTGTTTGAAGAGCGTAAGGCGTTGCTGTTCAAAGAATATCCTTACCAGCAACTTTGCCCTGACAGGGGCGTTGTCATTGGTCTGCCGCGCGTTTTGGCATTATGGGACAATGCACCGTTTTGGACTACGTTTTTCAAGGCGCTTGGCTTCGGCGTAAAGCTCTCGCCGTTCAGCACGCGTAAAATTTACGAAAGCGGCCTTCACGCGGTTACCTCGGACACGGTATGTTTTCCCGCGAAACTCGTTCACGGGCACATTCGCAGCCTGGTGAAGATGGGTGTCGATCGTATTTTCATGCCTATCATCACGGTCGTTCCCAGCGAGGGCACGGAAAAAACGGCTGAATCGATGTGCGCCGTGGTAAAAGGGTGCCCCATGGTCATTGGGAATTCCGATAACCCCTATGATCGATGGGGCGTTCCCTTTGACGCGCCGTTATGGCATTGGTACAGCGAGAAAGATCGCGACAAGCAGCTTTGCCAGTACATGAAAGAGACGTTCGGCATTGCGTCAACGGATGTGCTGCAGGCGCTTGACCAGGCAATCGCCGCACAAGATGCGTTCAGAAGCGCGCTTCAGCAGCGGGGTAGTGCCATTATGGAGCAATGTAAGGCGAATGGCACGTACGCAATGATCCTTGCTTCGCGTCCGTACCAAAACGATGACTTGGTGAATCACGACTTGCCCAAGATGTTCACGGAATACGGCATTCCCGTGCTCACGGCGGATTCGCTTCCGGAAATCCATACGGAAGATTTGTCGAATTTGCTGCTGGACGTGGTAAACAACTTCCACGCGCGCATGCTTTCCACAGCGCTTGTTGCGGCGCGCAGCTCGTATTTGGAATACGCTCAGATTGTCAACTTCAACTGCGGACATGATGCGTATCTATCCGATGAGATTGTGCGCGTGATGGACGAGGTTGGCGGAAAGGCGCCGCTTGTTCTGAAAGTGGATGAAAGCGACATTGTGGGACCCTTGCGTATTCGCGTGAGATCGTTCGTTGAAACAGTAAATATGCGTCGCGCCCGCTTGGCGGCTCAGACTGCTGCGGTTTCCGACGATTCCGCGCCCGTTTCGGAGCGTGCATCTCATGAGCTGGCCGATCCGTATCATTCCAAGTTCGTGAAAGATATGATTCCGGCAAAAACCGTTCTAGTGCCGAACACATCTCATGCGTTCAGCATGTTGATGGCGGCTGCTTTTGCGGGGCAGGGTCTTACCACCGTTTCGTTGCCCGTTGGTCGCGAAGAAGCTATTCGCCTGGGCAAACGTTATGTGCATAACGATATTTGCTTCCCGTGCCAAGTGGTTATCGGCGAAGCGCTTGCGGCGCTGGAAAGCGGAGCGTGGGACCCCGATAACGTGGCGATTGCCATGGGAAAATACATTGGCGACTGCCGCCTGACGCATTACACGGCGCTTTTGCGCAAAGCGCTCGATGATGCCGGGTACCCGCAAGTGCCCATTATCACGAACGACGACGTTGATTACCACAACGTTCACCCGGGCTATAAAATGAATCTCCTCACGGCTATGCGCATTGCATTCGGGCTGCCTATGGTTGACGCGCTTGAAGAGCTGCTGCGCAAGATGCGTCCGTATGAGCTGGTCAAGGGAAGCGCCGATAAAGCGTTTGAGCAGGCGCTTGAGCTGACCATAAACGGTTTGCGCGCAGGTGGCATTCGCGGCATGAAGAAGGCCTTTGAACAGGCGATTCAGATTATGCAGACCGTGAAATACGACCGTTCGAATCTCAAACCGCAAGTGCTTATTGTGGGCGAGTACCTACTGAATTTCCACGAAGGCGCAAACCGGGATATCGAGCGATACCTGGAAGAAAACGGCATGGAGATCATTGAAGCGCGCATGACCGACGTCATTCGCAAATCGTATTTCTACAAGGATCGTCAGGTGCGCGAATACCATTTGGACAAGTCGTTTGGCTACAAAGCCACGTTCCGTATTGAAAGTGAGATATTCAACCTTGCGCACGATATGTGCGATCAAATTGCGAAGGCGCATCCGCTTTACGAGCCGGCGGCGCGCATGCAGGATATCGTGGTGGCGTCCGACCCCATTATCCACCACACGTTTGATGCGGGCGAAGGTGTGCTTATTCCGGCGGAGATCATCCACCACGCACAGCACGGGTGTCGTGCGTTTGTCATCTTGCAACCTTTTGGGTGCTTGCCGAACCACGTGGTGGGGCGCGGCATAACGAAGAAGCTCAAAGAAATGTATCCCGATGCGCAAATCCTTCCGCTTGATTACGATCCTGATATGGCGCAGGCGAACATTGAGAATCGTTTGCAGATGCTCATCATGGAAGCGAAAGCGCAAAAGAGGGCGCACGAGTAGTCCGGGGGTGCGATTATGGTGCGATAGTAATGTCTTCGCGCGCCTTTTAAAATCGGTGCTTGCATTGGGCGGGGCGTTCGGTTACTATAGTCAAGCACAATTTTTGGTCGCTTGGCTCAGCGGGAGAGCATCGCCTTCACACGGCGGGGGTCACAGGTTCAAATCCTGTAGCGACCACCATTGAATGTACACAGGTCACAAACTTCGGTTTGTGGCCTGTTTTTTGTATCTGGTGCTTTGACGTGCGGGCTGCTCATTACGCCGAGCGTGGCGAATCGGTGGTAAAGAATTGCTGACGTGCTCTGTTCGCAGTTGATACGGTAAAATTAAACGTTCTTGTGTGTGAATGCGTGCAGAGGCCGCAGGTACGTGAAAAAAAGGAAATCATGATTCTTCAGCTGGAACACTTAACGAAATCATACGGGGGACGAACCCTGTTTTCAGATGCGACGCTTCGTCTTGAGGCAAACGATCGCTTGGCGCTGGTTGGGCCGAACGGTGCCGGCAAAACGACTATGCTTAACATCATATCGGGCGAAGACGATCCCGATTCGGGCAACGTTGTTTTAGCGCATGGCGCTCAAGTTGGTTACTTAAAGCAGGAAGCAATCGAAATGGAAGATCGTCCCATTTTCGATGAAGTTATATCTTCCCAGGTTGAGGTCTTAGAGGCCGAGAAGCGCTTGCATGAGCTTGAGGCGGCGCTCGGGGAAAATCCTACACCCGAGCAGTTGGCGGCGTGCGGTCGTGCGCGCGATGCCTTTGAAATGATGGGCGGCTACACGCTTGAGGCGAAAGTACGCTCGGTTATGTTCGGTTTGGGCTTCAAGGAAAGCGATTTGAGCCATTCAACTGCCCAGTATTCCGGTGGTTGGCAGATGCGCATTGCGCTGGCAAAGCTTCTTATCCGCAATCCGGAAGTCCTGCTTTTGGACGAACCCACGAACCATCTTGATCTCGAAAGCGTGCGTTGGCTGGAAAGCTTCTTGCGCAGCTATGAGGGAACGGTTGTGGTGGTAAGCCACGACCGCGCATTCATGGATAACATGGTTGACCGCGTGGCGGAAATCGATAACGGCAAACTGCTTCTTTACAAGGGAAATTACTCAAAATACCTGGTAGCACGCGAGGAGCGTCTGGAAAAACTGCGCATTGAAGCGGAAAAGCAAGCCGAAGAGATTGCGCACATGGAAGCGTTCATCGAAAAGTTCCGCTATAAGGCCACGAAGGCGAAGCAAGTGCAAGATCGCGTACGCAAGTTGGAGAAAATCGAGCGCATTGTGGTGCCCGAGCAGCGCAAGACTGTTCATTTCAACTTTGTACAGCCTCCGCGCACGGGTGATGAAGTGGTCACACTGCGCGGCATTCGCAAAGCTTATGGCGAAAACGTGGTGTACGACAACTTTGATTTCACGATGTATCGCGGTGACAAAATTGCGTTGGTTGGCCCGAACGGTGCGGGTAAATCCACGCTTCTGAAGATGATTGCGGGGGTTCTTTCTCCTGATGCAGGCACGATTCGCTACGGTGTAAATGTGTCGAAAAGCTATTACGCTCAGCACCAACTTGAAGAGCTGAGCAGCGGAAACACGGTTTTTGAAGAGCTTGACAAAGTAGCTCCCGGCTGGACCATTTCGCAAGTACGCACGCTTTTGGGCGCGTTCTTGTTCGAGGGCGATGCCGTTGAAAAGCGCGTGAGCGTTCTTTCGGGCGGCGAGAAAAGCCGTCTTGCTTTGGCGAAAATGCTGGTTGCTCCGGCGCCACTTCTGTGCTTGGACGAACCGACGAACCATTTGGATATTGCGAGTGCCGATATCCTGGAGCAAGCGCTGCGCTCGTTTGAAGGCACCATCATCTTCATCACGCATGATCGTCACTTGATCCGCGGCGTTGCCAACAGGATTGTGGAGGTCATGCCGGGAAAAATCACGTTGTTCGATGGCGATTACGATTATTATCTGTACAAGACGGGCCAGGTTGATGGCGAAAACCCCGAAGCATCCATCAAAGGCGCCGCGGGTGTAAATGCTTCCACGAATGCGACGAAATCTGCTGGTGGGACAACTGCTGCTGGTGCGGCAGGCAAGGGCGGCGGAAACGTTACGGTGCGCAACCATCGTGGAGCGGATGCTTCTGCTGCAAAGGCGAAGGGAACGGCATCTTTGACCGCACCGAAAGAAAGTGCGCCGAAAAGCAAAGAGCAGAAGCGTCGCGAAGCCGAAGCGCGCAACCGCGCCTATGCCGCGCTCAAGGGGCATCGCAAGCGCATTGCCGAGCTGGATAAGCTGCTTGAGAAAGACAATGCGCGCATGGATGAGATCATGGCGCTTTTAGCTGACCCCGATTTTTACGTCAACGAGTCTGCCAGCAGCGACGTTATTGCCGAGCACGCGCGTTTGAAGCAGCGCATTTCTGCCGAAGAAGAAGAGTGGTTCATTTTGAATGAAGAGCTTGAAGAAGAGCTGAAAAAACAGCAGGAGGCGTTGTAGCATGGCGCATTCCTTGCAGCAAGCTCCCTTCAATGTGGTGCTCATTGAGCCTGAAATCCCCCAAAACACGGGAAACATCGCGCGTACCTGCGCCATTACGGGCGCGGTGCTTCACTTGGTGGAGCCCATGGGTTTTCGCTTGAGTTCAAAACAGCTTTCGCGCAGCGGCTGCGATTATTGGGAAGACGTGGAGATTGTCCGTTGGCCCAGCGCAGCAGCGTTTTTCGAGGCGCATGGCACCGATGAGCTGCATCTTTTCACGGGGAAAACAACGAAGCGAATGGAAGAGGCTGCGTACAACCCGGGGTGCTATCTGCTGTTCGGGCGTGAGAGTCGTGGCATTGACCAGGAGTATCTTGACTTGTACCAGGAAAGCTGCGTGCGCATTCCTATGCGTCCGAATGAGCGCAGTTTGAATTTGAGCAACGCGGTTGCCATTGCATCGTATGAAGCGCTGCGTCAAAATGGCTACCCGGGGCTGGAATAGTTTGGAGAAGCAATGACATCGGGCTTTTTCGATATCGATATACCGTATCTGGTGTGCAGTGTTTTATGCTTTATTCCCGCGATGGTCTTTCATGAGGTCTCGCATGGATTTGCAGCGTATAAACTGGGCGATCCTACGGCAAAAATGCAGGGTCGGTTGTCGATGAACCCTTTGAAGCACATTGATCCGTTCGGCACTGTTATTATGCCGTTATGCCTGATGGCGGTTGGGTTGCCGGTGTTTGGCTATGCGAAACCAGTGCCGTATAATCCGTTTTATTTCAAGGACAAGCGCAAAGGCGACTTGGTAGTGGGTCTTGCGGGTCCCGCGGCGAATCTGGTCATGGCGCTTTTGGGCGCGCTTGTCTATCACGTGGTGACTTTCGCCATCATGCAAATGCCCGCGGCGGATGTAACTGCGCTGCTGCAAAACGCCCTTGTGTACAACATTGTCACGCTTTTGCTGCCGCTCTTTGTGTTCTTGAACTTGATTTTCATGTTCTTCAACCTCATTCCGATTCCGCCCTTGGACGGTTCGTCCATCTTGGCGGTTATCTTGCCACCGCGCTATCTGCCGCAGTACTACAAAGTGCAGCAGTGGGCGCTTCCCATTTTTATGATTGTTGTCATTTTGCTTCCGCAGATCATTGGCTTTAATCCTATTGGGTGGTATCTGAACGCCACGGCTGGCTCGCTTCTGGATTTGCTTTTGTAGGGGGCGGGTGCATGTCGTATAAAGTTCGCATAGATAGCTTTGAAGGGCCGTTTGACCTGCTGCTATACCTGGTAAGCAGGCAGAAAGTCGATATTGGCGTTATCTCAATCTCCGAGATTATCGACCAATATCTTGACGAGATTGCGAATCTGAAAGACCTGGATCTGGACGTTGCGAGCGATTTCTTGCTGGTGGCGGCCACGCTTTTGAAGATAAAGGCGGAAAGCCTTCTTCCGAAAGAGGAAGTGGTCATCGATGAAGAGCTGGCGCAGCTTTCCCCCAGCGAGGCGCGCGATATTCTGATTGAGCGATTGCTGGCGTATAAGCAGTACAAGAACGCCGCTCATGCCCTGAATTCGCGTTTCGAAGCGGAAGGTCGTATGCATGCGCGTCCATTTGGTCCTGACCAGCAGTTTTTAGGGGCAATGCCCGATTGGTTGGAATCCACCACGCTTGAGGATATCGCATCGCTTGCGGCAAAAGCGCTCGCGCGCCGCGAAGTGTTCCTGCTTGAGTCCGAGCATATTGCCGCGAAGCCTATTCCCGTGGAAACATACGTGCGATCCATTCATGAGCGCATCGTGAATGAGAAACACTTAAAGTTTTCCCAGCTCACAGCGGGAGATACGTATCCTCAGGTGATTGTTGTCACGTTTTTGGCCATCCTTGAGCTGTATAAGCGCTCCATGGTGACCGTGCATCAGCAAGAATCGTTTGGCGATATTGAGATCGACTACATTGAAGGCTCGGGCGTGTTGCTGTTGGATGACGACGATGCGTTGACATCGGTCGTGTAACGCACATTTGCGCCAACAGCCAATAAAAAGGAAGAGAAGGATACCCATGTTTTCCGGATTGCAAGAAGATCAGCTGAAAGGTGCCCTTGAGGCTATGCTGTTCGTGACCGATGAGCCGGTCAGCGTTATTGACCTTTCCACCATGTTGGAGGTTGATTCCGCGAAAGTCGAGGCGGCACTTGTTTCGCTGCGCGAAGAGTTCGAGCGCGAGAATCGCGGCATTCAGCTGCGAGAAGTTGCTGGTGGTTGGCGTCTTTTTACGCATCCGGCATTTCATGACTTGATTGAGCGCTATGTGATTTCGTGGGACACGCGCAAGCTGTCGCAGGCGGCGTTGGAAACGCTTGCCATTGTTGCGTATTGCCAGCCCATCACGCGAGCCGGCGTTGCGTCGGTGCGCGGCGTGAGCTCCGATAGCTCCATAAACTCCCTGGTCGAAAAAGGCCTTTTGCGCGAAGCAGGTACTGCCGATGCGCCAGGCAACCCCATGCAATATGCCACGACGCGCGTTTTCCTGGAGCGTTTCGGTCTTCGCTCCGTGGATGACCTTCCCGATGTGGCGCAGTTTGCGCCCGATGAAGAGACGCGTGCGCTTATTCGCGAGCGTTTGAGCGCAACTTCAAGTGCTTCGTCTTCTTTTGCGTGTAGCGACGATGCGGGCGAAACATGGTCTGCTGGCGGCGTTTCTGCAGGTGAAGGCGCTGGATTGCGTGCTGGTGCGGTAAGCGACGGAGGCACCGCAGAGCAAATGCAGCGCTTGGCGGACATGCAATTGAGTTTGCTTGATGAAGAGGAAGTTGTGCCGCCGCAAATGTCTTCCCGCGATTTGCTGAATGCAGCGCTTTCTTCGACCTTTGGGTTGGTGGACAAGATTGATTTAAGTAAGCTGGAGTTCGAAGACGATGACGAATTCTAGGTTAGAGAAGGCTGTTTCACCTGATGAAGCGCATGGTTCTTTGGAAGCGTGTTCGACATTTGAAACCATGCGTCTTCAGAAGTTTCTGGCACGTGCAGGTGTTGCCAGCAGACGCGCAAGCGAGCAGCTGATACTTGATGGTCGTGTTGCCGTGAATGGCGAAGTGGTCACGGAGCTTGGCACGAAAGTACGCGTTTATGCAGGTGGAACTGCGGATGCGGATACGTGCGCAGAAGAGGGTCGAACCGCTGACAATGCGTCTGCCACCGAAGCGCTTGCGCAAAAAGAGAGCGCGACCGGGGCTGATACTGTGACGGTTGATGGCGCTGCCGTAACGCTGTGCGAAGAAACGGTGACGTTGATGCTGAATAAGCCGGCAGGCTATGTTACCACCATGGATGACCCGCAAGGGCGCGCTTGCGTGGCGTCGCTGGTGCCGCTTGATCGGTACCCCAGCCTTTTCCCGGTAGGGCGTCTTGACCGTGACACCACGGGTTTGCTTCTTTTCTCCACCGATGGCCAGCTGGGTAACAGGCTGCTGCATCCGCGTCATCACGTGAGCAAAACGTATCTTGCGCTTACGTTGGGCGTTCCCACTGATCAGGCACTTGAAACGTTGCGCACGGGTGTGGAGTTGTCGGATGGCGTAACACAGCCCGCTTGCGTTGACGTGCTTTCCGGCGAAGAAGCCGACCAGGCGCTTTCTTGTTTCGAGTTCGATCGGGCGGGCGCAAGTGGTACGGGAAATGCCGCTCGCAAGATGCAATCACGCCGCAAAACGCGCGGCAAGCAGCGCGCAGTGGTGCGTATTACCATTGCGGAAGGGCGTAACAGGCAGGTAAGACGCATGCTCGATGCCGTGGGGTGTCCCGTTATCGCGCTCCATCGTTGCTCGTTTGGGCCGCTCACGCTTGATGGTGTATCGCGCGGCGCGTGGCGGCTGCTCTCGGCTGAAGAAGTAGCGGCGCTTGAGGCGCTGGGGGAGTAGCAAAAGCGCAGAAGAAGCGTTTTTGCTGCTGACCTTGGATGTTCTCGTTTTCGCCTTGCGTTTCCCCGGTTTGCTGAAAAGGCAGTTTTTGCTTGGGCAGTGAGCATACTTTGCTGAAATGCGCTATTCTATCGTGAAATGAATTTCGGAAAGGATTTTTATGATCGTTGCAATCGACGGACCATCTGGTGCCGGTAAATCGACCATCGCGAAGATTGTGGCCAAAACGGTTGGTTTTTCCTGCTTGGATACGGGTGCTATGTTTCGCAGCATTGCGGTGCTGGCCTTGGAAAAAGGCATTTCGCTTGATGACGATGCCGCTTTAGGCGCCCTTGCCATGGAAAACGAGATTGCGTTCACGTTCGACGACAATGAAGAGCGCACGCAGCACGTTTTTATCGCCGGGAAAGAAGTGACTTCCGCCATTCGCACCGCCGAGGTTGATAAAGCGGTTTCTCCCGTTTCGGCGGCGCCTTCGGTGCGTGCGGCCCTGCTTGAGCAGCAGCGCCGCATTGGCAACGCCGGCAATTACGTGGTGGAAGGCCGCGATATTGGTACTACGGTGTTTCCCCAGGCAGAAGTCAAGATTTTCCTTACCGCAAGCGCCGAGGAGCGAGCGCGTCGTCGTGTTTCGCAAAACGAGGCGCGTGGCATTGGCTCGGTGGATTACGAAGAAGTGCTTGCGGATATCATTCGCCGCGATCAGGCGGATTCTACGCGTGCGGTTTCCCCGCTGCGTCAGGCGGAGGATGCGTACTTGTTGGATTCTTCCGATTTGACAATCGATCAAGTGGTTGAAGTTATTTGCAGCCGCGTTAAGCAGGCGGCGCAGTAGGTAGGTGATTTTGCCGTGTGTAACCGTATTGCTGCCAGCTGGTAAGCTGCGACAGGCGCGAGTAGCACGGCAAAAGCGCAGTTCGGAATAGGATAATCGAATGTTTCTTTCCTCAAAGGAAATGTGGGACCGTCCGCTGGGCGGCACTTCGCTGGAAAAAGAGATTCCCCATTGGTGTGGCAATATTCTTTTTGTCGTGTTGGGTGCGCTCTGCAAGTTGTTTTGGCGCTATCGCGTTGATGGGCGCGAAACGCTGCGTGCGTTCAATAAGCGGTATGGATGCTTGGTTATTTCGAATCACACGTCGTTTTTCGATGTGGTGTTTGCTTATCTAGCGGCGCGCCCGACTCAGTGGGTGCGTTTTTTGGGTCGCGATACGCTTTTCGGTAACGCAGGTGGTCTAGCAGGGCAAATTCTTTCGCGCGTGGGAGCGTTCCCTATTACGCGCGACACGGCTGATCGCGGCGCCATCAAGCGTGCCGTGCGTCATTTGAAGGATAACGAACTGGTAGGCATCATGCCCGAAGGCACGCGCCGCGGTAAAAGTAATCGTGATGCCGAACTGCATGGCGGTGCTGCGCTTATCGCGCGCATGGCTAAAGTGCCCATTCTTCCTATGACGGTGCGCAACGCGGAAAAGATCAAGCAAAAAGGCAAGTTTGTAGCATTTCCCAAGGTCACGGTTGAATACGGCAAGCCCATTTTGCTGGATGACTTCGATTTCCTGCCGAAATCGGAGCGCTTGGAAGCTTGCACGTGGTATGCCATGCGTGAGTCGTTTGCGCTGTTCAATCGCATTCCGCGTGAGGAAGTTGATATGGTTGAGCTTTTCCCCAAGACGAAGGATTATCGTCAGACATTTTTGGAGCATCCGATTCCCGAGCACACGGCCGAAGAGGCTATTGCGTACTTCCAGGACAAGGCGCAGGCGAAAGACGCGGAGGAATAAGCGATGGAAGTTGTTCGTTCCAAATATGCGGGGGCCTGCTATGGCGTTCAGCGCGCGCTTGATTTAGCAGAATCTGCCATTCTTGGGTGTGAGCCCACTGTGACGCTTGGGCCTATCATCCATAATCCGAAAGTCGTGCGCCACTTGTCTGAGCAGGGTATTCGCTCTATTTCGGACTTAGATGAAGCGAACGGCGACATTGTTATCGTGCGCAGCCATGGCGTTACGCCCGAAGTGATGGAAGATATCGAGCGGCGTGGACTGGAAGTCATCGATGCCACGTGCCCCCATGTGGCGCGTGCTCAAAAAGCTGCCGAAGAGCTTGCGTTGCAAGGCTGCACCGTTGTGGTGGTGGGCGAAGCAGGGCATCCGGAAGTTGAGGGTCTTACGGCATATGCGCGCAAAGGCGGAGCGCGCACGCTGGTGGTGAAGAATCCTGCCGACTTGCCCTATGATTTTGTTGAGCCCGTGGGTGTTGTGGTGCAGACCACGCAAACGCGCGAGTCGCTTGACGCGGTGGTGCGCGCGCTTGAGGAAAAAGGGATTGAACCCCAGGTCAGTAACACGATTTGTTTTGCCACCCGCCAGCGCCAAGATGCTGCTGCGGCTTTATCTGCGCAAGTTGATGTTATGATTGTTCTTGGTGGGAAGAACTCATCGAACACCACGCGTCTTTTCGAAATCTGCAAGGCAGCGGCTCCTGCGGCCTATCATATAGAAGACGTGGAAGACATTGATCCATCGTGGTTTGACGGATGCGCTACCGTGGGCGTTTCGGCGGGCGCATCAACGCCGGAAGAGCAGATCAAGGAGCTAGTCGATTGCTTGGAGCGCATGTGAGCATTTATCCTTCGCGTGACATAGCGGCGCAAAGCGCCGGCGTTACCCCTGCAGCTGTTATCAGCGCCGTTTTGGAAGATTCTCCTGCATATGATGCGGGTTTTGAGCCTGGCTGCCGTGTAACGGCGGTCAATGGTGCTCCGATGCGTGATATCATTGATTGGCGTTGGCAGACTTCCGAGGATATTATTGATATCTCATATGTTGACCTTGAGGGCGATGAAGGAACTGTCACGCTTGAGCGCTATCCCGATGAGGATTGGGGTTTTGAGTTCGAAGGTGTGGTATTCGATGGCATCAAATTGTGCCGCAATGCCTGTACGTTTTGCTTCATGCGCCAACTACCTGCGAATATGCGTCCGTCGCTGTCTCTGCGCGACGATGATTTCCGTTTGAGTTTTCTTTCGGGCACGTTTGTGACCATGACGAACGTGACCGCTGAAGACGAGGCGCGCATTGTGGAGCAGCGTATTTCGCCGTTGCGCGTTTCCCTTCATGCCGTGTCGGAAGAAGTGCGTGAGCGGCTTATTGGCAAGCATGCGCCGTGGGGCATGCAGGTAATCGAGCGTCTTCTTGACCAGGGCATTGAGATGCATGTTCAAATTGTGCTCGTGCCGGGTGTGAACGATGGGGAAGAGCTTGCACGCACGCTTGAGTGGGCGTATGCGCGTCCTGGCATTGTGGAAGTGGGCATTGTTCCCTTGGGATATACGCGTCATCAGGACATATTTCAGCGAAGCTTCAACAGCCCGTATGCCGCCCGTGATGTTTTGCGCTTGATTGATCGGTATCAGCGAAACGCGCTGCGTCATCGCGGCCATGCATGGGTTTTCGCCGCCGATGAGTTCTATCGCAATGCGTATCAGGAAAACATGCTGGATAAACTGCCTTCTGCGGATTTCTATGGTGACTTCGGTATGTTCGAAGATGGCGTGGGCATTATCCGTACGTTTGTTGACGATTGGAACGAATGCGTGGAATCGGGCCTTGCGTCTAAGCTTGCTGGTGCGCTGCAGCGCACGGAGAAGCGTGCGGTTATCGTGGTCGGGTATGCCATGATGCCGTTTTTCGGACAGCTGGTTGAAGCGAGCCCTCTTGCGGAATACCTGTGCGTTCTCCCTGTTGAGAATAGGTTCTTCGGCGGAAACGTTGATGTAACGGGTCTTCTGACTTCCTACGATATTGCGCAAGCGCTCATCGAAGAAAACGAGTTCAACCCCAAGAGCGCATACATTGTGGCCGTTCCCAATGTGGTGCTCAACGACGATGGCGTGCTGCTTGACGACGGAACGCTTGATGAGATTTGCGAGCAAACAGGCATTGCCGTTCATGCGGTTTCTTGCAACCCTTCAGGGTTTCTTCGTGAAATCATGCAGCTTATATAGCTTTTTGTTCCTTTTTCCTGCGATAATAAACGTCCATGCTGGAATACTAGTGCAATTATGCGCTTAGAGTCATTGCGACTTTTTGAATACAAGGGAGGTTTTCTATGCCTTTGCCGATTATTGCCGTGGTGGGTCGCCCCAATGTGGGTAAATCCACGTTCGTGAACAGGATTGCTCAGGCGGACGAGGCAATCGTCCACGAAATGCGCGGCGTGACGCGCGACCGTTCGTACCATATTGCCGACTGGAACGGCGTTTCCTTCAAGCTTATCGATACCGGCGGTATCGAGATGGGCGATGATGATAAATTCCAGGGAAGCATTCGCGCTCAGGCTATCGAAGCAACGCACGAGGCGGATTTGATTCTGTTTTTGGTAGACGCGAAAACGGGCATCATGGCTGATGATGAGGCTGTTGCGCGTATTCTGCGTCGTTCCGACAAGCCTATTATGCTGCTGGTGAACAAGATGGATACCCCGAATAAGTATGATGATATGTGGGAATTCTACTCCCTGGGCTTGGGCGACCCCTGGCCGGTTTCTGCTACGCACGGTAATGGTACGGGCGATCTTCTGGACGCCGTTATTGATAAGCTGCGCGAGATGGGCCTGGACAAAGATATTGAGCCTGATCCCGAGAGTGTGAATATTGCCATTATCGGTCGCCCGAATGCGGGCAAGTCATCGCTCACGAACAAGATGACGAATAACGAACGCTCCATTGTGTCCGATGTTGCCGGCACTACGCGCGATGCCGTTGATACGCTGGTGGAGCACGATGGCAAGCTGTACACCATTGTTGATACGGCGGGTCTGCGCCGTAAAAGCCTGATTGAAGAAGACGTTGAGTACTACGGCTTTGTACGTGCAATGCGCGCGATTGACCGCGCGAACGTGGCGGTTCTGGTGATTGACTCCGAGATTGGCCTGACAAACGAAGACCAGCGCGTTGCGGGATATGCTGCCGAGCGCGGTTGCGCTATGGTCATTGTCCTGAACAAATGGGACCTGGTAGAGGGTCCTGAAAAGAAACAGGACATCCGCGACAGAATTGAAGATCGCATGACGTTCGTGAGCTATGCGCCGGTTGTTTCCGCGGTTGCGAAAACGGGCAAGAATGTCGATCACATTTGGGAAGCCATTGATCAAGTCTTCGAAAACTATAACAAGACGATCTCTACCAGCGCATTGAACAACTGGCTGAGCGAGATTCGCGAAACGGGCCACACTATTTCCAAGGGTCGCAAGATTCTGCGCATGAAGTACATGACGCAGACTGACGTGTGCCCGCCGCGCTTTACGTTCTTCGTGAACCATCCTGACCTGATCACTGATTCGTTTGAGCGCTTCCTGGAGAATCGTTTCCGCAAGTCGTTTGATCTGACGGGCACTCCGGTGTACTTCAAGTTCAAGAAGAAAGACTAGTGACATGCTGTTGCAAGCTTGTGTCATTTTGGCCGTTATCGTTGAGGCGTTCCTGCTGGGATCTATTCCGTGGGGCGTGGTGCTTTCGCGCGCGTTTTATCACGATGACGTGCGCGAACACGGCAGTGGCAATATTGGCACTACGAATATGATCAGATCTTATGGCAAGAAAGTTGGTTACGCTTGCTTTGTTCTTGACTTTGCAAAGGCGATTGTCGCATGCGTTCTTGCGAACGTTTTGGGTAGCGTGGCGCTGGACGCAGGTTGGATTACGCAATCGTTTGCCGATACGCGTCTGATTGTCATTATCGCTGGTCTGAGCGTTGTTATGGGACATATTTTTACTCCTTGGTTGAAGCTGCGCGGCGGTAAAGGCGTTGCGTGTGGTGCGGGCGTTGCCGTGGTGGCGTTTGGCTTCCAATGGTTTTTGCTGCTCTTGGCGGCGTTTATTCTGTTCGTTTTCTTCACGAAGGCGGTTTCTGCCGGTTCGATTGCGGCAGCGGTTATTTTCCCGTTTATCGGACTGTACGTATATTGGGGCAACCCGTTGGCAATTGTGCTGTGTTTCGCGATTGGGATTCTGGTGTTGTGGTCGCATCGCTCGAATATGGAGCGCTTGGCGCACGGTACCGAGAACAAGATTGGCGGCAAGAAAGCTGCAGATAAGTAGGGTGTCATGAAAGTTGCAGTAATTGGCGCTGGCTCGTGGGGAACGGCATTGGCGCAGGTCGTTGCAAAAAACAATAATGAGGTTCTTCTCTGGGCGCGCAAAGATGAAGTTGTGCGCGGCATCAACGAAAACCACGCGAATCCGCGTTATCTGAGCGATGCTGCGCTTAGCAAGAACATTACTGCAACGAAAAGCCACGAAGAAGCGCTTTCGGGCGCGCAAGCGTGCGTGATTGTCATGCCGTCGTCTACGTTGCGCGAAACGGCGCAGGCGATCGCTCCTTTCGTAAGCGATACTCTTCCTATCATTATTTGCTCGAAAGGCGTCGAGGCTAAAACGGGCATGGTTGGCGTCGAGATCTTTGAAGACGTTTTAGGGAACGCGAGCCGTCTTGCTGCGCTTTCAGGCCCGAATCATGCAGAGGAAGTCATCTTAGGCACACCATCGGCTACTGTTATTGCCAGCGCGAATGAGCAAACAACTCAACTGTTCCAGGAGCTTTTTGCTACGTTTTCGTTCCGGACGTATGCAAGCACCGATGTTTTGGGCGTTGAGCTATGCGCTGCGTTCAAGAACGTCATTGCTATCGCAACGGGTTGCGCGTACGGCTTGGGCTACGGTGATAATACGGCCGCCATGCTGCAAACGCGTGGTTTAGCGGAGATGAGCCGCTTAGTTACGGCATGCGGTGGGCAAGCGCTTACCTGCATGGGTCTTGCGGGTACGGGCGACATGATTGTGACATGCATGTCGCGGCATTCGCGCAATCGCCGGTTGGGCGAGATGATTGCGCAGGGCAAGACGCTCAATGATTTTACCGCGGAAACGCATATGGTAGCCGAAGGCGCCGTTGCGTGTAAAACGCTTGGCGAGCTGGCGGCAAAAGTGGGCGTTGAGCTGCCTATTACCGATATCGTTCGTCGTGTGGTATGGGAAGACTTCGATCTGCGCCTGGTATCTGACCGCCTGTTGGATCGTCCGCTTAAGCCAGAGTTCTACTAAGGTTTTCGGAGTGCTTTTCGTGGTTGCAACGCGTCTGCTTCTTTATTCCAATCCCAAATAGTGGCGCTCCGCTTTGAGTAGGGCAGCGTTGAATACGTTTGCTTTCGTGGCGTTGAGCTTGCGGCCCGCTGCCGCACAAATGCGGTGTGTTGGCACCACAATGGCCAAAGGGCTGCGTTTTGCGGCAGTGCCGACAACGCGATACGCCGATTCATCGCCCAGGCGTGCGGCGATGGTTGATATGGCAGCACTTTCTCCGTAGGGGATTTTCATGATTTCGCGCCACACGTTTTTTTGAAATGCCGTGCCAGCGGGCGCTAGCGGAATATCGAATGCTTGTCTTTTGCCCGCGAAATATTCCAGAAGCTCGGTTGCCATAAGGTTGGTCAATCGATTAGGCTTGCGCGGACCACTGAGTTCTTCTTCTCCAAACTTTATGCAGGTCACATGCGTATTTGTTGCCTGGATGGTCAAAAAACCATAGGGGCTGCGGTAAACGTAATATTGAACGGTTGCGTCGAAGGGCGCGGCGTGGGTTTGCATAAGGTGCCTCTCTGTGGCTTCCAAAAGAACCTGCATGCTTTATTATACGCGAGCTGGGGCGCGCTCCTGCCATTAACAAATCGCGAAATAATACCGATATCCGCAAGGCCGCTGCCGTCTTTGCGCTAGAATGAGCGGCAAAGCAAACGAAAAAAGGAGTAGCCATGTTCCAGGAGCCTAAGATTGCCCCGTCAATTTTATCCGCCGACTTCATGAATCTGGAAAGCCAAATCAGGCTTATCGAAGACGCCGGTGCAGGGTATATCCATGTTGACGTTATGGATGGTCATTTTGTGCCGAATCTGACTATTGGCGTACCCGTGGTCAAGCAGCTCGCTCGCATTGCGCGCATTCCCTTGGATGTTCACTTGATGATTTCTAATCCGCTTGAGCAGCTGCCGTGGTATTTGGCTGCCGGTGCTAATATGATTACGATGCATGTGGAAGCGTTCGATGATACGGATAGCATGCTTCGTGCGCTTGATATGGTGCATGAGGCGGGTGCGCGCGCAGCGCTGTCTGTGAAACCGAAAACGCCCGTTTCCGTTTTGGAGCCAGTTATCGAGCAGCTGGATATGGTGCTTATCATGAGCGTTGAACCGGGTTTTTCGGGTCAGTCCTATATTGAAGGCAGCGATAAGAAAGTTGCCGAAGTTGTTGAAATGGCGAAAAAGCACCAGGTAGAACCGATGATTCAAGTTGACGGCGGTATTGGCTTGAAGACGGTTGCCGGCGTTGCCCAGGCGGGTGCCGATGTGTTTGTTTGCGGAAATGCCGTTTATGCCGCAGAAGATCCGGCGCAGGCGCTGAAAGAGATCGAAGCGGCTGCACGCCAGGCCCAACAGGATGTGCAATAGCGCGCGACTGGCTGGCTTAGCATGCGAAAAATCAGCCTTTGTGACAAGCGAGCGAGAATAAGTGGGTAAGAATGAGCGATTACGTTTATCTTGATTATGCGGCAACGGCGCCCCTGTGCCCTGAAGCCGCAGATGCGTTAGCGCAGTTCATGCAGCCGGGCGCTGTTCATATGACGGCGGGTGGTGCAAATGCGAACTCGCTGCATGGACCGGGACGTTATGCCTTCGAGCTTTTGGAGAAAGCGCGACGCAGCGTTGCCGAATGCTTGCATGCAAAGCGTCCTCCCGAGATTATCTTCACGTCGAGCGCTACGGAATCCGATAACGCCGCCCTGTTCGGCCTGACGCGCGCTGCATTGCAGCAGCGTGAGAAGCGCGGTATTCATGGGGGCGGCCACGTTATCGTATCTGCCATTGAGCACGATGCGGTATTGGCGCCGGCACATCGTTTGGAGCGCGAAGGCGTTGCGGTCACGTATCTGCCGGTGGATTCCCGCGGGTTTGTGGACCCCCCTGTTTTGCAGCAAGCGTTGCGCGACGATACCGTGCTGGTTTCTATTATGATGGCGAACAGTGAAGTGGGTAGCATCCAGCCTATCAAGCAGCTTGCGGAAATCGCTCACAAGGGCGGTGCGCTCTTTCACACCGATGCAACGCAAGCACTGGGGAAGACGTCCGTTGACCTTCAGGATTTGGATGTGGATGCTGCATCGTTTTCGGGGCACAAGATTGGCGCTCCGAAGGGCGTTGGCGTTTTGTACTTGAAAGCGCGCACGCCGTTCGTGCCGTATCTTTTGGGCGGCGGACAAGAAGAAGGGCGTCGAAGCGGAACGCAAAACGTTCCTGCTATCTGCGCTTTTGCTGCCGCGTGCCACACTGCGGTGGAAACCCAGGCGGCAGAGAGTGTGCGCCTTCGCTGCTTGCGTGATGATTTATATGCACGCTTTTCTCGGCTCAAGCGCGTTTCCCCAACGGTTTTGGTCGGCGCGGGCGATGAAACGTATCTGCCTAATATTGTGCATGTTTTAGTTTCCGGTTTCGAAAGCGAGACGCTTATCATTCGCCTTGATCAAGCGGGCTTCGGCGTTTCGGGTGGTTCGGCCTGTTCATCGCATAGTTTGGATCCAAGCCATGTGCTCAAAGCTATGGGTGTGCCGTCCGATAAAGCGTATGGCGCGCTTCGCGTGTCCATGGGACGCTATACCACCCAGGAGCAGATTGACGCATTTGCGGCGGCGCTTGAGAATTGCATTCGGAAGTAGCTTGCTATGGAGCTGGTGAATTGCCACACGCATACGGTTTATTCGGGGCACGGCCAGGGAAGCGTTGACCAGCTGGTGTGTGCTGCACGCCGGGCGGGAATCACAACGCTTGCGGTAACGGAGCATTACCCGCTGCCGCCCGAGCTTGATCCCTTGAAGGAAAACGCAATTGAAGCGGCGCTTCTTCCGCAGTACTTACGGGAAATCAGCGCAGCTCAGCAACGGTATTCGGATATCGAAGTGGTTGCTGGCGCGGAATTTGATTGGCTGGGGGATTTCGAGACGCGTGCGATGGGCGGCGACACGTTTGCGCCGTTTGCGTATACGCTGCTGTCAGTGCATTTCATTGACGGCTGGGGTTTTGACGACCCAGCATATATGAGTCGATGGAGCGAATTTGGCGCCGATGCGGTGTGGCGTCGCTACGTTGAGCTATGGATTGAGGCGGCGTGTTCGGATTGGCCTATCGATGCTATGGCGCACCCCGACCTGGCGAAGAAATTCGGATATTATCCAAGCTTTGACCTGGAAAAATGTTATCAGGAAATGGCCGAAGCGCTTGCATCTACCGATAAAATGGTCGAAGTCAATACAGCGGGTGCGTATTACGATTGCAAGCAGATGTATCCAGCTCCCGAGCTTTTGCGCTTGTTTTGCCGTGCTGGCATTCCTTGTTCGGTGGGTACGGATGCGCATTCTCCCGAGCACGTGACGCGTGGGTTAGATAAGGCATATGCGCTGATGTATGAAGCGGGATATCGCTACATAACGGTTCCTACGGCAACAGGGGATCGTCGCTGCATTCCTTTGAGCTAAATGTGTTTGAGGCGCGAAGCTCGCGCGCCACTTGTCAAGAAGAGAGGAAGTTCCATGACGCTGCATTGCACCATTGGTGAGCTTGAGCAGTTGCTTTTGGGGAAATATCCCGCGCAAGATGCGGAGAGTTGGGATAGAACCGGCTTGTTGGCGGGCGACCCTTCTTGCGTGGTTTCCGGTGTTGCTGTGGCGCTTGATCCTTCGGTTAGCGCGATTGAACAGGCAAAACAAGCAGGAGCGAACGTGCTGCTCACGCATCACCCGGCGTTTTTGCAGCCGCCCGAGAGCTTTCTTCCGGGAACTTCCGTGGCGCAGCAGCCTGGCGCCCTGATTTATGCCGCGCTTGAAAAAGGCGTGGCGCTTATGAACTTCCACACGGCACTTGATATGAATGAAGAAGGCGTTATGGCGCTGCCGAACGCTTTGGGGCTTGATTACGTGCGCACGGTGCAGCCGCTTCCGGGTGCAACGGATACGGGTCGCGGGTACGGCGCGTTGTGCAGCGTTGGTGCTGTCGGCGGCGGGGGAGTTCTGGGTGCGGTTGTCGGCGAAGTCGCAGATGGGGTTGCCGGGCCGGCTGCCGCCGAAGTTGTCGGCGAAACCGCTGGCGCGACCGACGCCTTCGCGAAGACCGTCTGCCAGTTGGGTCAGGCGTGCAAGCAAGCGCTCGGCGGCACCCCGCGCATCTGGGGTGACGCCCAGGCACCGGTGCGGTATGTCGTAACGGCGCAGGGGAGCGCAGGATCCATTTTGCCCGATGTGCTTGCGCTGGATGTTGATTGCTTGATTTGCGGTGAGCTGAAATATCACGACGCCCTTGCCTACGCGCAAGTGGGTTTGAGCATTATCGAAGTAGGTCACGATGTGTCGGAGCAACCGCTTGCTGGTGTGCTTTATCGGTCTGTGAGGGATTTGGGCGTGGAAAACGTTGTAGAATTGCCCCGCACCACAAATTGGATAAGCTTGTAGGATACGGGGAGGACCCATGTTTGCAACACCCGAGACTATTGATGATTTGTTGGAGCTGCAACAATGCATGCTTGCGCGCACACAGGCGCAGCGTCAACTTGACGAGCTACCGCAGCGCCAAGAGATTTTACGTCTGCGGCAGAAGAAAGCGCAGATAGAGGCAAAGTCGCAGCAGGTCGAGACGCTTTTGCAGCAGGCGCGTCAGGAACTTTCACGCATCTCCGACGATGATGAGCGCATGGATGCGCGCCAAAAGGAAAAGCAAAAGGAAATCGAGCACGCATCTGCTTCTGGTAATTTCCGCGCCGTGGAAAATCTGTCCAAGGAATTGGACACGATTGCGAAAAAGCGCGTAACGCTCTCGCAGAAAAACGATGCCGCTGTGGCGCAGCTTGAGAAAATCGATCAAGTGAAAAAGCAGGTGGAAGCAGCGCTTTCGTCGGTTGCCGCAAGCGAAGCGAAGGAGATCGCGTCATTCCAGGAACAGGGCGGCACCTTGCAACGAGTAATTGCCCAGCAGAATGCGGCTATTGATCAGCTAAGCGCACAGGTTCCTGCTGATGTGCTTGCGGAGTTCAAGAAAGCTGCCCAGCGCTGTGGTGGCGTTGCCCTGGGGAAATACGTCGATGGCCGTTGCGGGTGCTGCCGTGCTTCCATTGATTCCGCTCACTTGGCGCAACTTCGCACTCAAGCTCCGCTTGCAACGTGCCCCTCATGCAAGCGCCTGCTAGTGGTATAGCGGGTTTTGTGGCTGTGCGTGAGCGGAAGCTCGCATGGACGGCAACGCCCACTCCAAGGGCATCCGGTGCGCCTTGTATACCGGATGCGACACGTTGCTTCCTTTGTTTCCTTGCTTCCTTTGGTTGGGTCATGGCTCCCAGGCAAAAGATACGAATGAAGGCATACTCTCGATGCCCTTAATTGTTTAATCTCAAAGAACCCTGCTGTCGGCAATATCAAAATGAGAGAAACGCTTTTTTCAAAACGCTCCGAGGTGTATACTGGGAAGGTTGGATTAACTGGTTTGTTTCAAAGGAGACCAGCTATGAGTAGTCAAGACCTTTGAACGAGATTTCTGAGAAAGCTTTCGTAAGTGGTTTGTAAGT